>NZ_BAAHXT010000003.1:0-415926 GCF_054657935.1 Spirochaeta dissipatitropha | reverse complement strand
TAGAATTTAAATAGTTCGGAAATGTCCAAAAGATGGCCATTTCCGCCCATTGCAAGTCAGTCATTTTGACATGACAATCCATGTAGAAAGTCTATTGCTGCAGGAAGATTATCCGGAGCAGTGTTTTCCAGGAGTACATGGATACCTGGTTTTGCTTCTGAAATCAACCTGGACAATAGAGGATAGTTCAGGTCACCTGTACCGGCTGGAAGGGTTCCGATTTTAATGCCGTTTACAATCCGGAAGTCTTTGGCATGGATACAGCAGATCTGCGGACCGAATGCCTGGAATGCGCTTTTCAGGAAATCGTCCTGATCATTGAGACCTGCTGAAGGGATCAGATTAACCGGGTCAAAGATGATTCCGAGATTCGGCGAGTTCACGCGTTCAATCAAGCGAACCGTGCGTTCTATGCTGGAGAGCGGATGCTTGTCGGCTACGGGCTCTATGCCGGCAAAAACACCGAAGTGTGCGGCAGCTTCGGTCAGGCGGCATACCGAGTCGACGAGGTCGTCAAAGGCTTCCTGGCTTTGTGTTTCGGGGACTGCTGTCCCGTCAGGGCTTCGGTGACCTGTTTCGGTACCGACTATGCTGGTGCCGAAATCACGGGCGTGACGCAGATGTTCAATGAATTTCTGCAGCTCTCTGTTTCTGCTTTCCTTGTCAGGATGGATAAGGTTAACGTAGGCACCGAGAACGGCAATGTCTGCTCCATGGGCAGCGAGTGTTTTGTTGATAGTCCTGGCAAATCCAGGGCTCAGGGAACCAGGGTGGTAGCTGCGGTCGCTGAAGGCTTTGTTGATAGCAAGCTGAATGCTGCCGATACGCAGGTCCTGCAATGTGCTGGCGAGTTCTGCCAGGCTTTTCTTCCCGAGGTCA
Source organism: Spirochaeta dissipatitropha (assembly GCF_054657935.1). NCBI lineage: Bacteria > Pseudomonadati > Spirochaetota > Spirochaetia > Spirochaetales > Spirochaetaceae > Spirochaeta > Spirochaeta dissipatitropha. The sequence goes on along the minus strand of NZ_BAAHXT010000003.1, from coordinate 415,047 downwards.
TGTGCCCGGACACCGATAGTAAACATGGTGATAGGATAATAAAAATGGAAGGATGTTTCAATGTTATGGATAACTGATTTCGGCGGATGCGGTGATAAGCAGACAGATAACAGTCAGGCATTCGCGAAAGCCTTTGCACATATTTCTGCACTCGGCGGTGGTGAACTCGGTGTGCCTGCGGGTACCTTTCTCAGTGGACCGCTGGAACTCCCGGGTGATTTCTGCCTGTTTCTGGATGAAGGAGCGGTAATCAGCTTTATTCCGGAGTTCGAGCGCTATCGGCCGGTCTGGACCCGTTGGGAAGGCGTCGAGTGCTTTGGAATGCATCCACTGGTATATGCCCGGGATAAAGAAAATGTCCGCATTTCAGGCAAGGGAATTATCGACGGCAACGGGCAGGTATGGTGGAAAGCTTACCGTGAAATCCGCGCCAAAGGCCGGCGTTATCCGGAAACCGCTATTGAGCTGGAGCTGGCACGAATGAATTCCGGTTATGAGTTTCAGCCTTCTGGCGGTGGAGGACGCGAGCTGCAGTTTCTCAGGCCACCCCTGCTGCAGTTCTTTGAGTGCAGGAATGTTCAGGTAGAGGGAATCACCCTGCAGAATTCTCCTTTCTGGAATACTCACCCGGTGTACTGCAGTGAGCTGAGCTTCGACAATGTGACATTCAGGAACCCGGCGGATGCACCGAATACCGATGGTCTGGATATCGATTCCTGTAATGGGGTAGAAGTACGAAACTGTACCTTTGATGTAGGTGATGACTGTCTGGCATTTAAATCAGGTGCTGGTGAGGATGGAATCCGCGTCGGAAAAGTCTGCGAGAACATTGTCGCTGACAACTGCCGGATGATCGCCGGCCATGGCGGAATTGTAATCGGCAGCGAGACCGCAGGCGGTGTACGGAATATTGAAGTAAGCAACTGCAGAATGTACAACACAGACCGCGGTCTACGGATCAAGACCCGCCGGGGACGTGGCGGAACGCTGGAAAACCTGAGCTTCAGGAATATTTTTATAGAGGGCTGCAAATGTCCTCTGGTTATCAATTCATTTTATCGCTGCGGAGCGGATCCTGCCGATGTAAAACTCTTCGGTCTTGATATCAAGAAGATAGAATCCGACACCCCGCTTATCCGGAATATTAAAATAGATACTATTGAAGCCGTAAATTGCCGCTCATCAGCCGGGTTCATTGTCGGACTGCCTGAGCAGCCGATTACCGGGCTTGAAATACGCAACTGCAGATTTGAAATGGCACCGCCCGAGGACAGGGAGCCGATTGAAGAATCCGCCATGTATGCAGGCCTCCCGGAAAGTGAGGACTGCGGAATGCGCCTCGAATTCCTGGAAAGCCCGCTGATAGAGGGCGTTTCTGTATTGAGCGATGCCGCCCCGGTTTCCTGAAAAACCGGAGGCATTATCGAGCTTTTTGCAAAATTGCATTTTGCATGAGCATTCGCAAGATTATAACTTCTCAAGTTGTTTACATAAAACAACTTGAGAATTCGCTACTGATGCGACGAGGAAATTGCACGTAATTTTGCAATTTCCTCTATCGTCTATTCATTTGAATCGAATATTACCTTGCCCGCTGCAAATTTCTGAGGGTCGATTCCTGCTCTCAGCTGCTGCAGATCCAGTATCTGGCGGCGTAGTTCGGGAAAGACATAGCTATAGGATGTTCCACTGGTCTGTGTTGCGTTGTCAGAATCCTGATTGATATCCGCATGCTGTTCTGCCGCGATTTTATCCAGGACTTCGGGAATGTACCTGTCGCTGTCCCCTCCGCGTAGAAAATGTGCATGATTTACGCTGCCGTCTCCAACCGGAAGAGTATCCAGCAGACCGTTCCAGACCCGCCGTCCGGCATTGCGGAGAAGCACTTCCTCATTTTTCTTCTTGTTGCTGCGCAGTCTCAAAAGCGGGACCAGGTAAAAGAGCAGGCTGAACAGCAGCGGAACAAAACCAAGACCGATCAGAACTATGGTAAAGGGATTGGCTGCAATGTCAGAGAGCAGCAGAACAACGAAGCTGTAAAACAGTCCGAAGCCCTCTTCTGGAAGCACACCCATCAGGCTGAAAACCGTAAAGTACATTCCGAATCCAAGATTGACAGCGTTCAGGCCGCCGATCCATTTGTTCAGGCTGGGGCTGTTGCTGTTGAAGGGGATTTTTTCCATATCTGTAAGCAGGCGTTCCGGCTGAATGTTTTCCTTCACCCTGGATGAGCTGGCGGTCCGGAGCAGTTCAGGGAAGCGATAGATAAGTGTACCTGCATCACTGACATCTGGCTCACCTTCGTACTCAAGCAGCATGCGGTTCATGAGATCCTGGGCATCGTCATTATTCCGGCCGGTCAGCGCACGAAGCTCTTCCAGACTGACTACACCCCGGCGGCTGAGTACCAGCTGGATAAAAGCCTGTTTCTCCTGGTTTTCACGATCCTTCGTCGGATCATCATCGCCGAAGACAAAAGCGAATATGGAATGATGCAGGGGTGGCCCGTCGTTTTCCCCTCGTTTTACGTTCCAGACATCTACAGCTGCCTGATTTCGCATGCCTCCCATGTGACGGCCACCATGATAGCCGTAGCGGTATCTGCTTCTGCCGCTGAACATCCAGATATAGAACATCTGCTGTATCAGCCGGCTCATGAGAAAGCCACCCCCGGCTCTGCTGCTGCGTCTTGAACTGTTGTTGGATTTACTCTGTGCTGCAATAGAAGCCGCAATCGCAGCCAATACCAGCGCGATGAAAATCAGAAAATATCCGACCAGCATGACCATAATCCAGATCTTGAAAAGCAGTTTCCCGATTTTCACCGCGATATCGCGTGTTCTGTACAGAAACTTCCGGAAACGCGCGCGGGCACTGCGATCCCTGTGGTGGACCCCATGAGGGAAATAATACAGAATCTCACCGGATTCCGTTACCCGCAAATGCCCCCGGTAGTCATTGACGACCTGGGGAAGCATTTCCTCTATCTGTAAACGCGGCAGGGCAGTTGCGGCAATCAAGTCGGCAACGGTGGCCTCGCGCTTGTGCTTGCGGATTGCCGTTACCAGCTTGTTCTCAACCCTGCGTTTATTATAGTTGTAGACAGCTTTACTCATGCCTAAGAGTGTACTGCAAGATTCCCTGAGCGTCTAATGAGTGGCAGGGGTCTCAGTTTAAAACATTTGAGATAACGACTTCTGTCTCTACTGCAGCTGAATTCATGACACTCGAAATGACACCGCCGAAGGGTCTTGCCATAAGTTCACTGTTCATTCGTGCAATATAAGTTTTTCCGTTACTCTTTTCATATATTGCTACTCTACAGGGCATGAGTGGAGAAACAATACGTTCGTCATCCAGTGAAAGTATTTCAGCTGAATATTTTGATGAACAGAGTTCATATATTTTTATTGCATCTACATCATGACCGTGCCCTTCGAGTATCCCCTGCATGTCATGTACGGTTAGTACCGACCATCCACCAGCTCGAACCTCTGCTTCAAATCTTTGTACGGTCGACTCAAAATCATAGGGACTTTCATCTTCAAGCATCATCAATGATGGCAGGCTGAAAAAACCTATAACTGCCGTGAGGATAATCCCTGTGAGCAAAGCACCGACTGTGGCAAGTGCCAATTTTTTGTTCATATTCAACTCCTTATGATATATTAAAATTACTATATATAAGTCATTGTATAGTGTCAATGGTATATTTGATATTTCCTATGTTGCTGTTATAATCAAGATGATGTTATCCCCGAATAGGCTCCATACAATTCTGAACTCGGACTCCTCAATCGATGTGAACAGTCGCTTGCTGTCAGCGCCTGACCGTTTGATTGCGATGGCGGCCTGGGCCTGTGACAAGGATCTTGCCGAGCGTTTGATGTCCAGGGTAGCTGGAGCCAAGCGGTCCCGGGTGAGAGAAGAATATGCAATGCTGGAATTGAGGCAATACCGGCAGGAGGATGTGGTCGGGTCACTGGATCTGCTTGTGTCCCATCTGCAGGGTCAACGGGTGAGAATGTCCGGAAGCTGGCTGCGGCCATTAAGGCCATCCTGAGCGGAGGCGAATCATGAGTGAAACGGGGAGTTTCGAGGGAATTCTGATTCCTGAAAACCTGAAGCAGACTGTACGGGATATAGGCGGCGAAGCAGAACTCTGGTTGGATAATCTGCAGGAACATGTTGAGCGCCGAGCAGGTAAATGGAAGCTTAGCCTGGATGAACAGCTGCAGCATAAGGGAATGTGCTCTATTATTCTTGGCGGCAGGGATGCATGGAACCGACGTGTTATCCTGAAGCTTTCGGTGCCCCATGATGAAGTTCGTAATGAGGCTGATGCAATGCGTTTGTGGCAGGACGGGCCCGCAGCCGGACTTCTGAATGCCTCGGATGATGGCTTTGATCTGCTGCTTGCGCGATGCGATCCCGGGAGTGATCTCTGGTCACTGTCGATTCAGGAGCAGATTGCCTGTGCATCCAGTATATTACCAAGGCTCTGGATTCCGGTTTCTGAACCAGGATGTTTCAGGAGCCTTGATGATACTGCCGCTTGCTGGCTGCGGGAAATCCGTAACAAGCCGGAGGTTTTTGATCTTCCTGTAGACCTTGTGAATGAGATTGTTGAGGAACTGCAGGATCTGCAAAGTGAGCATGTATGCCTTCTTCACGGTGATTTTAATCCAGGTAATGTTATTCTTGACGGGACTGATGTCTGGAAGGTAATTGATCCGAAGCCCTGGATAGGGGAACCAGCTTTTGACCTTGCACAGCTGATTTTTAACTGGATTGATTACTATACGGACAGGAAAATACAGTTCACAGATTTGATTGATCTTATGAGCATACATGTCGATGAGCTATCTACTCGTCTTGGGATTGATGTTCAGAGGATTCTGCTCTGGGCACTTCTGAAATCATTTGGCTGGTTTTCCAGCAGTCAGACAGTCCTGCTTCTACACAGGCTTTATATACAATTTAACAGCTGACTATCGCAATTCCGTGCAGTATGCATTATAAATCAAATTATGACGTTCGTTGTAATCGTAAACCAACTTGAAGGGAGTTTTTTCTCGGCACAGTGGCGCGTGCTCATGCGCTGGTCACAGCAAAGGGCTGTGCGTCTGGTTTTTGTAACAGGAAAGGCGCTTGAGTCGCCGATTCCCATGGAACGCATACACAACTTCACCTACTCGATGGTAATCCCGGAGCAGGCCGATGCTATTCTGGTTTACAGCGGAAGTCTGGGAAATTTTACCGGTTTGCCAGCCGTGGAGCAGCTCATAAAAAGATGGGGGAATATCCCTGTTGTAGCCATGAACTGTCCGGAGGGGCCGCATCCTACGATCTGTGTGGAGAGTTCACAGGCAGTGTCGGATCTGGTCGAGCATATGGTGGTTGATCATGGATTCAGAAGCTTCGGTCTGGTAAGCGGTGAAATGACCAATTTTGATGCCCGGGAACGCCACGCCCTGTATCTTGAGAATCTGGAAAGCCGGGGTGTTCCAACGGAGAAAATAAGGGTTTTCAACGGGGATTTTGGTCCTGATTCAGGCAGCCGTGCTGCTGATTATTTTCTGAAGACGGGGCTGCCGGATGCGATTCTCTGTGCGAATGATGATATGGCTCATAATCTCATGTTGCGTCTGGCTGAACATAATATTTTTGTCCCGGAGGATGTCGCCGTCACCGGTTTTGATGGACTGGAATTCGGCAGGAGTCTTTTTCCGGCCCTTACTACTATCGATCAGCCTCATAATGATACAGTGTACCGCTCAGCAGAACTGCTCATGCAGCTCCTGAGTGATTCTGATGCCAGGACACCTGAGCCTTCCGCTTGCAGATTCCAGAAACGGCAGTCATGTGGATGTTTTGATTCCTCCGGCGATCTTTCACGAAGCAAATATCTTGATCTGAATGAGCCGGTTGAACAGGGACCTCTGGCTTTTCTGAATAATGCACAGCTGATCAGAAAGGCTATGGCTGAAGGCGATTCACCGCATGAGCTGCATTATCCGTTTTTGTCGCTTGTTGATTCGATTGTTGAGGCCGATTCCAGGTCAGAACGTTTGCAGCTTGGCGCGGAAGTTCAGAGGCATTATTTCTTCAACATGACAGCTGCCGAGCAGATTCAGAGTACATCGACGTTTCAGCTATTTATCTACCAGTGGAAGTTCCGGACTGCTGCCAGGGCTATCTCGTCGGCCTTGTACCTCAGGGATCTGCTGCATACCTTCGAAGAAATTGTTCCCTACCTTGATCTTCAGTTCTGTCGATTGTATCTCTTTGAGGATGAACTCAGCGCGGCGCAGGGCATACCGGAACCACCAGAACATATGCTGCTGCATTTTGAATATAATGCAGGGGCTGTCTGTGTGAACGATGAGGATGGACTTGAGGTTCCTCCTGAACACCTCTACTCCGAAAATGATAATAAAGGGAATGCAGTGGGATCCTCATTGATCAAGACGCTTTTTTACGGCGATACGATTATCGGTATGCTGCAGTTAGGCGCCGAAGAAAACTTCGATATGCTTTTTGAGAGTCTGCGGGAAACAGTCAGTATATCCTTACGTCACATCCACATGAATATGCAGATGCAGGACACCCAGCGGCAGCTTGAACTAAGTCTGGCAGAGGCATCATTGCTGAACAAGTCATTGAAAGAACTTTCCATACGTGATGATCTGACCGGTCTGCTGAACAGGCGAGGTTTTTTCCAGCTGGCAGAGGAAATCCTCGGCAATGCTGCCGAGGGGCAGATATTTCATATTCTATATATAGATATGGACGGGCTGAAACTGATAAATGACAACTTCGGTCATAACGAAGGCGACTGGGCGATCCGGGAATTCTCACAGATTCTGAAGGCAGGATTCAGAGCTAATGATGTGGTGGCACGAATCGGCGGTGACGAATTTGCGGTACTGGCGCAGATACAGCCCACGGAAAATCCCCAGCTGGTACAGCGGCGAATACAGAAACTGCTGGACAAAAAGAACCGTTCTGAAAACCGGGGCTTCCTGCTTTCCTGTAGTCTCGGAAGCTCCAGATTCAGAAAATCTCCGGATACGGATCTGCTGACTTTTATTGCTGAAGCAGACAGCGAACTCTATGAGAATAAGATTCTCAAGCGAAAATCCGAAGCATAGAGAGTTTCAGAATTCCTGACTGGATGCCATGTAGGTTCTCCTTTATCCGATAGGACTGCAGATTTCAATGATAGTGCCAAACGGATCCTGGACGTAGGATACGGTTTGGCCCCACGGTTTTTCGACTGGTTCACTCAGCATTGTAGCACCGGCACTGACAGCCTTGCGGAAATCTGTATCTACAGAATCAGTGGTAAATGCGATTTCAAAACAGTTCTTGATTTCCTTTGATGCACTGATTCCGGTTCCCTCTTTCAGCATGTCGTTATGCGCAAAGGCCAGGGCAGTGCTTCCGGTTTCCATTTCTGCATACATATTGGATTCATGCATGAAGCGGGTTTCCAGACCGAAAGCAGCTTCATAAAACCGCGTCGCTGCCGGGACGTCCTCTACGTAAACAATAACATATCCGAGTTTCATGTGGTATTCTCCTTTCATCAAGCTTACCTTTATTCTCCTTGATCTGATTGTAAAAAACGGACACCGGCAGGTAGTTCTTTACATAAATAGATCATTAATAAATGTTCCGGATATCTCCCAGGAAGTAGTTCAGTTCCTTTAAAAGGTGGCTCTGGTCATAGTATCCGGCCTCGAGAGCAATATCTGCAGAACCTGCACGGAAACGGCCCTGGCTGCGATTTCCATGCTGACTGATTAATGCCAGCGTATGTTGCAGACGAATTATGCGGAGGAATGATTTAGGACTCATGCCAATATGAGATTTTATGCAGCGGGTAATCTGCTTCTCCGAGAGGCTGTGGTATTGGCTCATTTCCTTCAGGCGGATACTGCCCTGGGAAGACAGCATCTGTTCAAGCATATTTCCAAATCGATTCTGTATGCTGAAGGAGCTGAAAAATCGCTGAAGATATTCTTCTGCTATGAGGCAGCATGCCGTGGGAATGTCCGGTGTTTCCAGATCAAGCATGCGCGCTGTCATTTCCTGTAGTACGGGGTCAATCTGATCAAGGGCAATGGCTGCATTCAGGCTTTCTGATGCATTGTGTTTCAGCAGAAAAGGGATGCAGTTGGGAAGGAAGCGGATTCCGAATGAGCATACATGTCCGTTCAGCGGGAGAATTTCTGTGTTGTCGGCAATTCCGGCTACAAAAGCCTGCCGATCCTGGAAGTCACAGATTATGTCCATGCAGGCATCGGTAAGAATACGGTGTGGAACGGAAATCAGGGAGCGGCTCGAAATGACAGTCCAGTAGCAGGCAACATATTCAGACAGCTCGGGAGATGGAAGATACTCACGGTACAGTATATCCGGGTGAATCCCTGAGAAATCGATATACTGCAGGGGTCTGAATTTATGACGCATGTTCCGGAATTATAGCACATACATGCATCCAATTGCCCGAAATTCGGGCAGGAGAATCACAAAAAACTTGACAATGCTGGTTTATCCTCATAAAATAACAACTGTTATATAACGTTTGTATTTTCATGGAGGGTGCATGCCTCGATCAGAGAGTTTTTCCAGGGATGATGTAATCGAAGCGGCCTGGAGCATTGTTGAGGTACAGGGCTTCAGTGGCTTGAGTGCAAGGGCTATTGCAGATCAGCTTGACTGTTCAGTAGCCCCTATCTACAGGCAGTTTTCTTCAATTGATGAATTGGCTGCTGCTGTCGCTGACAGGGCGTTCAGTACGGCCAGAGATATTCTTGAAGCACAGACGGGTTCACATACCTTTGAACGGATCGGGCTTGCCAGTCTTGAGTTTGCGCAGCGATATCCTGTTCTTTTCCAGGAATTATCACTAAGGCCGAATCAGTACAGTCAGTCCTATTCGGACATGGAATCTTATCTGGTAGATGAGATGCTGCATGACCCGGATCTGGAGGGCTGGTCGAAAGATGAAATCCGGAGATTACTTTTCAAGATGACAGCTGTCCATCTGGGATTAGCTGCAATGATTGCCAATGGGAGAATTCCCGAATGGCTGTCTAATGACGAAGTCGCATCGATGCTTCTTGATATTGGAGAAGATGTATATCGAGGCAGTGATCTGAAACGAGGGGAGAATCAAAATGAAAGACAGAATGATAAAAAGTAGGACTATGATTGAGGATGACACCAGGGTATTGATAATTGGTGCGGGTGTTGCTGGCCTCAGCGCAGGTATACATGCGCGTATTCAGGGCTATCGCTGTACTATCGTAGAGAAACATGGGCTTGCTGGAGGCGAATGCACTGGTTGGGATCGGAAAGGTTTTCACATTGATGGATGTATTCACTGGCTTGCAGGTACCAGGGAAGGCAGTGGTTTGAATGATCTCTGGAAACGGGTTGGTGCACTTGGAAATGTAGACATTTATGAACCGGAGAGTTTCATGGTGCATGAGCATGAAACAGCACATGTTCCCTTCTACCGCGATCTGGATCTTCTGTATGAAAGCTGGGTTCGCGTTGCTCCGGAGGACAGTGAAGAAATCAGTTCCTTTTGCTCCTTGCTGCGGGACTTCCAGAAATTCACAGTACCTGTAGGAAAACCGGCTGATATTATGAATCCCCTGGAGCGTCTGAAAAGCCTTGCGGCAATGAAGGATATTGGTCCTTTGTATATGAAATACAGCAAGATCAGTCTAAAGGATTTTGCAATGCGTTTTCAGAATCCGGCCATACGGGAAGCATTAGCAAGCAGCCTGCCGGAAAATTTCAGCGCAGTTTCACTGCTTTTTGCGCTTGCGGCTTTTACCAGAGGGGATGCTGCTATTCCTGCCGGCGGTTCACGAGCCTTGGCTCAGCGAATGCTGGATCGCTACCTGGAACTCGGCGGAGAGATTGTGACAAACAGTGAAATCCGCGACATACGCATACGAGGCAAAGCGGTAGAGTCTGTCGTTACAAAGGATGGAAAAGAATATGTGGCTGATTATTTCCTGGCCGCCTGTGATGCCCGGCATCTTTTCGATAATCTTCTTGGTGGGAGGTATAAGGACAAAGCTTTTGAACGGGCTTTTTCACGACCCGAGCAATATCCGCTGGCTTCAAATATCTACATAAGCATTGCTTGTGACAGGGATGTACTGAATATTCCACGCTGCATCCGGTTCCCGGTGAAGGATCTGCATGTGCAGGGATCAGATGTTGATTTTCTTCAGCTTACGCACTATGCATACGAAAAGGATTTTGCACCTGAAGGGAAAAACATAATGACCGTTGTAATCAATCAGTTTGGTTCTGATATTGATGCATGGTTAGGGATGTCAGAAGATCGAAAGGTATACAAGGAAACGAAGACGAAAATAGGTCTGGAGGTTCTGAGAGCTGTTGAAAAAAGATTCCCGGAGATGACCGGTCAGCTTGAATTACTGGATGTTGCTACGCCCCTGACATATATGCGCTACTGCAATGCGTATCGCGGTGCATTTATGCCGTTCCTGCCAGGCGTTTCTGGAAAGATGTTCGCTCATAATGGACGTATACGATCGCTGAAGAACCTTCATCTGACCGGACAATGGCTGCAGACTGGAGGGGGATTGCCTACTGCGGTGATTACGGGTAAGGACAGCATTCAGAGAATCGCATATGATCGAAAAGAGAAGTACAGTGTTTGAAACCATATTTCTGTACGGGCTAACAGCAGTCTTGCTGACGGTATCTATTTCAAGGAGCAGGGAAAAAACCGGGCAGGCTCTGAAAAAAGCTGCAAGGGCCTTGTGGGGAATTGTCCCGCAGTTGATCAGCATACTGATTCTGATTGCGGTGGCCCTGTCCTTTGCTGATGCGGTATTGATTTCCCGGCTGATCGGGGAGGAATCCGGAGTGAGCGGTTTTCTCGGTGCTGCTGTTGCTGGATCAATCACCCTTATGCCTGGTTTTGTGGCCTTTGTTATGGCGGCCGACTTGCTGGAGCTTGGTGCGGGAATACTGCCGGTTGCGGCTTTTGTTTCAACCCTCATGATGGTAGGGGTTGTTACCTTTCCTATGGAGCGTGAATATTTCGGAGCCCGGACTGCCCTGATTCGAAACTCGGCTGCATTTGTATTTTCTCTTGTGTCAGCCGGCTTTGTTGCTCTGGTGGTGTCCTTATGAAGCAAGCAAGAGGGTCAAGTAAGTTTATTGGTCCGCTATTGCTGACGATACTCTTTCTGCTTTTTATATTTGTGCTTCCGGAGCACGGGCAGTCGGCTGTTTCCAGTCTGCGCCAGCAGTTTCTGGTGATGATCCGATTTCTTCCGCCGGTTTTCATTCTGCTCGGCCTGCTGGATGCCTGGGTTCCCAGAGAGTATCTGATCCACCATATGGGTCCTGAATCTGGTATCAAGGGAAATACCTTGGCATTTCTGCTCGGGTCTGCTGCCGCCGGTCCACTTTACGGGGCCTTTCCCTTTGCCGCAGTGCTCATGAAAAAGGGGAGCAGCCGCAGGAATGTTATGATTTTCGTTGGTGCCTGGTCTACCACAAAGATTCCTATGCTGCTTTTCGAGACAGCAGCGCTTGGTCCTCGTTTCTCCTTGAGCCGGCTTACAGCAAGTATAATCGGCATATGGATAATCGCGCGATTGCTTGATTCACGCCTGGCAGGAGGCGTGAAATAAAAAAAGCTGCCTCGAATGAAGCAGCTTCTGAAATTTGGCGACTGGATTTACCAGCCTTGATGTGCCGGGTGCAAATTATGGTGGCTATGGTTGCCGCCTGTTTCCCAGCCTTGTCCGGAACCGCCGCTGGGTCCGATGCGTGTTTTCCAGTCGAAAGCTCCAGGGTCATTTATTGTCAGCTCCCAGACATTTCCTGAACTCCAGATTCCTTCGATTCCTGTGCCCCAATTGCTGAGTTCATCTGCGCTGCCGGTAAAAAAGACCGAGTTTCCCTCTCCGACATCTACGGTCATTCGGAGAGTAATCTGATCTTCTCCTCCACCATTGTCACCAATCAGTACGGCGTCGATATAATGGCCGTCTTCGTGAAATGTTATGCGGTATTCTCCAGCTTGATCTATCATGAAATCCTGTTCCGGATAGTTTTCCGTCCAGTCTCCATAGCGATCGATCTTGAAGCGTGGGTTGCTCTGCCCGCGAAAATCTGCGGTTATTTCCCAGATGCCATTTTCGATACGATCCATTGTGCTTGTTCCCCAGTCATTCGGGGTTCCACGAAAATAAGCCTGCTCCCAACCTGTGGGGGGAGGAAGGATCTGATCGCTGACAGGTACCCATACTGACCATCCCTCAGATTCGGTCATACGTACAGGGAAGTTTGCATATCCCTGGGCATTACTCGTTACCGTGCCGCTTACATTTGAAGTGTAATCATAGAATTCTGTATTTGGTTGTCTGGAATTAATCCAGAAAGACTCCTGTCCGCCCCAGTCACGGCCGGATACAAGAAGAACCAGTCCGGTTCCAGCAACATCACTGAGTCCTTCCCGCACGTAGGTATAGACTTCACTGGTGTTTGAGGAATTTTCATGTCCTGCTCCGTAAGCAAAGAACCGGCGTGCTTCTACGAGCCTGCGCAGGGTATGAGACATATTGAATTCATCCCAGTCACGGGCGAATACCGTAGGGACCCCCTGCTCACGCATCAGCATATAGGCATAAGCCTGATTCTTGAATCGTTCTACCTGAGGCTGATTATAATCATTACCATCTCTGCTGGTATCATGATTGTCTACAAACGTTACTGCGCGATCGGCATGCTGCGAGTTTACAATCCCTCCCCAGAAACGCATGTCCTTGTTCCCACTGCTCAATTGTACAAAATCATTTCTTAATGAAAAGTCAAATGCCCGGAGATACGGAGTGTTAACCGAATCGAGGTAGCCACCGACATCACCGACCCATGCTTCTCCTACGAAAAAGATATCCTCATTGGTATTGGCCTGTACGTGGTTAATCCATTCAGCAGTGAACCCACTGTCTACATGAGCGATTGCATCCATCCGGAAGCCGTTGAAGCCTACATCATTAATAATCCACTCACCCCAGGCCTTCATTTCATCGCGTATAACAAAGGTCTCACCATCTGGTCGGTACCAGTAGTCGACGTCGTTGCCCATGAGATAGGCTGTTCCATAGGTTTGCGGCCAGAGTTTGCCATCAAATAAAACCGGGTCAGGGCCTCCGTTCGCGTGTCTGTGTACTCGAATGGTATCTTCACTTTCGCCGTAATAGTCGGTTCCATTAAATGCCTGCCAGTTCCATGAAAAGTCATGAAAGAGTTGCCCCCACCGCTGAGGAGTGTAATGGGCGTCTCTGCCTGCGAAGTCATAGTATGTCGGAGTTATAATCCAGTCGCCTGAATTTCTTTGCACCCATTCATTTGCATCTGCACCCATTCGGTGATTGAATACCACGTCAAAATAGGTCTTTACCCCGAGATCCAGAAATACTGAAAGGGCATCATCAAGGTCTTCACGTGTCCCGTAACGGGTTTCCCGGGCGCCCTTCTGTTCAAATTCACCGAGGTCCCAGAAATCATACACGCTATAACCGACACCACTTGTCGCTTCCATGGCTTTGGCTGCAGGAGGAAGCCAGGCAGCGGTTATGCCTGATGCAGCAAGATCTTCAGCCATCGCTCTCATGCTGCTGTTGTCATCAGCAATATCAGCGAATAATCCCGGGTATGAGTTCCAGTAGAAAAACTGAAACATAGTCTCATTCACCATGTGTTCGGGTATTACCGGCAGGTCCTGAACCAAGGTGCCAGCTGTACGTTCGCTCTGTAATACCGAGTCTGGTGCAGAGCCGTATTGGTCAGGTCTTAGTGGATTTCCACAACCTGAAAGAAGCAGCACAGCAAACAGAAGGGCGATAGCCCCTGTTTTTTTCCTCATCGATGTCTCCTTGAAGTTTTCCTGGTACAAAGATGAAAAGCAGAACATTAAACCGGTTTTGCACCATGTGTAGATATCGTAACACCGGTTTACCTGATCCGCAAGGAAAATATATGTCTCATGAGCTTTGTGCAAAATTGCATTTTGCATTAGCATTCGCAAGATTATAAATACTCAAGTTGTTTACATAAAACAACTTGAGTATTCGCTACTTATGCGAGGAGGAAATTGCACTTAATTTTGCAATTTCCTCTCATTATATAAATTGCAGCTACATTGACCGTTGGCAAATTACCAAGGTATGGTCAGGAATGATCAAAGCAGTAATTTTTGATATGGACGGAGTAATTGTGAACAGTGAGCCCCTGCACATGGTGGTAGTGCTGGAGGTTCTTTCAGGCCTGGGGGCGACCGCTTCCGAAGCTGATATACTTCCGTTCATCGGAGTGGCTAACAGGCAGATGTGGGCAGAGCTGCGCAGGACTTTCGGGATCGCTATGACTGCAGAAGATATAATCAGAACTCAACAACTGAAGACTGTGGAGGCAATCCGTAATACTTCCGATATTTTGAGTCCTGGTCTGGTTGAGTTGCTGGAATATATTCGTCAGCATGCTCTATTAACTGCAATAGCATCTTCCTCGGATCGAGCCGTCATAGATGCTGTAGTTGAAACATACGGTCTGACTGAAGCCTTTCCCCTGAGAGTAAGCGGTGAGGATGTGTCAAACAGCAAGCCGGCACCGGATATATTTCTGCTGGCGGCCCGTAAAATAGGGATTGCTCCGGAGGACTGTCTGGTTATAGAGGATTCCCGGCATGGTGTTCAGGCTGCTCTGGCTGCGGGTATGCAGGTGATCGGTTACCGTAACCCCGGATCCGGTGATCAGGATTTATCAGCTGCTCATACCGTGGTGGATAGTCTGCTGGATGTGCCGGCACTTATATCTCGACCGGAAAAGCTCGGTTCCTCCCCCATTCCTCCCAGGATGCATCGTAGATAACTGTCTGAAACTGAGGGTACATGTGACTGAAAAGCCAGGCTGTGTGACTTGCCCGTAGGCCTGAGTGACAGTAGAAAATAACCTGCTGAATTTCCTGTTTCCGGGCCATGGTGACAATCGGTAGAAATTCCTTATGAAGTTCTGCTATGTCCTTCAGTTCCATGAAACCGTCCCGCAGGGCTCTTTTCCATTCCCAGTGGAGAGCACCGGGAATATGTCCTGCTCTTGATGCGCGTCTTTCTATGCCTGAATATTCACTTATTCTCCGGGTGTCTACAATTACAGATTTTTTCAGATTCATCTGTAGATGATCGCCGGTTATGTTTGCCAGGTTTATTGGCACATTCCCGAATTGCCGGTTAATGTGTTGGTGATGAGGCTGCCATTCACTGCCTGAACCAGCCTCGAGTGGTTTTCCGTATGCTGCCCAGGAATTTATTCCTCCGTTCAGAACCGATATATTTTTCCAGCCTGCCAGATGAAGGCCAATCGCTGCACGGGATGCACGCTGTCCATTGCCCTGGTCGTAAATTACAATCCCGGAGGTATAATTGTCTGGAAGCGATTGGTCATGTGAGGTTGGTGAATCAAGGGCAAACATTCCGGATCTGTTTTTCTGAGGACGGTAGACATACCTGAAGTCAAGCCAGACGGCCCCTGGAATATGACCTTCAGTGAATTCCTCACGGCTGCGGCCGGCATCAATTATTATGTGTATATCTGATGACAGTTGAGCGGGACTTACATATCCGCTGTCCGGCAGGTTGAGGGACGGGTTATATCTGCTGTTTTCGGTATCCGGGAATTGTGTGCCGAAGTCAGTGGGGCTGGAAATAACCGGACCAGATGGAACTGAGCAACCGGCTTCAACGGAGAAAAGACGGAGCAGCTGAAATCCGGCAAGCACTCCTGCAAGCATGGCAGCTCCGAACAACCATCCGGACAGGCTGAATGCCATGGTTCCTGAGAGAAAGGTGCCAATGGAACAGCCAAGACTGATCATTGCACCATAGCCGAGAAGAATGCCTCCGGTAACAGCTCTGAATGCCCCCCATAGATTTGTGCCTTTTATGTTGAGTTTTCCTGCAGCCAGTACGGAGACAAGGCTTCCTGCTGTAAGTGCAGTTATCAGTACTCCGTTCTGGCTCAAAATTTCTGCTGCTTCCTGTGGTATGCAGCCGGCTATCGCATCGAGACCACGGTAAACTGTCTGCTGCAGGAAACCTGCGCTCTGACCGATGTTTCGAGAGTAGCGCGACAGCTCGCTGGTCACCCCCAGGGGGCGTAAGCGGAAATAAGCAGCAACTGCAATGCCACCGATTGCCACAGCGCCGGCATTTACCGGCCATCTTTCCTTGAGAAGTGCATGGAGCCGTTGAGTCAGGCTTTCAGGCTCGGTTTTCAGCCATGTACGCACCGGGTTGCGGTGAAATTTCAACAGGAGTACTGCCAGGACTGCAATTCCGCCAAACTGAAGCAGGGCTGCGCCACTGTATCCGAAATGTTCAGGGAGCCAGATAACAGTTCCCTGCTGTATGGAATTCAGGTACCAGAAGTCCCAACTCAGGTATCCGAGAATGAAACCGGGAATAATACTGACCAAGGTAATCCAGGATGAACTGTTGCCTTCTGCGGATCTGTACATGTGGCTGGAAATACAGGAGCCTGACAATGCCATCCCCAGGCCGAAAAGCAGACCACCTATGACAAGATGTATGCCGATCGGGCCGATAAAAGCGTTGGGCGGAAGCCAACGGGCGCCCGGGTCAGGAATCCATGCTCCAAATACAACAAGGTACCCGGCACTCCCGACAGCTATTGTCAGAAGCAGGCCAAGAACCGGTTTGAAATTCTGCTGGGTCACGGCATCGCGCAGCATGCAGAGAATGCAGAAGCGGGTTCGTTGAAAAACAATACCAAGGCCGATACCCAGGAGAGCTGTTAAAGCAAGATCCTCAAGATGTGGATCTCCTGATCGGGCTAACTGAATAATGGTCCAGCCAGCAAAAAGAGCTGCCGCACAAGCAGCAGCTCCCTGGACAGCGGAATTGTTCCGGCTTGCAAAGCCTGAAAAGACTTTTGTCTGCATTTTCATCCTGTTATCTCCGGTTTATTGTCCACCCCAGACGGTTCCTGCCAGATTGGTAATCGGGACGCCAACACTGTTTCCGTATTCTGTCCATGAGCCGTCATAGTTCTTCACTTCGTAGCCCAGGATTTTTGATAATGCAAACCAGGTGTGGCTGGATCGTTCACCTATGCGGCAATATACAATAATCGGTTTATCGCCATTTACCCCGACTGATGCATAGAGTGCTCTTAATTCTTCGGCGCTTTTGAATGTACCATCAGCAGCAACTGCTTCACTCCAGACCACATTGACCGCTCCGGGAACATGACCGGCTCGAATCGAGAGTTCCTGGACCCCGGCGGGAGCGAAGACTCGGCCTTCATATTCATTCACTGACCTTATGTCTACAAGGTCATGGCTGCTGCGTCCCTCTGCAACATCTACTACATCCGGTAGAAAGGCACGAAGTTCAGTATTTACCTGACGTACTGTATACTGGGTGCGACGGTTCCTTGGTGCGGCTGAAGACAAGGGGCGTCTTTCTGCGGTCCACTTGTTTCTGCCGCCGTCGAGCAGTCTGAAATCCTCATGACCGTAGACATCGAAAATCCATGCTCCCCAGGCTGCAAACCAGTTGTTGGTGTCACCATAGAGGACTACCGTGTCCCCATTGCTGATTCCAGCTTCAGATAGCAATCGCTCGAATTGTTCCTTGCTTACTATGTCCCGCCGAACAGGATCAACAAGATCGCTATGCCAGCGGAAGTTTACTGCTCCCTGTATATGTCCCTGTTCATAGACGCCGGGGTTAACACTCACCTCAACGATCTTCACAGATGGATTTCCGAGATTCTCTGCAAGCCATTCCGTACTCACGAGAAAATCTGATGCAAATGCGCTGGTTCCGATCAGCAGCAGAGCTGCCAGAACGAGTCGTAGTTTCGTTCTCATATCCATACCTCCTATACCCTATTTGGATAGTCAACTTAATGACTTTTCTTATTCCTAATATACCTTATTGTTTTTGTCAAGATTAAAGAGGGAAATTCGGGTGGAATTGTGCTGATAGACCGAGAAAAGTCAGGTAAACCGATTCCACAGCTGATATAAGAGTGATATGCTCTTCTGATCATGAATCCGATTCATACTTATTCCGGCTTTACGCTGAATGCAATCAAGGAAATGTATGCCTACAGGGTGCGCATGCTGATCTGGATTGTCTATGATTTTATTATTCTCTTCGTCCAGTACTACCTCTGGAGGGCTATTTTCGCCAGTTCAGGTGGAAGCCTTCTGGAGATCGGACTTGACCAGTATCTGGCATACGTGGGCTTTGGTCTGATTTTCTCGCGCCTGATTATGGCGGATGTGGACGGCTTTGTTGCTCAGGAAATCAAGAGCGGCAATATTGCAATGCATCTCATTAAGCCCTACAGCTTCTTCGGCATGGTAAGTGCTGGAAGGATCGGAATGACCCTGGGCGGCTTTATTGCTCTGATACCTGTAAGTGTAACAATTCTGTTTCTGATCGAAATTCCTGCACTGACTCTGTTTACGGTGCTGGCAACAATTGTCAGTATGTTCCTGAGCTATATTCTGATTACGGTGTTCTTTTTCCTCCTGGGCCTGCTGGCATTCTGGATGACCAATTACTGGGGGCTGTTCCTTTTCAAGGAAAATATTATCGCTCTTTTTTCCGGACAGATTATTGCCTTGAATTTGCTCTTCCAGATCGGTCGCAGCGGGTTGCCAAATTTTCCGATTCCCATGTTAAGTGGTGAGTTTGTCAGGAATTTCTTTCTGGGGCTGGGCTGGCTCTCATATATGCTGCCCTTCCAGGCTATGTCATATACACCGACCGGTATTTTTACCGGCATGATTGTTGGCAGAGACATGGTGCTGGCACATCTTGCATTGCAGCTGTTCTGGGTCTTTGTGGTTTCCGGTATTACCTGGTTTGCATGGAAAAGAGCCCAGTTGCGTATAACCATTCGGGGAGGCTGAGTATGCGGCGGTTTTTCAGCATTTATGCTACCTTCTTTAAACAGCAGCTCAAGACATTAATGGAATACAAAATGGATTTTACCTCCGGAATGATTGCTCTTGGCTTTCAGCAGGTATCCTCCTTTGTTGTTCTGTTCGCAGTCTTTACCCAGATCGAGGCGATAGGAAGCTACAGCTTCGATGAGATGCTGCTTTTTTTCGGCTGGGCACAGCTGCTGAAGGGGATCGATCATGTGTACAACGATAACATCTGGACGGTTGGCTGGATGCGGATTCGGGACGGGAGTTTCAATCAGTTTCTGACCCGACCGCTCGGAGTAATCAGCCAGATTGTAATGGAGCGGATTCAGTTTGACGGCTTCGGGGAGCTGATTATCGGCGGGATAATATTTGTCTATGCATTTGTCAGACTTGGATTGAGCTTTGCTGCTTTGGACTGGCTGGTGTTTCTGTTCTTCATCGTTTGCGGTCTGACTGTATATTTTGCACTGAAACTGCTGGGGGCATCGGTAGCCTTCTGGACGGTTTCCAGCGGGGAGTTCATGACGGTTACCTATGAGATCGGCTCATTCACCAGATATCCACTGGACATGTACAGAAACAGATTCCTTCGCTTCGTTCTGATTTATGTTCTGCCATTCGCCCTTATAACATGGGTTCCCATGACCTGGTTTATTAGAGAGCCTGATTTTATTGCCGGAATTCTGAATATTCCGTGGGCAAACTCTGCAGCTATTCTATTGATGGCAGGGGGAATGAGTCTTCTCCTTCTCACTGTCAGTCTGACTATCTGGCGCCTTGGTCTGCGCCGCTATAATGCTACCGGAACCTGATCCGGCAGCAGCAAGGAGTAATGCAATGATACGGATCGAGAATCTTTCAAAGGAATTCAAGATTTATGAAAAACAAGAGGGCTTCAGCGGTGCTGTAAAGGGTCTGTTCTCGACTAAATACAGCATAAAGAAGGCAGTAGACGAGGTAAGCTTTTCCATAGATGCCGGAGAAAAAGTAGGCTACATAGGAGTCAATGGAGCAGGGAAATCCACGACCATAAAAATGATGACAGGAATCCTCAAACCGACCGGCGGAACCTGTGAAGTTTTCGGGCTTGATCCATTCAGGAGCCGGCGGAACTATGTAAAGAATATCGGAGTTGTGTTCGGACAGCGCTCACAGCTCTGGTGGGATCTGCCGGTCTCGGAATCCTTCGGCATTCTTCAGCGCATCTACGATATCCCCATGGAACGCTATCGGGAGAATCTGGCTTTCTGCAAGGAGCTGCTTGAACTGGATGAATTCTACCTGACACCGGTGCGCAACCTTTCTCTCGGTCAGAAGATGCGGGCTGATTTTGCCGCCGCCCTGCTGCATGATCCAAAGGTTCTTTTTCTCGATGAGCCTACCATCGGTCTGGATATAGTCGTCAAGGAGCGTATCCGGGGAGCCATATCAGATATTAATGCAGCGAGGAAAACCACGGTCATTCTGACAACTCATGACCTGCAGGATATACAGGAAGTCTGCAAGCGGATCATTGTAATTGATGAGGGTAAGATTCTCTTTGACGGCAGTCTGGATGCATTACAGCAGAATTTCGGCAAATGGCGCAGCGTTCATTTCGAGCTGGACCAGCTGCTTGAAGAACGAATTGACACCTCTGTAGAAGACATATTCAGTGCTGATACACCGGGGCTGGAGGTTCAGGGGGATGAGAGCGGTCTCCTGGTCAAGTTCGAACGCAACAGCCATAAGGTTGCTGACCTTATAAACCGCGTCATGCAGAAACGAAAGGTGCGCGACATTCGAATCAATGAGCCGCAGATGCAGGACATTGTAAAGGCTATCTATACAAAGAGCTGATTCTCAGGCCGGGTATGTCGATGAAGTGTGTATTCAATCAACCGACGCAGTAGCCCTGTTCCTTGAGGTATTCCTTTAATTGCGGGATGCTGATAATGCCGAAATGAAAGACCGATGCGGCCAGAAGGATCCCGGCGCCGGCTTCAGCGGCCTCTGCGAAGTGTTCCATTCTACCAGCGCCTCCGGAAGCCACGACCTGAGCGGAAACTGCTTCGCGGATCTTGCGAATGAGAGGAAGATCATAGCCTTCGCGTACCCCGTCGCTGCTCTTGGATGTCGGGAGGATGACTGTCGCCCCATACCCGTCGACCTGTTTTGCCCATTCCACCGCGTCATGTCCGGTTGCGGTGCGACCTCCGTCTATATATACCTCGTAGCCGGATGGCATAGCCGGGTTTATGGATGCATCTATGGCTACTGTTACCCGGTCACTACCGAGTTCCCGTATCATTTCAGCGATTACCTCGGGTTTTCTGAAGGCGGCGCTGCTGGTAGATACACGGTCTGCTCCAGCCTTGAGTACTTCCTCGGCGCTTCGCACATCTCGAATTCCACCGCCGACGGTGAAGGGTACAGTGACTACCTCAGCGGTCCGCTGCACTACATCCAGCATGGTGTCCCGCCCTTCATGGGTTGCACTTATGTCCAGCAGGGCCAGTTCATCGGCTCCGGCCTGGCAGTACGCCAGGGCTGTTTCAACTGGATCCCCGGCATCACGGATATCTACGAACTGTACACCTTTTACAACCCGCCCGTTCTGCATGTCCAGACAGGGCATTATCCTCAACACTTTTTCCATGAGCAGAAGCATAAACCGAAATCCACTCAAAACAAAGCAAAAAAACAAGATGTGTCAAAAATTAGGTAGGAATACAGCAGCCTCTCCGTCTATTTATTAGCAATTTAATAATATAAACGCTATATTTAAAGGCATACACAATCATATGTGAAGGGGTTGCACATGGGTATGGTAGTTCGCAGGCAGGTAGGGTTGGTAATTGTATCCTTGATTCTGGTGACAGGATGTGGAAATCCGTTTTCTTTGCAGATTGAGGATAAGCTCATTACTGCTGAAGGCACTGAATTGCATGAACAGTCTGCTTCGGGGGAGCTGGCTCGGTTAAAGGTGCATGTTGATGGAGGTCCTCCTGCTGCTTCAGCCCGAACTGTACTTCCCGAGGGATACCTGGCTTCTGATCTATTATACGGAGTCATTCTTATACCGGACGGTGATGGGGATGGAATTTTAGAAACAGATTTTACCTACGATGCTATTGAAGTCCATGATATTCCAATCGGGACATATTTGTTTGGTGTCAGTGCAATTGACGGGCAGGACAGAGAAGTATATCAATCTGTCTTTCAGGAAATTACGCTTAACCCTGGTGCAAATTCAATTGCAGTAGAACTGTTCCCGCTGTCCTCTAATGAGGGTGGGCTTGAGTTTAACCTGAACTGGCCGAATCAGGAGGCTGATGATCTGCAGGTCTACTGGAGCCAGGATATGTTAAATCTGTTTGTGCCAGCGCCAAACGTAATCAGCGACAACACAGATATGGATATTCCGAATGGTACCCTGCAGATTGCTGTGCCGGATGATGCAATTCCCAGCGGCACATATTATCTGACGGTTGAATTGTTGAATAATGGTGTGGTAGTTGGCCGGATTATCGAAGCAGTCCAGATATATGACTACCAGATATCCACCAAGACTATTACCATCGGTTCTGATCAGATTTCCCAGCCGCCTGCTGCCCCAGCTAATGTAAATGTGCTACAGCTTGATGGTTCTTCAATTAATATCAGCTGGGAGAATCAGTCAAATGTAGCTGAAGGTTTCTACATCTACCGCAGCGACAACCCTGCTGAGCCCTATGATCAGGTTGGTTTTAGCGTTGAGATCTATACTGATATAGATTTTACCCCGGGTACCGAGTACACCTACAGTGTTTCTGCATACAACAGCTTCGGCGAATCCGATGAAATTTCTGCCTCACCAATTATTCCGATTGATGACTTTGCTATGCTGTACCCGGCAGGAGAGCCTACGCATCTTGAATTCGATTTCATCTGGGAGGTTCCGGCTGGTGCGACGGGCTTTGAATTCAGGCTTGCTGTGGCAGGAGAAGCACCTTTTATAGATGATGTACTGGACGATCTGTCAGACACTGAATACGATTATTCAGTAACAGCGCTCGAATCGGATACTAGTTTTGACTGGGAGCTGGTGGCATACAATGCGACAAGTGAGCGCAGTATCAGTGGAAGCTTCGATTCACGGGATCTTTTTCTGTATGTTTCGCCGACAGGGAGTGACGATGTGAATTTCGGTACGACTGCCGGTACTCCGTATCTCACGCTCAATGCAGCACTGTCAGCGGCTGTTGATGGAGATACGATTTATGCAGCGGCTGAAGCTGGTGGATCACTATATGAAGAGCTGCTGATCATAGACAGGAATGTAACAATCAGCGGCAGCTGGAATACCGGGTTTGTTTCTCAGGATCTCGGAAACACAGCCACCACAATCCGCAATGGAGCTCCCGGGACAACTATTGTAATTGAGGATGCAGTTGTAACCCTTGAAAACCTGGAAATACAGCAGGCTTCGGCAGCCGGCGACGGCGTGCAGCAGGCTGTACGCGTCGGCTCAGGATCTGAAGTGATGATTGACCAGTCCCGTCTCCTGATCGATTCCAGTGAGGAAGAGGGGACTTCTGTTGTATATGTGAGTGAATTTGCAGCCGGTTTTTCGCTGTATGGTAGTGAAGTAATTCTTGGTGAGAATGAGAATACTATCGGTCTGGTATATGGGATAATCATTGATGGTACATTTGGTGGCCAGGTCACTGTTGGCGGTCCCGAAGCAGGAGAAGAGAATTTATTCAGTATGTCCAGTAATATGGCGGATCCATCGGTTTATATTTATGTCACACCTGGGGAATCAGGAACCGGATCGATAGTTGTAGAAAATAATGATTTTTCCTCGGCTGATATTTCTGCCGCTATGACGCTGGACAGCATACTTTCAGAAGGAAGTCTGGATATATCACTGTTGGGGAATGTAATCAATGGGCACCGAAATGAAGGGTCTTCCACGGTCTATGGTATACGAATCCTTGGTGACGGTGATGTGCTTGTGCAGGGTAATACCATAGAGATGACTGATGGCGGGGTTTCCGACTATACAGCTGTATATATAGCAGGAACGGGTACCGCAGATGTAGATGCCAACCTGATCAGGCTCCTTTCAGGTGCTGATTCTGATACAACCCTTGCTACGGGGGTGTATGTCGGGCGAACTGCCCTGATTACCAACAATATAATTGCACAGGAAGGCGCTGCCACCAATATGGCAGATCTGTATGTCATTCATGCCGGAGCCGAAGCTGAAAATGTCAGAATATATCACAACACGATTGTGAATAGAAATCAGAACATAATCGGCAGTCTGGTGTATTTCGAGACAGCGCAGGGAAGTAGTTTTTCCGGCAATGTAATATACGGTAATGGTGATGGTAATGAGTTTGCAGTACATTATGCCACCGGCAGTGGGGAGCCTGCGAATCATAATAATAATATCTTTTTTAACAGCGACAGTATTCTTTATGGGGGCGGTTTGTTGCAGCTGGAAGTTCTGAATACCGAAACCTGGGCAAATGGAAATATTTCCGTCAACCCGGTTTTTGATCTGACTGCCAGCTTCGGGGATCCGGAATGGTATGCCTCTACAGGCGATACCCCGGATGCACTCAGCACTGGAACAGATCGGATTGCAGCAGTACAGACTGATCTCTTCGGCAACGCCCGATCGGCTATTACCAGTATTGGAGCAGTTGAGTTTGAAGCGAACGGACCGGCAGTGACCAACGTCTATGTAGATGCAGCAAGCGGGAATGATCTGAATCGGGGAAGTCTGAGCTACCCACTCTCGACTGTCACACAGGCTATGTCCCAGATACAGGAGGGAGGGGTAATACGTGTGACTTCGGGGCAGTACGGAGTGGACTCGGTTCAGGTTGCTGAAGGTAGCCCTGATTTCAGTATTTACGGAAGCTACGATAATCCGGATTTTTCTACGAGAACCCTTGGTCCTCCCGGAACGGTATTTACTCATTCAGGTGCCAGCCAATTCAACTGGATAATCAGCGACCCTGATGTAGAGCTAAGCTTTGATGGTATTTTGTTTCAGACTCCTGACAATACTGCCGCCAATAGATCTGCCTTACGGGTTCTGCGCGGAACAGTTAGCCTTTCGAACAGCGAGGTCCGGACAACAGGCGGTACCGGCACCGGCGAGTCTCATGGACTCATAATCCAGGATATATTTACTGTTCCTGGTATTCAGAATGTGTCTGTGAACAATACAAGATTTGTTGCCGACAGTGGTTCGAATACAACCCGGCTGGTTAACTTCACCGGCAGTGGTGCGGTGCTGGACATAAGTAATTCCGAGTTCGTGCTTGATGGTCCGGAAGGAAACAATACTGTGTGGTTCCTGCATATTGGCGGAGCAAGTAATGATGATACTGCAGAGAGGAATCTGTCGGTAAGCGGATCGGTTTTTCATGTAGTGGATGTCGGAAACATTGCGTATCTGCATACGGTCGGTGGGCCAGCGGCCAATACTGCACATGAAAACACCAATTTTATTTTTTCTGATAACGAAATCATACTGAATGCTGCTGATGCAGGTGCCTTGTCATATTTTCGTTCGATCGATCTGGATTTCCCGTTGAAATCAGCACGGATTGAAAATAACCGATTTGACTCGGCCGCAACAAACGGTACAGGGACTATTCGATTGAGCGTTGGTGAGGCTCCGCAAATTTCTGCACCCGAAATAGTCGGGAACAGGATACGTGTTGCAGGTGCAGCGATAGATCCGTGGTGGGGTATTAATGCTGCTGTTCGATTGACAGGAGAAGGTAGTGCAGGTGCAATAGTTGCTAATAATATTATCGAACTCTATGGTAATGCCTCAGAGGGTACAAGTGCTGTTCGGGTAGAAATTCCTGATGTCCAGGTATTGCAAAACACTCTGGTGTTTGCAGATACATACAATGACAGTTCAGGGGCAAGTAATTTGCTTGTACTGTCTTCGGAAGCAGAGGAAAGTGTTGTGGTCAACAATATTATGATTTCCGGAGGTGGGCAATCAACTCTGAATGCCTTGAACTACGGTGCCCCCGAGCCTGTTATAGCTGCTAATGCATTCTGGAATGTAGCTGATGATCTAAATAGTCTGAACGAATCTCCTTATGCCGCAGGCAACATGCAAATTAATCCGATGTTGATAGAGGATCAGATAGAGGATCCTGCCTGGTACGGAATTGATTCACTCAATACGCCTGAAATAATTATTACCGGTGGCGTTCCCGACTTTGTCGCAGTGGTAGATACTGACATAAATGGAAATCCACGCCCGAATCCCAGCGGTGAGGCGTATGTGAGCATTGGCGCGCATCAGTATAATGATGCAGCACTGTCGCTGCTCGGAAGTGATGGACCTGGTGGAGGTTACATTTACTACCTGAATCCGGATTATCGGATCAGTGAGCCCTCAACGGCTGCTGACGGTTGGTTGTATCTTGAAGCTGCCCCGGAGGATGCAGATGAAGGAGCCTGGCTGGTATGGGATATAAATCCTACGCCAACAGCTGTAGGTACTGAAAAAGGAATTGGAGCCGGTCCAGCAAATACTGCTGCAATTGTGAATTCATTGCAGATGGATGGAGAAGCGGCATTTGCAGCAGATTCCTATGCCTCACAGGGATTCAGTGACTGGTTTATGCCATCCTTTGACGAAATGGATGAGATGTATACCGTTCTTGGGGTGCCGGGGCTTGGAATTCTTTCTGAGGAAACATATTGGACTTCTACCGAGGATAATGATTGGGATGCAGACACAGATGCCTTGAATCTTAATCCAGCCGGAAATCTCGGTGCTGCAACAAAGGACATTCAGTACAGGGTCCGTCCAGTACGCCGCTTTTGAGTTACTGGGAACCGGGCCGGGAAGGATATATAATTCCAGGCCTTCTGTAATCTGGGTCCATGATTTCTGACTATCCATGCCCCCCTTGGCGAAGATGATTAGAGTACTATATAATTGAACACGTATGAATTATAGACACCCGACAGCAGAGGATGGCGCAGAAATCTGGCGCATTGTGCGTGATTCCGGCGTTCTCGATCTCAACTCCAGTTACTGCTACCTCATGATGGGGCAGTATTTCTCCGACAGCTGTATTGTGGCTGAAGATGAGTCCAGCGGGAAACTGGCTGGATTTATTATTGGATTTCGCCCGCCAAAGGACCTTTCGGCCCTTTTTGTATGGCAGGTAGCTGTTGATTCTGATTTTCGTGGTCAGGGAATCGCCGGCACTATGATGAAAGAACTACTTCACCTGCAGCCTCCCGGTGAGATCCGCTATATAGAAGCTACTATTTCCCCGTCAAATACTGCCAGCCAGGCACTTTTCCGCTCAGCCGCAAAAAAGCTGAATACTGAAATCAGTTCGGAGAAATTGTTTCCGGCAGAATGGTTTCCCGGAACTGCAGCTGAGCATGAAGCAGAAGACCGATATCGTGTCGGCCCATTTGTGCTATAATATAATACAGAATAAAAATACAGAATAAAAAAGAAAAAAGAAACGAAACAGGAGGACTCAATGAGTACCAAAACAGAGAATACAAATGAGGAATGTCCAAGCTTGAAGCACGATGCTACGGATCTGGGGATTTTTGAAACCCTGGAATCCGAGGTTCGCAGCTATATCCGAAATTTTCCGATACTTTTCACCAAAGCCAAAGAGCATCTTATGTGGGATGCTGATGGCAATGAATATGTCGACTTTTTCTCCGGTGCGGGGGCTTTGAACTACGGACATAATAACCCTGATCTGCAGAAGAAGCTTGTGGAATACATAATGCGTGACGGGATTGCGCACAGTCTGGATATGGCCACCGATGCCAAGAAGGAATTCCTGGAGGGATTTCAGGACATAATTCTAAAGCCGCGTCTTATGGATTACCGCGTTATGTTCCCGGGACCGACCGGCACCAATGCAGTCGAGAGCGCCTTGAAGCTGGCCCGTAAAGTAAAGAACCGCGATTCGGTTATTTCCTTCACGAACGCTTATCATGGAATGACCCTGGGTTCACTGGCGATTACCGGAAATGCCTTCAAGCGTACAGGTGCTGGTTTGCCGCTGACTAATTCCGTGGCGATGCCCTATGCCAATTACATGAGCAATGAAATGGACACCCTGGCCTACATGGAACACTTCCTGAAGGATAACGGCAGTGGTGTTGATCTTCCTGCGGCAATTATTCTTGAGACGGTTCAGGGTGAAGGCGGTATTAATGTGGCCAGTCTGGCCTGGATCCGCGATCTTGAGGATCTCTGCCGCCGCTGGGATATTATGCTGATTGTGGATGATATTCAGGCTGGCTGCGGACGTACTGGTACCTTTTTCAGCTTCGAGGAAGCGGGTATCAGCCCGGATATTATCTGTATTTCAAAGTCAATCAGCGGCTACGGTCTGCCGATGGCGCTTACCCTTATAAAACCTGAGCACGATGCATTCGGTCCGGGAGAGCACAATGGTACCTTCCGTGGAAATAATCTGGCCTTTGTTACGGCTACCGAAACCCTGAATTTCTGGAAGGATGACAGTCTGACCAAGAAGATACGCCGTCAGGAAAAAATAATTGATAAGGCACTCGACGAGATCTGTGAGGATAATCCCAAGCTGAAGGCAGAGCATCGCGGTCGTGGATTCATGCAGGGTCTGGTATGTAATGCCAATGGTACTGCCAAGGATGTCTGCCGGGCAGCATTTGACAGGCGCCTGATCATGGAGACTTCCGGTCCCAACAGTGAAGTCGCCAAGCTTTTTCCTCCGATTACGATCAGCGATGAGGGTCTGAAACGGGGACTGGGTCTGCTGAAAGAGGCTGTTGCCGAGGTGAATGCCAACCTGTAATCTACCGGATGTGACGGCTGTTGCCTGGCTGGGCATAACCCGGCCGGGTCGTGATGAAGCGGCCGCGGATGCGGACGCCGGCGTATGACTCCACGTGGGGAGCGGCGGGGACGCCGCTGCACGAATCAGCGTGGATATTGATGAGAGAGCGAAAGAGGAATTTTATGTTTACGGTAAAACTTGATGATGTGATTGGATCTGAAAACGAGATTGACGGTGGGAACTGGGTGAGCCGGCGGCTCTTGCTGCGCAAGGATGGCTTCGGGTTTTCACTGCATGATACGATTATCCGTGAGGGGACCGAGACCTACATCTGGTACAAGAATCATCTTGAGGCGGTATACTGCATTGAGGGTGAGGGTGAGGTCGAGGATCTGGATAATAATGTGACCTACGAGATCAAGCCGGGTACGGTTTATGCGCTGAGCGGGCACGAGAAACATCTGCTGCGCGCGCTGAAGGGTGATATGCGGATGGTTTGCGTGTTTAATCCGCCGATTACGGGGCGTGAGGTGCATGACGAGAACGGGGTGTACCCGCTGATTGAAGAGGATTGATGTTTTTTTCAGGTGATGTCAGGTGATGAGAGCGGTCCGATTGTGGGCCGCTTTTTTTTTGGTGCTGATGGTCTGCGGGGCAGGAGGTCTGGTTCAGCGTTTGATTTTCTTTATTGTGGCCTTCCCGCTGTCCCAGGCTTTCCCGATGCTTGGCCCGAGGGCGTGATAGGTGTTGCCGAGGCTTGAGAAGCAGAGGGGGGTGAAGCTGTCCATGTCGATGATGTCGCCGGGGCCGGCAATTTCCGGGCTTATGTAGACCTGTCTGATTTCGGCGGCATAGAAAGTGTCGGCAGCGAAGGGAATCATCTGGCCGGTGAACATGCATTCACAGTTGATCGGGAATTCCTCGATCATGGGAGCTTTTTCAAGCTGGCCGTAGAAGCTGGTGAAGAGGCTGGCTTTATTCATATTGCGGCCGCTGACGAGGCCGCAGCAGTCGGTTTCCTCAATGTGTGTGCTGGCGGGGAAGTTGAGGCTGAAGCAGCCATGATCCCGAATGCCTTTGCTGCTGTGGTGGCGGCTGTTGAGACTGATTCCGATTATGGGGGGCTCGACATTGAGTCCGCTGACGAATGCTATGGTGGTGTAGTTTGGTTTTCCATCGACGAGGGTGCCGATTATTACGATTGGTGCTGCGGGAAGTGGGATGAAGGCGCCGGCCTGTATTTTATTCATGCTCGTCTCCGTGTGTGTTCTGATGATGTTGTTCCTCAATCCTCAGGCATTTATTACTGATTGTCAAAGCTTTTTATTCTTGAAGCACTTGCTGATCGGGAATTATTTATGTATTTTGTAAAAATGTTACCAAACATTCGGTAACATTTTCCTGCTTGTTGGTGTTATATAACAAATAATCGGAGTGAAATAGAGTGTCAGATTGTATTCGGCGTAAGCGCGCCGTGAAGATAGAGGGGATTATTTCTGCTGCCCTGAGGGTCTGGAGCAGAAGCAGCTTTACTGAATTGACTATGGATTCAGTGGCTGAGGAATTCGGATGCAGTAAACCTGCCTTGTACCGCTATTTTCCCTCAAAGCAGGTGCTGGTGGAAAAGGCCCAGCAGCGGTCAATATTGCGGGTGATTGAGTTTGCAGAGTCTGCCGCCGCTCAGTTGAGGAGTGGCGGTGCTCCTGATTCGATTGCGCTGCTCTGCGAGACTGCGGATGCGGTTTTCCGTGATTCACCTCAGGAGATTGCCTGCGTTATATTCAGGTCGCCTTTTTTCTCGGCCGGTCAGCTGGCTGATCTGGAGGCTGCCGGCAAGTCAGTGGAATCTGCTTTGGCTGAATCGATAGGCAGGGAGGAGGCTGCGTTCTGTGTGTTCGCTGTACTCCTGTGGTATTCAGCGGGGCAGTTTGTCGGGTGCGGAGCCGAGGTGCAGGCAATGTCCAGGGATTGGGTGTATTCACGCTGCCGATATGGCGTTTTTTCCGATCCCTCAGCGATGGATTTTGATGCTGATCGTATAGAACGCCATTTTCGTCTTGATGTTCAGTCGGCACGGCGTACACCCCACAGGTTTTTTACGGCGATCGAAGAAGTTGTACATGAAGTAGGGTTGGCTAATGCAACGCTGCAGAAGATTGCGGAACGTATTGGTATGAGCGCGAGCAGTCTGTACTTTCATTTCTCGGGACGCAGTGAAATGCTTCAGCAGACGATAGAACAGGAGCGTGGTTTTTTTATTGCTGTGTATCAGGAGCTGGCCGGGGACTACAGAACTTCGCTGCTTGGGCATTTGTATGGCTTTGTTCTGGCCCTCGATGATTATTACCGAATAAATCCTGAGCTTCTGACCGTCGGTACCTGGCTCAGGAATTACACAGTTCCGGGACAAGGACCTGAGTTAACGGGAAGAATAGTGGATTCATTTCCATGGCTCTCAGGTTCGGCCGAAATCGGCTTGCTGGCTGATGGTTTGAAGCTTGAGTATGTTCTGATGTTTCTGAACATGTACAGCCTGAATGGCAGTCAGATGGAGAACAGCAGGGATGAATCTATCCGCAGGAAAAAGCTGCTGTTGCCGCTGCTTGGTACTGACTGGTTCAGCGTATCAGGCAGGGCTCAGAAAGAAAGAATAGATAACATAGAAACAACAGGGAACAGAAAATGAGAGTAACAATGAACTTACATGAATTGTCAGCAGGGAAAAAAATAGTTTTATCCGGATTAGTGTGGCTGCTGTTTGCACTGCTGCCGTCTGGTTTTGCAGGAGCAGAGGAGCTCTTTCTTGACCGGGATGAAGCCATGGAGATTGCTCTGGCGAACAATCTCGGGATCCGGAGTCAGGAACTGGATACCGGTATAGCTGAAAGAAACTACGCGCATAGATTTAATGTGCTTATTCCATCGATATCTGCCCAGGGGACGCTTGCACGGCCGAACAAGGCGCCGGAGCTTCCGGCCCTGGCGCCGCCGGGGACCGACGATCCACCGCGCTGGAATCTGAGTTCGAATCTGAGTGCTCAACTCACTCTGGCGCCGCAGATGTATTTTGGAATACGGGCTGTTACCGATTCCTGGCAGAATGCTGTTACGGATCTTGATGAGGTCAGAAGGCGGCTTGAGCTGGATGTGAACAAGGCATTTAACCAGGCGCTTCTGCTCCGGCAGCAGCTTGAACTTACAGAGCGGCGTATTGCAGCGGCTGAAGAGCGTTTGACGGAGATCGAGGGAAATTACCGGGCTGGTCTGGTGGATGAGCTGACACTCAGGCGTACCCAGGTGGCGATTGAAAACCAGCGACCGGGGCTGCTGCGTCAGCGACAGGCAATGGATACGGCTGCCAGAAATCTGGCTTTTACACTCGGGATGAATGACGGCAGGCTGGTATATCCGCTTGGCGAGATCAACTCGGTGGTAATTCAGGCCGATGAGCGCCTGGCGGAACTGATTGACCGAAGTGCGGATCTGCAAGGGCTGCGGCAGGCGGCTGCGGGTCTGCAGACCCAGATGGATCTTACGAGGTCGCAGATGCTGCCTACACTTACCCTGGCTTTTTCACTTAGCCCTGCGCTCAGCGGGGATCCTTTTTCCGGGGATGTCCTGGAGGGCGATAACTGGAATGACCGGGGGAGTTTTTCACTGACGCTGCGTCAGCCCATTGATCCGATTCTTCCGGGGTCCAGTACCAGGAGGGATCTTGCGAACCAGCGGGATCAACTGAGCAGGCTGGATATACAGAAACAGCAGGTGCGCAATGCTGTCCGGCTGCAGCTGCAGCAGTTGATTGCAGGCACACAGGCCAGCCGGGATACTATTGCGAGTCTGCAGAGTAATATTGATCTTGCGGAACGGGCTTTTGTGCTGGCTGAAGAGGCTTTTGCTGCCGGATTGCGGGACTACAGTGTGGTCCGGGATGCTGAGATAGACGTGGCCGATGCCCGTCTGCAGCTGCTGCAGGAAGAACATCGCTATGCAGATCTGCTGCTTGATCTGGAATTTCTACTTAATACTGAACTGGAACAATTGATCGACATGTTCAAGGAGAATGAATAATGAAAAAACTGCTTTATACTGCTGTTGCTGTGCTGCTGATGGCTGCTTCATGTGGCCTGGGAAATAGTGAGGACGCTGCTGTTGAAGGGGACGGGCAAGAGGAAGAGCTTGTCAGGATTGCGGTCAGGGTGCAGGAACTGCAGCCGACCATTTTGCAGAATTATATACTGGTAAACGGCGAGATTCGCCCGGAAAGCAGTGTGGATGCCTTTGCAGATACTGCCGGGACGCTTATCCGCCTGGATATCCGCCGCGGTGACCGTGTGCAGCAGGGAGATGTTATAGGTGAGGTTGATCCGTCTCGTCCGGGGCAAAGGTTTGCTCCCAGCCCGATACGGGCACCGATTTCGGGGACGGTAGTGGCGGTCAATCCGCGGATCGGTTCACAGATTGCTCCGCAGACCCCGGTGGCGAGCATTGCCACCACAGAGCGTCTGGAAATTGTGAGTTCGGTTCCCGAGCGCAGAATCAGTCAGCTGAGGACAGGGACACGGGCCAGTGTCCGATTCGACGGGATTCCGGATGTCAGCTTTCCGGCCAGGATTACGCAGCTGAGTCCGGTTGTTGACCCCATGACCCGTAGTCTGGAAACGATTCTCCGCTTTGATCGTCATGACAACAGAATCAGGCCAGGTATGTTTGCCCAGGTACGGATAATCACCGAAGAGCGTGAAAATGCGCTGGTGGTTCCGCAGAATGCAGTTCTGAGGCGTGATAATACGGTTTTTGTCTTCGTCCTGGATGAGGATGATATCGCCCGCAGACGGCCGGTAGAAATCGGTATCGAGATAGATGGAATGGCGGAGCTTCGTTCAGGTGCAGCCGCTGGAGACAGGGTTGTAGTGCGCGGCCAGAATATTGTCGATGACGGCAGTGCAGTCAGAATTGTAGAAGGACAGTAGGATGCTGGTAAAAACGATAGTAAACCGGCCGACAACCTTTTTTGTCATTTTTGCCTTGCTGATCGGCTTCGGGCTGTATACGGCCACGGATCTTTCGGTTGACCTTCTGCCGGAGATCAATCCTGCGGTGCTGGTAGTGAATACTTCCTATCCCGGTGCAGGCCCGGAGGAAGTGGAGCGGGCGGTGACCAGGCCGATGGAATCGATCCTGAGCAATGTTTCGAACATTCAGCAGATCAGCTCGACTACCAGGCAGGGTAACAGTCAGGTTGTCATGGAGTTCACCTGGGGGACGAATATGGACGAGGCGACCAACGAGGTTCGCGACCGTCTGGAGATGGTTCGCGGTGTGTTGCCGGATGATGCCTCGACTCCCTCGATTTTCAAGTTTGATCCGAGCATGATTCCCCTCATGGAGCTCAGGCTCAGTGGTAACCGTAGTCCCGAGGACCTACGTGAGATTGCGCTCAGCAGCGTCCAGCCGCGGATCGAGCAGGTTCCGGGCATTGCGCAGGCAAGTGTCCAGGGCGGCCGTGACCGGGTGATCCGGGTGGATATCAGCAGGAGTCAGCTGGATGCCTACGGTCTGAGCTTCAGCCAGATTGCCAATACACTTCGCAGTCAGAACCTGGCCTTGAGTGCCGGACAGCTGGCAGAGGGAGATATCAATTATACGATCAGGACTGCGGGAGAATTCCAGAGTATTCAGGAAATCGAGCAGGCGGTGATCGGTCAGCGGGGCGGTGCAAGTATCCGGCTTGGAGATGTGGGCCGGGTCTATGAGGGCTACCAGAGGCAGGCCGGCAGGGTGTATATAAACGGTGAGCCTGGTATTACACTCAGCATCCAGAAACAGAGTGATGCGAATTCTGTGCAGGCTGCTGACAATCTGCTGGACCGTCTGGATTTCATAAACCGTCAGCTTCCGCCCGGGGTGCAGCTTGAGGTAATTCAGGATACCACTCAGCTTATACGAGACTCGCTTTCAACGGTGTCGAATCAGGCGATCATGGGTGCGGTTCTGGCAGTAATTATTCTCTTTATTTTTCTGCGCAGTATCAAATCTACATTGATTGTGGCGATCTCGATACCGGCTTCGATCATTATCACTATAACGGTTATGTATTTTACCGGACTGACCCTGAATCTCATGACTCTTGCCGGTCTCGCGCTTGGTGTCGGGCTGCTTGTGGATAACTCGATTGTTATTCTCGAAAATATCTTCCGCTATCGAGAAAAAGGTACCAAGCTGAAACCATCTGCTATTCTCGGCACCCAGGAGATGATTAATGCGATTATCGCAGCAACACTCACCACGATTTCGGTTTTCCTGCCGCTGGCCCTGTTCCGGGATCAGCTTGATATTGCCGGAGAGTTGTTTGCCGGTCTGGCATTTACGGTTGTAATATCTCTGGCTTCTTCACTGGCGGTTGCCCTTTTTCTGGTGCCGGTTCTTTCCAGCCGTTATCTGCCCTTGATATCCCGGGCTCAGAAACCGCTGAAGGGGCCTTTCCGCGTTATTGACAGTGCAATGGAGAGGATGTTCACCGGGCTGGACAATGCCTATAAATCAGCCTTGCGTTTTGTACTTCGCTTCAAGATTATTGTTTCTCTACTGATAATCGGGGTCTTTGCTGCCAGTCTGAGCCTGATTCCTTCAATCGGCTTTGAGCTTTTTCCTGATCAGCCGCAGGACAGTGTCCGGATTAATGTCAGGCTTCCGGTAGGTACACGCCAGGAGCTTACAGAGGAAATAATCTTCGATCTCAACGATATTATTATGCAGGAGATCCAGGCCTACGAGGCTATTATCATGAACATTGGCAGCGGCAATTCCGGGAACATTACTATTACCCTGCCGGAATTTTCGCAGCGTATCGAGACAGATGAGGATGTCCGGACAAAAATGCGGCCGTATTTCAGTCTTTTCCCCGGAGCTGAGTTGAGTTTCGGAGGTGGTGGAATGGGCGGCGGCGGTGGCCTGGGGGGCGGCAGCCCTATCGACATCCGTGTGCGGACTGATGATACTGCGCGTGCTACAGAGGTTGCCAATCAGATTGTGGCAATTTTGCAGGATCAGGTTCCTGAGGTTGTTGACCCGGAAGCAAACATCAGCACTGGTCTGCCGCAGGTGGACATAAAAATTGACCGCGAGCGGGCCTATGCACTGGGTTTGAGCATTTCGGCTATTGCCCAGGAGGTGCGCGCGAACCTGGACGGGATCACTGCTTCGCGCTTCCGTCAGGACGGGAACGAGTATGATATTCTGTTGATTCTGGATGAGGTTGATCGTACCCAGATTCCTGATCTCGACCGGATATTCATTCAGGGCGCTGCAGGACAGCGGATTCCATTATCCAGTGTTGCTGATTATGAACGGACAACCGGCCCGGTCAGTATTAACCGTGCCAACCAGGCGCGTGAGCTTCGAGTCCAGGCAGGCCTGGCACCCGGGGAGAGTGTGAACGATGTAGAGCCGCGGATACGGGCTCTTATTAACGAGCAGATTCTTCTGGACGATGGACTGATTATTGATTTCCAGGGTGAGTATACGGAACTGCTGAGGTACGGAAGGACATTTCTGCTGATTATAATCGTTTCCATACTGCTGGTCTTCGGTGTTATGGCAGCGCAGTTTGAATCCTTTGCGGATCCTTTCATTATATTCTTCACCATACCGCTGACTCTGATCGGGGTAATCAGCATACATTACGGGATGGGGGTTAATCTGAGCCTGTTCTCGGCAGTAGGTGTTGTTATGCTGATCGGGATTGTTGTTAACAATGGAATCGTTCTGGTTGACTACACGAACCTCCTCAGGCGACGCGGAATGAGTATTACCGATGCATGTGTGGAAGCCGGGGGAAATCGTCTGCGGCCGATTCTCATGACGAACCTGACAACCATTCTGGGTCTGGTTCCGGTTTCCTTCATGCAGGGAGAGGGTTCCGAGCTGATTCAGCCCATAGGTATTACAGTGGTCGGTGGTTTGAGTGCCAGTGCAGTGCTGACACTGTTTTTTGTACCTATTGTATATGCTGCGTTCAACAAGGTCAGTGCGCGGGCAGAGGTTCGGCGTGCGGCACGGCTTGAGCGACGGTTTGAACAGCATATCGAGATCAATGAACCAGAAGAGCAGGCTGGAGAACAAGCGGGAGAGTCATTGGATGAATAAATACAGAGTAGAAATCATTGCCAATCAGGCAGTTCAGGAAGATCTTTTTGAGCGCTTCCATGCCAACGATACCGGTCACAGGTACAGCATTATTTCCCCGGCATTCGGAAAGGGAAGCAGTGGGGAGCGTATGGGTGACCATATCTGGCCCGAGGAGAACTGCATTATCCTCATGTATTGTGATGAGGATGAGTATAAAAAGATCCGACGCTCTGTTCTGGAAGTAAAACAACTCTTCACTAATGAGGGAATAAAGATGTTTGCTGCCAGGCAGGATTTTGAAGAAATCTGATTCTTCCGGAGCGTGGAATTAAAAAAGGAGGCCCCGAAAACTTCGGGACCTCCAACAATCTAAAGGAGCAAACAACTATACTTCTCCTGTCAGGCTGAATTATGAATTCAGCTCGGCAAGAATAGTGCTGATATTAAGGCGTTCAGCCTGTCGCTGATACGCGGCGATACCTGCGTCAATGCTTACATTACCGGAAACAATCTGTGCGAATGCTTCACGCTTTGCATCACGAAGTTCACCAATGTTCTGCAGACCTACACGACCGAAGGTAAGAATGTTAAGCGGAACTGAATCTGCGGCATGGATTGCCAGAGATGCAGCATCGCGTGGATTCTGTGCTACCTTAACCGGGAACTGATCGATGTTCAGTGCCAGTGGTGGGTCGATGAATGATTTCTGCATATCGCGGTCCGGGTTGGAAGGCTGCGGCAGCATCTTGATTTCATAATCAGATCCGGCTGGAGCTTTTTCCCAGTGGATTCCCTCAACACCGTATGTCCAGAGAATCTGGCCTTCGCCCTGATCCCACATGGTTCCGATTACGTTGTCGAATACGAGCTGTGGATTCGGAGTGGTGCGGCTGATTGACAGCACCTGTCCGATTCGGTCGATGTAGTGAGCTTCTGCAATTGCAGGAATTGCAATCAGGTCAGCATTTGGATCAATGTTTTCAGCGCCTGCATGCAGACGGCTTCCCCAGGTACCTACCCAGTGCTCGAGAACGCCTGCCTGACCTTCCATGATTTTGGTACGTGCACGGCCGGTGTTGTCTGTGAAGAATTCCTGGTCGAGGACGCCTTCGTTGTACAGAGCGATCCAGCGTTCGAGAGCAGCACGCATTTCAGGACGGGTAAAACCGTCATACCATACGCCGTCGATGTTTACGAAGTCGAGGTATGCATCCTGCATAATGAAACGGTTGTAGTAGTCAAACTCCCAGCCGGACTGGTAAGGCATTGCCAGACCAACGGTGTCGTTTGAGCCGCTTCGGTTTGGGTCGTCAAATGTAAATGCACGCAGTACATCAACAAACTCATTGTAGGTTGTAGGTACATCAAGTCCTACATTGTCCAGCCAGTCCTTGCGAATGTAGGTTACGCATCCACCCCCGCGCCAGGTTGGAATACCATACACCTTGCCGTCACTCAGGCGGTAGCCTTCGTACATAGCAGGATTGATTTTTGCAGTGTGCGGGTTGCCGGCAATCAGGTCATCCAGAGGAAGAAGAAGATTTTCAGCTGCAAAAGCAGGATAATCAGCGGTCTGAAGTTCCAT
Organism: Spirochaeta dissipatitropha; assembly: GCF_054657935.1. NCBI lineage: Bacteria > Pseudomonadati > Spirochaetota > Spirochaetia > Spirochaetales > Spirochaetaceae > Spirochaeta > Spirochaeta dissipatitropha. The sequence goes on along the minus strand of NZ_BAAHXT010000003.1, from coordinate 376,478 downwards.
TACGTCTGGAATGTCACCAGCCATAACTGCAGTGGAAAGTACCTGTGAGTACTGACCATGCGGAGGCATGATAACTTCGAGCTGAACTCCGGTGAGTTCCTGGTGTTTCTGCAAAACGGCATCCCGTCCGTCCTCGGAAATCAGTACACGATTCAGGTAAGCAGTGATTTTCTGCGGCCTGGCGCTATCCTGCTGTCCCCCGGCAAAAGCCATGGCTGGTGCGAGCAGCATTCCTAACAGTAAGGTTCCCCCAACAATTCTACGTAACATACGCAGTACCTCCTAAGGTATTTTTTATTCCATTCCCCCATACGGGGGATATGATCCTATATCAGCCCTTCACGGCTCCCAGATTGATGCCCTTCACAAAGTGCTTTTGCACAAAGGGGTACACAATAAGAACCGGAATGATCGAAATAACAACAATTGAATTCTTCAGCGTCTGCGATGCAACCGCGAAGCCGTCGTAACCCTGGGTTTCAGATTCAATGAGAATACTTCTCATAAAGACCTGAAAGTTATGCAGGTGTGTGGTGCGCTGTATGTACAGCACGTACTCGAACCACTGGTTCCAGAAGAAGACCATGTAGAAGAGTCCTATAGCAGCCAGCCCCGGCTTGGAGAGCGGCAGAATGATCTGCAGGAAGATTCTCAGCGGTGAACAACCGTCAATGGTGGCTGCTTCGGTGATGCTCGTTGGAATCGACTTGAAGAAGTTCATGAGCAGGAACAGATAGTAGGCATCCATGGCTTTGACCAGGATTACCGGTATCTGCGTGTTCATAATTCCAAGGTTCCGGACAACAATAAACAATGGAACCATACCAGGTTGGAAAACCATGGTAACCAGTGCCATGCCCAGGAAAAATTTCTTGCCCGGAAGCTTCGGCTGTGCCAGAGCATAGGCATAGAGAGATGAAACGAACATCGCGGTCATCAGACCGGCAACCGTCATGTACAGGCTGACAATGAATGGAGTCGTAATTGTCGGCCGGGTTACCACATGCCGGTATCCGTCGAGTGTAAGTCGCCGTGGGAACAGACTGAAAACCGTTTCAGATGCCATTCCGTCGAAGGAGTCAGCGATAACCTTCAGAATCGGAATCATAACTATGGATACCAGGACCAGCATAAAAAGGGTGTTAATTATGGTGAAGGTATCGGGCGTTTTAAAGCCGCGGCGCGGCTTGGCCAGTGTTTTTGCATGTGCTGCCATATTAATGTATCTCCCTCATTCGTCTGGTTAATCGGTTGGCAGAAACAACCAGGACGAAGGCAATTACTGATCTGAACAGACCAACCGCGGTTGCATAGGCAAAGCGATGCTGCTGAATTCCGATTCGGTATACGTAGGTCTGCAACACATCAGCGACCTCGTAGACCATCGGGTTGTACATAACCATGACAGACTCGAAAAGATTGAAAATCTTGGCCAGGTTCATGATCAATACAATGGACATAACCGGGAACAGGTGCGGGATGGTAATGTGCCGCATCTGCTGCAGACGATTCGCACCATCCATTTTGGCTGACTCGTAGAGCTGTGGATCGATACCTGCCAGAGCCGCCAGGAAAATAACCGTTCCCCATCCAACTTCACGCCATGCCAGTGCAGACAGATAAATCGGTCTCCACCACTGTTGAGATGCCATGAAGTAGATCGGATCACCTCCGAAATGCTGGACTACTGCATTTACTATACCGCCACGTGACAGCATAAGAATGAAAAGTGATGCAACAACGACCCAGGACAGAAAGTGCGGCAGATATATAATTGTCTGCACGAACTTCTTGAACAGCGGGTTCAGGATCTCGTTGAGGAGCAGCGAAACACTAATCGTCAGTGTCATCTGAACGACAATATTTACCGAGCTTAGTATCAGAGTGTTCCGGAACGCCCGCGGAAAACCAATTCCGGAGAAGGCGACGCGGAAATGCTCAAGACCGACGAACTCACCTATTCCGCCAAGGCCATACTGGTAAAATGCCATTCGAAGCTCATACATTGGAACGAAATGAAATGTGATCAGCTGCAGCGCACCAGGTAATAGAAAGAGGTAGAACAGCTTGTGGTTCATTATCTCTCTTTTCAGACTATTCCATCGGCTTGCTTTCTGATCCAATCCACCTTCTAATTGGACTTGTCCGGGTGCAGCCCCGGCTAATTCGATGTTTCCGGCCATGCGGAGTACACCTCCCTTCTATTCAGTTTATGAATTGATTATCCAGCCGGATTCTGAAATCCGTAAAGGAACAATATTTTGACAAACACCCGATCTTTTCGAAAATCGGGGTCTATTTTTCACTATGACGCTCATTTTTTTCGATTTTTTCAGACGATTTTTATTCTAAAATATTGCGTGTTCGGAAAAGTGCAATTTTGGCGCGGAATAATTCTTTTATGGGATACTGTAATGGCTGTACGATGCTATGTCGGAACAAGGACAGAACTATCAGAATGCAAACAGCTTCAAATAAAGAAACGATCCCTCATAGCGGAATACGGCTGGCATCTATCCGCTTTTCCTTACCTATTATGGCGGAATTCCTTCTGATGTCTTTGATTGCTATGGTGAACTTGTCTCTGGTCGGTCACCTCGGTCCGGGAGCACTCAGTGCGGTGGGATTATCGAGTCAGCCGGTTGCGATCAGCCTGGCCTTGTTTCAGAGTATAAGTATTGGTGTCAGTGCTCTGGTGGCAAGATCAGTCGGTGCCAGGAATTTTGTTGAAGCACAGATGGCGGTGTATCAGTCACTGTATATTGCCGTGGCCTCCGGTGCTGTTATCGGTATTGTATCATTTATCTTTGCCGAACAGATCGTAATTGGTATGGGTGCGCAGAGTGACACCCTTGAATCTGCTGTCATATATATGAGATTTATGGCAGCCGGGATGATCTTCCAGGCAATACCAACAGCAGTCACCTCCATTCTCAGAGGCGCAGGTGATGCTACTTCACCTATGTGGTACAATATTATTACCAACATCGTGAATGCTTTGTTCGGTTTCCTGCTGATTCATGGTTTGCTGTTTATTCCGGCTATGGGAATTACCGGGGCCGGTCTTGCTACCACCCTTGCGAAGATTGTGAATACCTTTCTTGCCATGTATGCCCTGTACCGCAGCCCTCTGCCGATCCGATTGAAACTGGCCAGGCTGCCGCGCCCGGATTTCTCTATTATGAAAAGGATTATGGCAGTCGGCAGTTCAGCTGCTGCCGAGAGTATGGCAATGAGGGCCGGGTTTGTGTTTTATTCCCGGATAATCGCAGATCTTGGAACCCTGCAGTTTGCGGCACATCAGATTATTCTCAGTGCAACCCAATTCGGATCCAACGCAATGAAGGGGCTTTCGGCAGCATCCTCAAGTTTTACAGGCCGCTCGCTGGGAGAGGAAAATCCTTCACTAGCCAGGAAGTATAATCGCAGCCTCATGGAAATAGGACTGCTAATCAGTATCTGTTCAGGGATTCTGTTCTTTGGCTGGGGAGAACTTGTTGCCCGGATATTCACGGATGACCGTGAGGTTATCAGACTCACCGGGAGTGTTTTGAAGATTGCGGCAGTTATTACCATACCACAAAGTTTTCTCTCAATTCTCTCCGGTGCACTTCGCGGGGCCGGGGATACCAGGTGGACAATGTACAGTGCTTTTGCTGGAATGATTGTTGCCCGTGTGGGTTTATCGTATATACTGGTAATTCGGATGAATCTTGGATTGGAAGGCGCGTGGATTGCTGCCCTGGCGGATCAGGGTATACGAGCGGTATTTGTTACTGCCAGGTATCTGAGAGGCAAGTGGATTTACCTGAAGGTTTAAAAGGTGGGGTCAATATGAAGTATTCTGCAGTCATTCTGATTGGTATTCTAATGTCGTGTACGGCAGCTGAAACTGAGGAGGCCATGACGACAGATCCTGCTGCCGGTCAAAAAGTCCAGATTACAGCGATGTTAAACAATATTCTCCAGAACTGGGAAGGTCAGGATATTTTTATTGAGGAATTCCAGAGGCGCACTGGTGTTTCACTCAGGATAATTCAACCCCCTCATCAGAGTTACTCGGATCGTATGTTCATACAGCTGCTCTCAGGAAATGTGCCGGATATAATTGAAATTCTGCCCGAGCATCTTCCGCAACTTGTTGATTCTGAAATGCTGCTTCCTCTGGATAATCTGCTTGCACAAGCCGAGTTTACTCAGAGCATCCTACCGGAATATCTCGAAGCAGTGCGGCATCCGGATGGCCGGATCTACGGTATTCCGGCACGTGATGGGGGCGGCTGTGTCACCTACATCCGCAAGGACTGGCTGGATAACCTCGGCCTTTCGGTTCCACAGACAATGGAAGAACTGGAGCAGGTAATGTATGCCTTTACCTACAACGATCCTAACCAGACCGGGGCTGATGATACCTTTGCATACACCGATGTAATGGCGGCTTCCCAGGATTGGTATAATCGTCTGATTATGGGGCGAGGGCATGTGCAGATCTACTACGATTATGAGAGGGATTTGTGGGTTGACGGTTTTACGAGCCCGGAAACGAGGCAGGGACTGGAGCGACTCAGGGAATGGTATCAGAAAGGCTATATAGATCCGGATATCGCAACCAATACAACCTTCACTGCCCGGACCAAGTTTATAAACGGTCAGGTCGGTATTTTTACATACTGGGCAAATCACTGGGCTCGTAATCTTCAGAACCGAACAAGTGCTGCAGTAGATGATAATGTCGAGGTTCTGCCGATATCTGCAGTCGATGGCACCTTTTATATCAAGCGCATTCCGCCGGTTCTCTCAATTACCAGCGCCTCTGAACGGCCCGAAATCGTATTCCGCCATTTTATAGACAGGCAGTTTGATCAGGGAGAGATGCAGCGATTGTTTACCTACGGGGTTGAAGGCTATCACTGGGTTGAGCAGGACGGTGTGATTCATTTCCAGAGCAATCCGCAGGATCCATATGAGGCTGATTTTACACGCGCCTATGTTCCGCCAGGTTCCTCAATAAACAGCTGGGAGGGATCGAGTTCTCCTGATAGTCTGGTAGAGCTTGCCATAAGCACGATCAATGAAAATGCATATTATGAGAAACAGCCCTGGGGTGGGGAGTTTTTTAAACAGTACTTTCTTGAGATTGAGCAGCAGCTGAAGCCTCAGGTTATCTCGCAATATCTTTCCGGCGATATGAGTCTTGATGAAGCCATGATTTTTTACACCCAGGAAGTGCGGAAATTCTATCTTGATGAGATTCTCATGGAGCTGAACTCAGTGGAGTAAGGATCAGAGAATTGTACGCATTGCCAGTTCCCGCCGGTAATCACTCGGACTGAGTCCCTTTACCTTCTTGAAGACTCTTCGGAAAGTCTTGTCACTGTTGTATCCGACTTCTTCGGCTATCTCCATAATACCCGACTCTGTGTGCTTGAGCAGGTCGACTGCTTTTTCTATTCTTACCTTTTCCACAAAGGTGGAAAAATTCTCACCTAGTTGTTCCTTGAAGAAGAAGGAAAGGTAGGACTCGGTAATCGAGAATTTTGATGCCACGACATATAGTCCCAGATCATGTGCTGCAAAATTTGCACGTATATAGCGCACGATCTCACTGATGAGTTTCTGATTATGACTGCGCTTTGCGCTGTTCATGTGACTGGCAATAATGTAGAATTTTTCGACCAGCAGTTGAACTGAATCCCGGGAATTAATGTCTTCCGGTTCTCTGAGCTCGTCCACACTCAGGCCTTCAGGTAAATCAGTTTTAATTGTAGCTATGAGTTTCTGCAGGGTGCCGAAGAGTTCGTGGTAGAGATATTTTATCTGCACGGCAGATACCTTTCTCTGTCTGAAATTCTCGGAAATAAAGTTGTCAAAAACTGCTTCCAGTGCTTCGACATCTCCAGCACGGGCTGCATTACTGATTTTTATTTCCAGTTCAATCGGGAAGTAGTAGGATTGCTCATTTCTAAGGTCTTCCGAATATGCAACGATAGGTGTTTCAGGAGTTTGACCGCTGGCGGATAGTGCAAGGCGGGCTTCTTCATAAGAATCAGAAATGCTGAGAATGTCCGTCCTGGGAGTACCGATTCCGATTTCCAGTCTGCCGTGGTATACATCCTCGAATTTCTGCATCACGATCTGTAATTGTGTGAACAGTCGTGCCGCGAAGTCGCAGCTACCGCTGTATCTGCTCATGGCAATAAGAGACAAGGATTCTTCGTTGGAATCATATACCAGTACCCGGTCGCCAACTTCTCTTTGCAGAAGATCCTTGAGTACAACCTTTGACTGATTCATCTGGTTGATCATCTCAACGGTTTCAAGGGTTGCGAAGCCGCTCATGTTCAGAATCACGGCTGCAAAGCAGTTGGCATGGAGTTCTATCTCGAGATATGACAGAAAGGACTGCATTTCATTGTTGTTTCGAAAACTCCCCTGAAGCAGCCTGCTCACCAGGAGGTTTTCGTGAAATGCCTCCTGGCGATGCAGTTGATCCTGCAGGTGCCGGCTTTCACTTATCAGGTTTCGTACACCGCTGTTGAGGGCATGGATAGATGATCCCTCACTTATATCCAGACCGCTTACGTCTCTCAGGGATTCAATCAGGTTCTGTAGCGGCTGAGCTCTTTTATATGAAATAAGTGATGCTACCAGCATCGTGAATAGTATTGACAGGCTGAGTGTCATGAAGGTGATCTGCTGCAGGCGCATAACCGGGGCCAGAATAGGCTCAACCGGCAGGACGGCTACATATGTCCAGCCGCTTTCCGAGCGGGTATAGGCGACGAACATATCCTCGCCATCGACAGTAGTTCTGATCAAACCATCGCTGGCAGCGGATTCAATCTCCACAGGTTTGATACTGGAAGAAGGTTTATTGGAAATGCCTGTAATGATTTCATCGGACTCGTCGGAGATATATGCCCACCCGCCTTCAGGAAGAACGATGTTTCGAAGCAGTGAGTTGAATTCTTCTTCACCTATGAAAAAGATTAGCGCACCGTTAATCAAGCTCATTGGCATGCTGGTTCCGACCGGCATACTCTGGATATAGGGAATCATGCTCTGATTGGTGAAGTCCTCGATGGTAACCCTGCGTGAAGGCAGAAATTTCCGGCGGAAATACGAGGAAAAAATCTGATTATGCCAGTCTTCGAGGCTGGTACCCTCGATCTGCAGATAGGTTCTGCGATCTGTAAAGTCGTCATGGCGGTACATGGCATACGGCGTGAGAATAATTTCAGGATGTTTCAGGTAGATGTAGAAGGTACTCCGGAGGTTGCTGCTGTACAGGGTGTAGGTGTGGAGGTAGGAAATTATTTCTCTGACCAGTGAGAGGTTAATGGTACCGGTAGAGCGATATTCAGTGCTGAGGCGGCCGATCCTGGGGTGCCCTGCCATCTGGAAAACGCGCCATTCCAGGTCGTCAATTGATTGTTCTACTACGCTTCTGGTTTGTCTGAGTAATGCAAGCTGAGATTCTTCAACTGTATCCTGGACTTCGCCAAGCAGTTCATTGCTGATAAAAACAGCCAGAAGAAGCGGAATTGAAAGCAGCACTACATATGTAAAGAGAAAGCGCGCAAAAAATGATCGGAAGGGTTTCAAAACTGATAATCTCATATCTTCTTCAAACTCCGGTATTTCGATGGTGTGTTCCCGGTAACCTTCCGGAACACCCGGCAGAAGTAGGCTTGGTCAGAAAAACCGACTAACTGGGCAATTTCCTGAATCGATTGTGTGCTGTGCCTCAACAGCTCACAGCTCCTGGCTATTCTCAGCCGGGAGAGGTATTCCCAGGGAGAAATGCCCATATCCTTGTGGAAGATTCTTGTCAGATAGTCCTCACTTACATGTACAGAAGAAGCCAGTTTCCAGCGGGATACATTTTCCTGAAAATGTCTGTCAAAGTATAGCACAGCCTTCTTGACCAGGGAGCTTGTCTGTGGAGATATTTTTTTTCGACCCTGACGGAAGGATTCAATTCGTTCAGAGAGTTCATCATTCCGAAATACTCCCCGGTGTAGAAGCATTAGCTGAAAGAAATCAAGATCCCTGGCTGCCGGGTCGATATGCTGGAATTCCGAATCTACCAGCAGAATAGGAATCTGAGTCCATCTGGTATTGTCCCGGATTGCGGTTACTATACTCATATCACGATTTTCGACCACGAACAGGGATGGAATCTGGTCTGAATCAACAAGCGCAAGATCTTCCGGCCGAACGAGGCGGAGCAGGTCAGCCGATTCTACGAGATCATCGAGGTGATTATAGGAAGCCTCCCGGTCCGGAAACCACACCACCGGACCAGGGACTGATTCTGCTGCATAGTGGAACAGAAGGTTGCCGGTCTGCATCTGCTCCTGTTGGTCAGGAACCGCTGCAGGGTCTGTGAACAGCAAAAGTGGTATGTGGTGAGCGGCTGGAATTCTCCTGAGACGCTGAATTGTTTTCCATTCAGATGGTGAAAGCAGGTCTATATCACAGAGCAGTCCGCCTGATTGAGCGAGACCTGCCAGAGCGGTTTCTCCTTCCTCTCTTGTAACTGGAATATCTGTGTCTCTGAAGTCGCCATCGCTCAACTGCGTGAGGCTTGCCCAGTCACGTATAGATACCCGGGACCCGCTGATGCTGGAGTATGGCAAAACAAGTTCGTAGTGATGTTCTTCAGGTTCAAGGTTCATTTTCAGTTCGCCGCTATGAAGAATCATGATCTTTCTGTAGAGTCCCCAGATTGGATCGTTATCTATGTGATCAAAGTCGGGGAAATGCAAGCAGCGTATGCTGAAAAGAAGATGCACTCCCTGTCTGGAGTATTTCCCGAGAGTGCGTATATTGCAGCTTGATGAATCCTGTGGGTACATCTGAATTATTCCGCTTACGATCTGATTGAGCCGGGCACGATCCACGTCGATCAAGGGCAATCGTTGGGGGCTCAAGGAGGTTTCCGTCCATCCGCTATTGTGGAGAACCGAGTCAATAAAGGCGGCGGGATGTACAGCGCTGAAATCAAGATGCAGGGTATCGGACTGGCTGTGGGCAAGATCCTGCATGTCGTTGAGCAGTGCTATAATGCGGTCGAATTCCGCACTGACAGGGCTATTGTTTTCATTGTAGCTCTTCCATTGGGAGATTCCGGATCTGATTCTTTGGAGGGGTTCCATGAGGCCGGAGCTGGCGTTCTGTAGAAATCGGGTTTTAACCTCTTCTGCCTTCCGCGCTGCCTCCATCGCTATCCTGACAGTGCTGAGTGCCTGCAGATTTCTCAGTGCACCTGTCAGTCCCAGTCTGATCTGCTCATATACTCTTCCATCCCGAATTCCAAGGGCAACAACTGCATGGCCGTATTGCCTGGATTCATCGCATAAGGGGAGTATGAAGTAGCTTCTTCCTAATGGGAAATTCTGAAGAAGCTCCTCAGAAAGCAGTGACTCGGCAGGAATTACATATACTGGATCCAGGCGGTTATCAGAATCGTGTATGAGACCTTTTTCGTCATATCCTGAAGCTACCCGCCAGTGTTTATCTTCATATAAAACCGTGTAGATGCGATCTACACCAAGTCCGGGAAGTACCGAGAAAAGAATTCTGCTCAGATCAGTAAAGTCGGAGGCTGTGAGCAGGCGGTGATCAAGCAGCTGGAGCTGTTCAGTGATCATATTCTCCTGCCAGGCTGCTGATTTTGCAGCCTTTTCTGCCGCATCTGTTATAAAAATCTGGGCTCTTTCAAACACCGGAACAAGCCAACGTGACAGATCAACGGGTAGAATTCTCCGACAAGAGCAGTGGACGGCGGCTATCGCTTCCTGCCATTCCTGGGCTTCAATATGTTCTTTCATGGAGAGATTGAGAATTTGATCAAAGCGCTGAAGGAAAGTGGATCCGGAATCAATGCGGTCTACCAGGGACATGAGGGCAGACAGGATCTGATCAACCCACTTCTGTCTGCTGAAATCCCCGATTTGGAGGGTTCTCTGGATTTCTTTCAGCATCTCCTGCTCCAGCTCTGTTCTGGACCAGTCAAGTCCGGGGTCGGGTCCATGCTGGGGGTGCAGAATATCATCGTAGGAGTGCGCAAAGCAGCCGCAGGACCGTCGTATTATAAGTTGTGTGGAGAAACTTGTGTCTTCTCCGTCTTTTTTCCCCAGAAGTTGTACAGCTTCCTTGCTGACTTCCCGGAAGGGCATGCGTACGGTGGTTACTGCTGGTGTCAGCAGTTCACTTTCCGGACTGTCATTGAATCCGGCTGCTCTGTAGTCATCCGGGCACTTCCAACCCATCTCGGCCAGCTCGAGAACTGCATTGTATACGAGAAGGTCACTGGTTCCGATGAGTACGTCAAAATCTCGATGTGGAATCATGCCATTCTTTTCAGTGATTTCCCGGACAGCTTCAGCACCCATATTCCATTCGACTGGTGAGCTTACAAGACGCTCATCCCAGCCGAGATCCTGCTCAAGAACATAATCGCGAAATGCATGAAAGCGGTCTTCAGAGGACCGGTGCTTTGATGGCCCTCTCAGAAAAGCGATTCTCTGAGCGCCATGGAAGCGGACCATGTGATCAAGGAGGCGCTTCATCCCTGAATACACATCGATACTTACTGACGGGGCATTCGGCATCGGCATCTCGATACTTACCAGGGGCTTGTCAGTGAACTGTCCCAGATAGGCCTGCACCCCTTCCCGGCTGACGGTCCCGCTGAGCGCACTTGCCCACGCCACATTGCCGTCGATTGCATCACTGGCAGCGAGAGACAGGATGTGATTCATGTGCATTTCGACAGGATCGGGGTGTTGAAGTCGGCCGCCGACAAAAATAAAGAGACGCTGGTCTTCTTTTTCGATGTGCTCTGACATGGATTGCCAGAGAATCGGCCCGGATCCACTGTGAATATTTGCTGTGAGAAATCCGATATTCATGGTTTTTATTGTACTTCAGAATATGGTACTTGAGTAGTAATTTTTATCTATCCCGACCTTGATAAACAGAAATGATTAGATGTCTGTAAATCTGACAACGTTATTGTACAAATAATTGCCGGTCTGGTTCATAGACGCAGGCCAAAAGCAGTTTTAGTATAGAGTAAACCGGAGGTCCTGAATGAAAAAAATTACAGATATTGTTTCAGATAAACAGCAGCGCCCGGAAAGAATACTTCAGTTCGGTGAAGGTAATTTCCTGAGAGGATTCGTTGACTGGATGGTCGATATTTTAAATGAAAAAGAACTGTTCAACGGCAGTATTGTGCTGGTTCAACCGATTGCACAAGGCCTCGGGCAGATGATTAATGAACGTAAGGGTTTGTATACCACATATCTGCGTGGATTGCAGAACGGCGAAGCCAGAGAAGAATCACGTTTGATAAGCTCTATCAGCCGCTGCATCAATCCTTACAGTGAGTATGAAGAATATATGGAAGCCGGCTGTGCAGAGGATATCCGTTATATAGTAAGCAACACAACCGAGGCCGGTATAGCCTATGATCCTGAAGACAAGCCTGGAGACGGTCCGCAGAAATCATTTCCCGGAAAATTGACGGCACTGCTGTACAAGAGATATCAGAAATTCCAGGGAGCTCATGATAAAGGTGTAGCAATTATTCCCTGTGAGCTTATTGATCGTAACGGAGATAAATTACGCGAGATCGTTCTGCGTTATGCAGATGAATGGCAGCTGGAGCGGGAATTCAAGGTCTGGCTGAATGAATCGTGCGAGTTTCTTGTAACACTGGTAGACCGTATTGTGACCGGTTATCCAAGGGACGAGGACACGCAGATATGGGAAAAGCTCGGGTATGAGGATAATCTCCTGGTAAGCGGTGAACTGTTCCATCTCTGGGCAATTGAAGGAAGCAGCAAATGGAGTCAGGAGCTCAGATTTACGGATGCCGGACTGAATGTAATATGGACTGATAATCTCGAGCAGTACCGTACGCGTAAGGTGCGCATTCTTAACGGTGCGCATACCATGATTGCACTTTCCGGACATCTTTATGGTGCCGATACCGTTCGCGATGTTGTCAGTGATCCAGTCCTGAATCAGTTTCTGCATACAAGTATCTTCAGTGAGATTATTCCCACCATGGATTCGGATCCTGAAGGTCTGCATTCTTTTGCCGATAGTGTCCTCGAGCGATTTGCCAACCCCTATATTGTGCATCCCCTGCTCAGTATCAGTCTGAATTCGGTATCAAAATTCAGGGCCAGGGTACTTCCTTCAATGATTGATTCCATACGCCGTCGCAGAACCTTGCCAAAAAGTATGGTGCTGGCTCTGGCTGGTCTCATAGCATTCTACAGGGTTGAAGAGCTTGGAGCAGATGGGGCTTTCGGAATCAGAGCCGGCAGTAAATACAAAATAAATGATAACCAGGATATCCTTGAGAGCTTTCATGCATGGTTCTCGGATTGGACGCAGGACGCTGACAGCAGCCGACAATTATGCGAAAAGGTTCTTGGGGCAGAAAATCTATGGGGTCAGTCCCTGAATGAGATTGCCGGTTTGACTGAACAGGTTTCGGCTTATCTGCATAGAATTCTGTCGACTGACATGAAAACCGTCATGCAGGACTTTGTTCAGAATGGTGAGGCCGTTCGAGTAAAAAAAATAGATCCGCGTGATAATGTCGGAATAGCAATAGACTCGATATTTTCCGGAACAACTGTACAGCTTGACGGGCAGAAGGTCGACATTGTCCAGGATATACCCAGGGGCCATAAATTTGCTCTGCAGCCGATTAAGGTCGGGGAGTCAATTATTAAATACGGGTATCCCATGGGAAAGGCAACCAACCTGATCAGCATTGGTACGCATGTTCATACCCACAACGTGAAGACCCGGCTTGAGGGGACACTTGAGTACAGCTATAACCCGCTGCCAGATTCAAGTGCTGCTCGAACCGATGCAGGTGATAAAGCCGCTACAGCCACATTCATGGGTTTCCGCAGGCCTGGGGGAAAGGTTGGTATCCGTAACGAAATCTGGATTATTCCAACTGTAGGTTGTGTAAACCGGCCGGCAGAGGTAATGGCAAAACGGGTTGAGAAACTGCTGGCGAAGCGCAGCAACACAAGTATTGATGGAATTTATACCTTCGCCCATCCCTATGGATGTTCGCAGCTCGGTGATGATCAGGTCATGACCCAGAAAATTCTGGCAGACCTTGTGCATCATCCGAATGCGGCCGGAGTGCTTGTGCTTGGCCTTGGCTGTGAGAACAACTACATCCGCAAGTTCAAGGAAGTAATAGGTGAGTATGATGATCAGAGGGTGAAGTTCCTGGCTGCCCAGGATACCCCGGATGAGCTTGAAAGCGGTACCAGTCTTCTTACTGAACTCCTTGATTATGCTGACAGTTTCAGGCGTGAAGCGATACCCGCCAGTGAACTTGTGGTTGGCTTGAAGTGCGGTGGTTCGGATGGATATTCCGGACTCAGTGCGAATCCGCTGCTCGGTCAGTTTTCCGATCGTTTGATAACAGTTGGAGGAACTACTATACTTACTGAAGTACCGGAGATGTTCGGTGCCGAAACCATTCTTATGGACAGGGCCAGGGATGAAGGAACCTTTAACGATGTTGTCGGGCTGATCAATGGATTCAAGGAATACTATCTGCGTTATAATCAGGTTGTGTATGAGAATCCAAGTCCCGGAAACAAGGATGGCGGTATTACCACCCTGGAAGAAAAAAGTCTGGGCTGTGTACAGAAAGGTGGCAGAAGTCCGGTTACCGGTGTCATGAAATACGGTGACCGTATTCAGAATCCGGGTCTGAATCTGCTTGAAGGACCGGGTAATGATATTGTCAGTGTGACTGCCATGGCGGCTGCCGGGGCTCATATGGTGCTCTTTACCACCGGTCGGGGAACACCCTTAGGTGGTCCGGTTCCAACAGTTAAGGTGTCCAGCAATTCAGAGTTGGCATTCAGAAAGAAATCCTGGATTGATTTTGATGCTGGTCCTCTGCTCGAAGGCCAGGATCTGGTGCCTGATTTTTTTGACTATGTCCTTTCGGTTGCATCAGGAGAGGAAACAAATAACGAACTGAATGAGTATCGTGAGATCGCAATCTTTAAAGATGGGGTGACATTGTAATGGATCTGAAAAAAGCATACGGCAACTTCATGAACAAGGATTTCCTGCTGCGGACAGAGACAGCCCGAAGGCTTTATCATGAAGAAGCCGCAGGCCAGCCGATTTTTGATTATCACTGCCATCTGAATCCGATGGAAATTGCGCAGAACAAGCAGTATGAAACAATTACCGAGATATGGCTTGGGGGTGATCACTACAAATGGCGGGCCATGCGGTCGAATGGAATAGATGAGAGCCGGATTACCGGCTCTGCAGATCCATACGATAAATTCATGGCCTGGGCTGAGACCATGCCGAAGCTCCTTGGTAATCCCTTGTATCACTGGACACATCTTGAGCTGCAGCGCTATTTCGATATCCACGTACCCCTGAATGTTGAAAGTGCGCCCGAGATTTGGACCGAATGCAATGGTATGCTGCAGAGTGGTAAAATGAGGGTCCAGGACCTTATAGGTTCCAGTAATGTACACACCATTGGAACGACCGATGATCCTTCTGATGATCTGGCCTGGCATCAGCAGATACGCGAAAGCGGATTCAGCACAAACGTGATTCCATCATACAGACCGGATCCTTACATCAATATTGATTCGGAAGGATTTCCGGCAGCACTGGCTCGTCTGTCCGATTCTTCCGGTGTGAAGATTGAAAGATTTGAAGATGTAATTACAGCCTTACGAATGCGGGTACAGTTTTTCGCAGAGCTGGGCTGCCGGGCTTCCGACCATGCACTGGAATATGTTCCCTGCAAAGAGGTTCCTCAAGCTGAGCTGTCTGCGATATTCAACAAGAGGATGGAAGGCGGAATGCTCAGTTCTCTGGAGGCTGATGCCTATAAAACTGCAGTACTTGCTGAACTTGCCGGGGAGTACAGGAAACAGGGCTGGGCGATGCAGCTGCACATAGCTGCCAGAAGAAATAACAACAGCAGATTCATGCGCTCCCACGGTCCGGATACCGGGTTTGATTCAGTTCATGATTATTCCCTGGCGGCCGGCCTTGCTGGATTCCTTGATCTGCTTGATTCCGATGGCCGTCTCCCGAAAACCATTCTGTATAGTCTTAACCCTGGTGACTATTACACAATAGGTACACTCATGGGCTGTTTTCAGGGTGATGGTATACCCGGGAAAATCCAGTTTGGTTCTGCCTGGTGGTTTAATGATCATCGTGACGGCATGGAAGATCAGATGAAAATCCTTGGAAATCTTGGCTTGCTGCCGCGTTTTATCGGTATGCTGACCGACAGCAGAAGCTTTTTGTCCTATACTCGTCACGAGTATTTCCGGAGGATCCTCTGTAATCTACTGGGAACCTGGGCCGAGGAAGGCGAGATTCCAAATGACAGGAAATTGCTGAGTGATACTGTAAATGGAATATGTTTTCAAAATGCACTTGCTTTTTTTTCCTGAACATCGCTAAATATGGTCTATGGCCATAAAAACGCAGAAAAACAGTTCAGAAGGATACGGCACCCCGGGCTCACCGATAAGCGCGGTGGTGCGTGTATTCTCGATTATCGAGATTCTTTCAACCAGAAACCGTTATAACCTTGAACATCTCTCTCAAAAGACTGGTCTTGCCAAGCCCACTGTCTACCGATTCCTGAATACTTTGAGAGATCTTGGTTATGTCAGGCGTGATGAGAATGATCAGTATTATATTACTATGAAGCTGTTCAGTGTTGGTTCACGGGCGCTGGATCATCTTGATTTACCGGTAATTGCGCATCCGATTGCCGAGCGTCTGTCTGAACAGCTCCACGAAACGGTACATATGGGTATCAGGGATGAGCATGAGGCTACCTATATTCTCAAGATTGAATCCAAATATACACTCAGAATGTATTCACGCGTTGGAAGGAGAATACCTTTGTACTGCACTGCCATCGGGAAGGCACTGCTCTCTGATGCCGAACAGGATCAGATAAAAGAATATCTTGATACAACCGAGTTGATTCCCTTTACTCCTCATACGATTACAAAGCCCGAGAGCTTCATGACGGAATTAAAGGCTATAAAGGATAGTGGTCTTTCACACGACCGTGAGGAACATGAAGAGGGGATTCGTTGTATTGCCAGTCCGATCAGGGATTATACCGGCAATGCGGTTGCGGCAATAAGCGTGTCCTGGCCCAAATTCAGGTTTGACGCAGAGAAGGAAGCCGAGTATTCACGACTTATTCATGAAGCTGCCAATGAAATTTCCGCTATTCTTGGGGGTCATTCTTGAGTGATAAGAAAAAGGTACCTTGAACCTCGATTAAATTATTTCTCTGTCATGATTTACAGAAAGACTTATCTCTGTTGTAAATTATGGTTGTAAATTCAGCCTTAATATGTGACAGAGAAATAATATGCCAGTAATTGATGGTACCTTTTTCTTATCACTCAGAGTAATATATCTTTGAGAGTCGTTCATATTTTGAAATAATGTTCCAAAATATGTTGCAATCTCCTTGTGTTCTGATATAATAGAAAAAATCAGATTGTAAGGAGTCTATTACATGTCCAGCACATTACTGAACGATGTCTATAAAATCGGTCTTGTACCGGTTGTGAAAATTGACGATGCAAATTCCGCTCCGGGACTTGCGAAAGCACTGCAGGCTGGCGGTATTCCTATAGCCGAAATCACTTTTCGTACTGAAGCAGCTGCTGACAGCATAAAAAAAATTCGTGATGCTGTACCGGATGTTTTAACCGGAGCGGGTACGGTTATTAATCTTGAGCTTGCAAAAAAAGCAGTCGCAGCTGGTGCTCAGTTTATTATCAGCCCTGGTTTCAATCCTGCTGTTGTTGACTTTTGTCTGGAGCAGGGTATACCAGTAATGCCGGGAGTCAACAATCCAAGTGTGATAGAAGCGGCGCTAGAGCGTGGAATCGACACCCTGAAATTCTTTCCTGCTGAGGCTTCAGGCGGCTCGAAAATGCTGAAAGCTCTTTCCGGACCCTTCCCTCAGGTCACTTTTGTGCCCACAGGCGGGATCAGTGCTGGTAATCTGCATGAATATATTTCTATGAAAAATGTTCTGGCAGTCGGTGGAAGCTGGATGGTACCTGAAGAGGCTATCAAGACAGGTAAATGGGATCTTATTACCCAACTTTGTCAGAAAGCAGTTCAGACTATGCACGGGTTCTCCTTTGCTCATGTCGGAATTAACAGCCAGGATGATAACGAAGCCGCTGCAAGCGCAGATTTTTTCTCACTGCTGGGACTGGAAATTCGAAATGGAGCCTCCTCCATATTTGCTTCTGATGCTATTGAGATTATGAAATCTCCTTACCTCGGGACTCATGGACATATAGCTATACGGACGTGGAATATTGACAGGGCTACAGCCTTTCTCGAAAAGTACGGATTCAAAGCTGTTGAAGAAACAGCAAAATATAAAGACGGCAATATGATAGCAATCTATCTTGAGCCGGGACTCGGTGGTTTTGCACTGCATTTGCTGCAGTGAATTAAGGAAATGTAAAAAGCTCAAGTGTTACTCCTATTGCGCCTTATCGGTGCCGCCCCAGCTGTTTGCACGGCAGTTGGGGCGTTTTTTTGCTAGTGGTCAGATAATGACACCATGAAACTCAACAATTCCTTCTCTTTTTATACTCTGAAGAGCTTTTTGCAAATTTACATTTTGCATGAGCATTCGCAAGATTATAACTTCTCAAGTTGTTTATATAAAACAACTTGAGAAGTCGCTACTG
The DNA here is from genome assembly GCF_054657935.1 of Spirochaeta dissipatitropha. NCBI lineage: Bacteria > Pseudomonadati > Spirochaetota > Spirochaetia > Spirochaetales > Spirochaetaceae > Spirochaeta > Spirochaeta dissipatitropha. The sequence goes on along the minus strand of NZ_BAAHXT010000003.1, from coordinate 358,677 downwards.
ATGCGAGGAGGAAATTGCACGTAATTTTGCAATTTCCTCTGAATTAAAAACCTTGTTGTATTTACAGGTAGGCACTTATGCAATAAAGGAGTTTCTTATGCATACCCCACCTTTTTGTCCAAATGAAAATTGTACACATCATAACCATCACAAGCGTAGCCGTTATGAAAAGAGTCGTGTTGGAAAATGGTTCTGGCTCAAAGGTAAGCGCAGTTCTGCCTGTGCTGGAGATTTTCAGAGGTTTCAATGCAAGCATTGCGGCAGGTTTTTTACTGAGCGGACTTTTTCTATTGATTATCGGGTTCACAGAATTGTGTCTTACAGTGATTTATTAAAGGATGTGCGTAGTCGTTGCAGTCTGGCTGCTACCCAGCGAAATCGAGGGATTTCCCCATCAATTCGTAGAAACCGTATTAGCCGACTTGCTCGTAACTGTATTGCCTTGCATGCAGAGCTCAAACCGTATCTAAGGAAGCCTGAGGATCTCATTGCTGATGGTTTTGTTTCCTTTGAGGTTAGTCAGTACTATCCAAGTAATTTGCATGTGGTGATAGGTAAAGAAAGTGAATATTTATATGCTATGGATCATGTTACGATTCGAAGAACCGGTAAAATGTCAGAAAGACAAAAGAAGCAACAGGCGAGGCTCGAAGCGGTTTTTAGACCTGAACCTCGAGGTATTGTAAATTCTTTTAGTCGGGTGATGGGTACCATGAGTGACTGTATAGAGCAATGGAAACTTCCTGAGATGCCAACACTGAATATGCCTGGCGCGGTAACTTTCATCACCGATAACAAGCTGGAATATCCTATCGCAATTGGAATTTGTGAACGCCTTCATACTCAAATTGCAAGCTCTAAGGTGAATTGGAAAACCATTAGTTCTGATCATCACAGGGGACCTGGTGGGCCGATGTTTGCCATGGACAATTTTGATAGGGAATTGAGAAAAGATATTGCAGCTTATGTGCGAGAGACGGTGACTTTCCGTAGAAATGTGGTGAATGCCATGGAATCTGCACAGGTGTATCGCATGTATCATAATTTCATGAAGCCATATAGAAGTCGGGGAAAGAGCAAAGAGAGACGCTGGCAGCGAGTTGGTTTACCTGAAAAAATAGTGAGGAGCCGATTGAAAAAAATGTTTACTCAGAGGGCTTTTCTGAGTCATTTGACAGCTGTGCCGGAAGAAGATGAGCGGATCTGGAAGCGACAATTATACACACCGGGACAATTGAGCCAGAAATTGCCTCCAAAATATATACTGAACTGATGAAACATCGAATTATGTGTAGGCATTCGCGAAGTTAATAGATCTCAAGTTGTTAATATAAAACAACTTGAGATTTTGATTTTACAGAGGATGAGTTGATAACCATCTGCTGTTGTTTCTGCCTAACTTAAGTTTATGGTGTCTTTTTTTAATTACTCAGAGACCATAATCCCATATTCATCATTATTTCCCTGACTACAGGTTCCTGCAGCTGTTCACGTCCATGGCCGAATGCAGAATAGCAGACCTTTCCCATTCCATACTGTTTTACCCAGCCGAGAGGGCAATTGAATTCGCCGTACCTGGATTGAAACAAGGTGGTGAATGTTCCATAGGTTTCAAACAGATATAACTCATCAATGAGGCTGAAGCTGTCTATACCAGAGCAAACAGGATGATCCGGGCGGAGTATTTCAACCTCAATCGTGTCCCTCATGGGGGGGTGAGCAAGGAATCGTGCTCCGAGCATTCTCTGGTAGGCGGATGATTCCGAGAAGGCAGTTGCTGCGCAGTGGAAGCCGAAAAAACTTTTTGGCTCTCCGGTGACCTGGGGGTTTATACCCGAGATGGCGGTTAAAAGGCCGGATTCCTGTTCAGGCTTAAGCTGTCGTTCGGATACACAGCAGATTATCAGCTTGAAGTCGCGTATATTATCGGCTCTGAAGGCATCAAGGTCCTCAGTGTAGTGGACGTTTCCTGGTATATCTTTCAGTATTTCCTTAAGCTCGATCTGGTATTCATCGAACTGATGCCAGGGTGCATCCGATCCACCAATACAGAGTATATTTACCATGGCATTGGGTTCCCGTTCCAGTCGATATACATTGCTTCATCGTCTGTTTGTTCTTTCATGATCTGCGCATGTACGCTGGCTGCTGATTCCCCGGGAGACAGGTCTGCTTGCTGTCCGCCCATATCTGTTCGTACCCAGCCAGGGTGAATCAGCTGAACACGGATACCGTCTTTCTTCACCCTGTTCTGAAGGATGCGCATAGCCATGTTCAGGGCGGCTTTGGACATGCAGTAGGAGTATTCCTTTTCCCGCCAGCAGTTTCCGATACTGCCTGCTTCTGAAGAAATATTTACGATTGATTTGAACGCTCCGTTCTGCAGCAAGGAAAGAAAATGCTTCACTACAGAAAGGGGTGCAATCGAGTTTATTGCAAAACTTGTCTGGTATCTGGAGAAATCAAGGTCCTGGATATCCGGTTGATCCTGTTCAAGATGGACGGCTGCATTGTTGATAATAATATCCAGTGAGTCGATAGTCGATTCAATTGATTTTCGGGTTGCTGCGACTTCAGTTTCCTGAGAGACATCACAGATATGGAACTGCAGACTCTTATCTGAAGTGCTGTCCAGCAGCTGCTGCATTCCGGGACTGACTGAACGGGAAAGCGCAATGACTCTGTGTCCATCAGTGAGAAAGAGTTTGCAGAGCTCGAATCCGAGACCACGTGCGGCGCCGGTTATTAATATATTCATATGTATCACCTCTGCCTTACAGTATACAGCTCCCGGGGAGCGGCGCAACCGTGTGCGCCGCGGGGGGCATGTCTCTGAAAAGGATTCCGCTGGCTATAACCTGATGCCCCCCGATTGTGGCTTCAGCATGGACCGAGCATGGGACCGAGCATGAGCGTTCGAGGGATCATTGGTAACGGTGGAGCTGGATGACGGGTTCCTGGCGGCGGAAGTTGTTGAGGATGAGGATTTCGGGGCGGTATTCAAAGTGTATGGTGTCGAAGAGAAGCCATTTTCCGCCCCAGATGAATCCATGCTGTTCAAAGATTTCGATTATGCTTTCTGGCGGCATGTAGCGTTGGCTGTGATCCATATCGTACCAGCGGGAATTCCACTGACTTGCCCAGAGCCAATAGGGAGAGAGACCATGGTAATTTGAGGGGACTATGTCGACGGCGGTGCCGTAGGAATGAAAGCTGAGTGATGCGGTATCGGCTACCCGTCGGTAGCTGTAGCCTTCAACGCCGGCTATGCTCCGGATGTAAGCGGCTATTTGAGGATCCTGGAGGGCGAGGGTGTTGATTTCGTGTTCTATGGAGGCGAGGATGGAGAGCAGGTCGCGATGGACCATTGTTTGCTTGCCGAGGAAATAGATGGTTTTCACCTGTTCATAGGAGCTTCGCTGGTCGTAGCTCTGCCAGATGGCGTTGTAGAGGCCGGGGTGGCGCCGGGGTGGATTTTCGCTGCGTCGGGTGAGCAGCTGCTGGAGTCGTTCGCGGTGTTCTCCTTCCGGTGGGGTGAACTCGGGCAGTGTTCGCGGATATGAGTAAAAGGGGATGGGGTCGTACTGCTCCCATTGGCTTCGCATGTTCCGGGGAAGGAATCTTCCGTTGGCGTAGTACAGCCATTCATCGCCTATGAGGATCCGCCATTCGCCGTCGTGGATTTCATATCGATGCACACGGTGGGGATATGCCTGCTGTAGTGCCTGGAGTATCCCTTGAGGTGTGAGGCTGTCTGTTATGTGTTGTTCTTCTTCGGGGAAGGTGCCGTGGGTTCCATCGGCTTCCTGGGCTTGGTCTGGACTGCCGGGTACTGTCGGGATGGCTGATTCTGTTTCTGCCGGGTGGAGGGATTCGGCCGGGGAAGGCTGTTCCTCAGTCGAAGGCGCTGGTTCTGCCTGCGGCTGGGACACAAGCGGTAAGAGGGTCAGGCATGTCATATAAAGGACAAGAGAGATTAATCTCGGTGCAGTTCTGATTGCTATGTATAATTGCCGGTTGTGGTTTCCGGAGGATTTGTGCGCATTCATATATCCTGTAAATGTATGTGATGCCGGATGACTGTGCAAGTGGGGTTTTCCTGCAGAATTGTTGTATGTATATGGAGCTTTCGGTAAATTCCTGTGTGAAGAACGCAATTTTGAAAAAGCTGACTGTATTTCGGGATCCATGGGTATAAACCGTCTGGTAAATTTCGCTATACTTCGGGCCTGAATATTCTGATATTTGAGGAAGCTATGAGTACTTCGGGTAGACCGTTCTATTTGGACAGAGAAAACAAGCTGATCGAGGCCGGGATTGATCTTGCCCTTCTGGAGGATTTCCAAGATGTTGGCGATATCACCTCCGCTGCTGTGGTGTCAGAGTCGATGCGGCAGGAACATATCTGCCGGGTAAAAGAGGATGGTGTCATCGCTGGACTTGAGATAGCAGCCAGGGTATTCCAGAAGGTTGATCCTGATCTGGTTTTCACCTGCCTGGTTGAGGATGGAACTGAGGTTAGCGCGGGCACCGATGTTGCGTATATCCGGGGTTCATCAAGGTCTGTTCTGGCAGCGGAGCGTACGGCTCTGAATTTTCTGCAGAGAATGAGTGGTATAGCGACCTTGACCAGGGAATTTGTCAGAAAGCTTTCGGGTACCAGGGCGGTTCTGCTTGATACACGCAAGACCGGGCCATGTCTCAGGGTTTTTGACAAGATGGCGGTGCGGCTTGGCGGGGGATATAATCATCGCTTCGGTTTATATGATATGATCATGATCAAGGATAATCATATCGCTGCCGCCGGTGGCATACGTCAGGCGGTCGAGCGGGCTCAGAGGGCCCGGCCGCGGGGGGTTGAGATCGAGGTTGAGGTTGCGAATATGTACCAGCTCAAGGAAGCCCTGGATGCCGGTGTAGACCGCATCCTGCTGGATAATATGTCGCTGGTGGAGCTTCGGGAGGCGGTTGCTGCTACCAGAAAACGCACTCCGCTGGAAGCTTCCGGGAATGTGAATCTGAATACAATAAGTGAGATTGCTCGAACAGGTGTTGATTTTATTTCGGTGGGTTGTTTGACTCATTCAGTCAAAGCCCTTGATATTCATCTGGAGACCTTATCTGAGGGAGTTATATATGGGAAACAGACAGGCAGCAGCAGCTGATATTACCGATGTCGATGTAATGTACCGGCATCTTTCTGAAGTACTTCGGAACACAGCACCGGATTTTGAGGTCCGTTTGAAGGCCGAGACTGCGGTGCAGATAAATAAACTGAAGCGGGAACGCAATGCGGTTGTTCTGGGTCATAACTATATGGAAGCGGCATTGTTTCATTCCATTCCGGATTTTACTGGAGATTCTCTTGAGCTGAGCCGTCGTGCTGCAGAAACTGACAAGGATATGATTGTATTCTGCGGTGTGAAATTCATGGCGGAGACTGCGAAGATTCTCAGTCCTGAAAAGACTGTGCTTGTGCCGTCTTCCAAAGCAGGCTGCTCGCTTGCCGAGAGTATTACTGCAGAGGATGTCAGGAAACTGAAAGAGAAATTTCCGGGTGTTCCTGTGGTTACCTACATCAATACCTATGCCGATGTAAAAGCAGAATGTGATATCTGCTGTACCTCAGGAAATGCTAAAGCAGTCGTGGAATCATTGGGAACAGATACGGTGATCTTTCTGCCGGATGAGTATCTTGCAGGTAATGTTGCCAGGGAGACCGGCAAGCATATCGTGTTTCCCAGCATCGAGCCGGTCATGAACAGACAGCCGGGTCTGGACTATCAGATGATAGGCTGGAACGGCCGCTGTGAGGTTCATGAGAAGTTTACGGTTCAGGATATTACCAATATACGCCGTGACTTTCCGGGAACCCTGATTCTGGCGCATCCGGAATGCAGCCCGGCGGTTACGGCTGCTTCCGACTTCTCCGGCAGTACTACTGCAATGATCCGCTATGTCAGAGAACATGATGCTCCGAGATATCTGCTGCTGACCGAGTGTGCCATGGGGGACAATGTTGCGGCAGATAATCCCGAGCGCGAGATGCTGCGTTTGTGCAGTGTTCGCTGTCCGCATATGAACGAGATTACCCTGGAGGATACACTCAAGGCCCTGCAGGAGACACAGTTTGAAGTTGATGTTCCAGAGGATATTCGTTTACGGGCCTTTGCTGCGGTAGATAGAATGCTTAGAATAGGCTGATCTGGACTTCCGGGGGATTGATTGTGGATAAGCTGTTAACAACTGATGTGCTGGTGATCGGTAGCGGTATAGCCGGGGGCTGCGCTGCTCTTGAACTTGCAGATTCCGGGGTGGATGTTCTGATGATTACCCGCAATGAAGATCCCCTTGAATCAAATACCTATTATGCCCAGGGCGGGATTATGTGGCCGGGGGCCGGTGGTACTGCTGCGGATGGATCGCCGGATACCCGGCAGCTTGCCGAAGAAGATGTAATTGCGGCCGGACATGGTCACAGCCTTCCGGATGCAGTGCATATTATGAGTTCGGTCGGCCAGGTGGAGGTTCCGCGGGTGCTTGTGGAACGCCTCGGCATTCAGTTCGATGCTGATGCGGAGGGCAACCTTCTGCTGGCACGTGAAGCAGCTCATTCAGCTCCGAGAATTCTGCATGCCGCTGATTCAACCGGAGCGCTTATTCAGCGGGCATTGATCAAGGCGCTGGAGGCTCATCCGAATGTGCGTCTCATGTGGTCAATTACTGCGGTTGATTTACTGACACCGGCTCATCATTCGTCAAACAGTCTTGCGGTTTATGACAGGATAAATTGCGTCGGGGCTTATCTATTTGATTCCAGGAAACAGCAGGTTCTGCGTTGTTATGCCCAGAAAACCATTCTGGCAACCGGAGGGCTTGGGCGCCTGTATCTGAGGACTACCAATCCGTCAGGAGCGCGCGGAGATGGAATTGCTATGGCCTACCGCGCAGGGGCCAGGGTGATCAACAGTGAGTTTGTCCAGTTTCATCCGACTACCTTTCATCATCAGCATGCGCCAAATTTTCTTATTTCCGAGGCGGTCCGCGGGGCTGGTGCCCGGCTGGTAGACAGCCATGGGCGTTCATTTATGCAGAAATTCGACCCTGAATGGGGTGATCTTGCTCCGCGTGATGTTGTTTCGCGGGGAATACATCAACAGATGCTGGCTACGGGTACTGAACATGTCTTTCTGGATGCTGCCAGCACCATTCCTACCGAGGATATCCGCAGGGGATTTCCTTCTATCTATGAATCCTGTCTGGAATATGGCGTTGATATGACCAGGGATCCGATTCCGGTTGTTCCTGCTGCACATTATTCCTGCGGTGGTGTGTGGGTGGACAGCTGGGGAAGGACAACCATAGAAAATCTGTATGCCGTTGGCGAGGTTGCTTGTTCCGGTGTGCATGGTGCCAATCGCCTGGCAAGCAGTTCCCTGCTGGAAGGGCTGGTCTGGGGGCTTCGCTCGGCCCGCGATATTACGGCTGCAGGACTGAAAACCGGGATCAAGCGCTATGGTGTGGAAGAGAATGAAATTCCGCCATGGCATAACTCAGGCACCGATGCTCCAGACCCTGCTCTGATTCAGCAGGATATGAGTGCAATCCGTCACATTATGTGGAACTATGTCGGACTGGTCAGGACCGCGCGCCGTCTTGAGAGGGCTTACAGCGAATTAAGGCATCTGGAAATGGAGATAGAGCGCTTCTATCGTTCGGCAACCCTGACGGACGATTTGATCGGATTGAGAAATGCCGTGCGCAGTGCCATAATTGTGACTACGGCGGCCTGGGAAAACAAGCGTAGTGTGGGTTGTCATTATCGGGAGTAGCCCTGTATGGATCCGCTTGAAAGAGGTATTCTGATTGTAGGCCGGTAGTGAAATTTCTGCTCTATACCTCGTAAGGGGGTGGAAGCGGGAATTTATGCAACTTGTGGATAAGTTGTGAATAAACTGCTGGCGGAATGTGAAAAACATGTCTCCAGGAAGGACCTGACTCAAGAGGGATATTGCTCCCGGGCGGGTACCGCGAGGTATATGTAAAGCAGATTATGTGAAGCATATGCCGGCTCCTTTCTGGAAGAAAGGAGACATTATGACAAAAATAGCTGATTTTCCGGCGGCCAAGTCGCAAGGCCGGAAACTAAGTATGCTGACCTGCTACGATGCCTGCTTTGCAGCACTTCTGCAGGATAGCGGAATCGATTCTGTGCTGGTAGGCGACAGTGCCGCAATGGTGGTTCACGGTCGGGACAGCACACTCCATGCTGATATAGATATGATTGCAGCTCATGTTCGTGCGGTACGCGCCGGCGGTCCCGGGCTCAGCATTGTGGCCGATATGCCATTCCTGAGTACCAGACGTGGATGTTCTGCTGCTGTAGAAGCGGCAGGTGCCCTTATGCAGGCTGGAGCGGATGCAGTCAAGATCGAAGGACTGCGTGGACACGAAGAAATTATTCCATTCTTGATCGACAGTGGTATCCCTGTCATGGGCCATCTCGGTCTGACTCCTCAATCGGTGCACGTTTTCGGCGGTTACCGGGTTCAGGGTCGTGAGCAGCAGGCTGCCGACAGAATCGCACAGGATGCGGCGAAGCTTGAAGAGCTTGGTTGTTTCAGTATTGTGCTCGAATGTGTTCCAAGCCATCTGTCCAGTGCGATCGCTGATGATCTTACCATACCGATTATCGGTATCGGGGCCGGTGAGAAGGTCGATGGCCAGATTCTGGTTCTCCAGGACCTACTTGGTCTGGGCAGCGGCCGGGTTCCCCGCTTTGTCCGTGAGTATCTTGACGGGAGAACCCTGGTGCGGACAGCTATAGACTCCTATATTTCCGACATCAAGGACGGAAGCTTCCCGGATAAAAACGAGCAGTATCTGTTTCCATCTGAAAGTCCTGCAGCAAAGCGGGGTGGAAATTGAGCCTGCCAATTCAGATCCGGAATCCGCAGGAGTGGGCGGCATATTGCCGGAAGCATAAATCAGAGGGTCGTTCAATTGGCTTTGTTCCCACCATGGGGGCTCTTCATGCAGGGCATATGTCTTTGGTCCGGCGCAGTCTGCAGGAAAATAATGTCAGCTGTATGAGCATTTTTGTAAATCCCGCACAGTTCAACCAGGCAGAGGATCTCGAATCATATCCGAGGACCCTGGAAAGCGATCTGGGGCTTGCCGGAGACCTTGGTGTTGATGCGGTATTCCTGCCGGATGCCGATGCTATGTATCCTGATAACTATAACTACAGTCTTGAAGAGAAAAACATCAGCCGCATTATGGAAGGAGAGTACCGTCCGGGGCACTTCAATGGTGTGTTGACGGTAGTAATGAAGCTGCTGCTGCTTACTGGAGCCGATCGGGCATATTTCGGGGAAAAGGACTACCAGCAGTATGTGTTGATCAGGGAAATGGCTGAGGCTTTTTTTCTGAAAAGCTGCATCGGAACTGAAATACTTGTCTGTCCTGTTGTGCGTGAACCCGATGGATTGGCAATGAGTTCACGGAACACCCGACTATCGCTTGAAGGTCGGGCCATGGCTGGTCGCTTTGCCGGGATTTTCAGGACTGCGGCAACTGCAGAGGATGCAGAAAGCAGACTGGAAGAAATCGGTATAGATGTTGAATACATCCGGGACAGCAGCGAGCTGTCAGCGGGAGAGAACAGACGCTTCGGTGCCGTGTCCATAGATGGGGTCCGCCTTATCGATACAATGGCGCTGCCTGAACCAGGGGAGACGGAATAGAAATGTATACATTATGTCTTGATGTTGGAAATACCCAGGTCTACGCCGGGCTGTTTCGTGAGGACGGATCGATTGTTCTGCGCTTCCGTCAGTACTCCGGGAAAGGAATCAGTGCGGATGAATACGGGGTGTTTCTGAAATCCGCCTTGCGGGAAAACGGATTTGATCCGGCTGAGGTAAACAGGATTGCCCTGTGCTCGGTGGTTCCGGACCGGATTTACTCCATCCGTAGGGCATGCGGGAAATATTTCGATATTGATCCCCTGATTCTGCAGGCCGGGGTAAAGACGGGTTTGCAGATATGCTACCGTAACCCCCTCGAGGTCGGGGCCGACAGGATTGCCAATGCTGTCGCTGCATCGGTGCGTTATCCCGGGAGGGATTGTATTATCGTCGATCTGGGGACAGCTACTACCCTGGAAGTGGTGACCGCTGACAGGCGGTATCTCGGTGGTGCTATTGCACCCGGGCTGCGGCTTGGAATGGAAGTGCTGGAAACGAACACTGCTAAACTTCCAGCTGTTGAGATTCTATCGGCGCGCACTGCCTGCGGACGCTCCACGGTTGAGAGCATTCAGGCGGGACTGTACTTCGGTCATCTCGGTATGATGAAGGAACTGATCAGCCGGATTGAAGATGAGGTTTTCAGGGAGTCGGCGGAGGATGCAGCCGGTAAAAAAGCGCTTGTAATTGGAACCGGCGGATTTGCACATTTATTTGCAGATGCCGCTGTATTCGATGTTATCGAACCGGACTTTGTACTGGAAGGCCTTTTCGAAACCTTGAGGAGGAATGAATAGAATGACTGTAACAATGTTGAGAACAAAACTTCACCGGGCGGCGGTGACAGAGGCCGATCTGAACTATGAGGGCTCGATTTCGATTGCGCCGGAGTTGATTGAGGCTTCCGGTCTGCTGCTGCATGAGCGTGTAGAAATATATAATGTAAATAATGGTCAGCGCTTTGCGACCTATGTAATCCCGGGAAAGACTGGACAGATATGTCTCAATGGGGCTGCTGCCCGGCTGGCTCACCCGGGCGACCGGGTGATAATTGCAGCCTACTGCCAGATGGATATGGACGCTGCGGCTGCATTCAAGCCGAAAGTGGTTCTGCTCGACGAGCAGAACCGTATTCAGTAGTTTTTTTCAGTCGTGCTGGCGGCAGGCTTGTTCTGCCTGCCGGGTAGCATATCCGGTCATTATTTGCTCAGATGATCCGCCCTCTGGGTCAGCATGTTGTTAACTGATTCCATGACGGAACCCATGTCTGTTAAATCCATCGGGAGTACGAGATTTGTGCCCTTGCGTGCCAGTGCCTGCAGCTGCTTGATGTAGGCTTCAGAGATCTGAAGGGTTACAGCCTCTTCGCCTCCCTCATGCTCTAGTGCCCTGGCGATTTTTTCCAGACTGGCAGCGGTTGCATTGGCCAGCGTGCGGATCTCGGCCGCTCGGCCTTCCGCCTCGTTGACCAGGCGCTGCATTTCACCTTCTGATTTGTTAACCGATTCTTCCATCATACCGGTGGAGTAGTTGATCCGGCTTTCCATTTCTCCGACGCTGCGGGCTACGACGGCCCGTTTTTCGCGTTCTGCCTGCAGCTGGGCCTCCATAGCTGTGAGAATGTTGTCCGGAACCCGTATATTCTGAATTTCGTACCTGGTAATTGTAACTCCCCATGGGTCGGTGGCCTGATCAATGTCCCGCAGAATCGAGGCGTTGATGTTCTCTCGTTCCTCGAAGGTCTTGTCCAGTTCGAGTTTTCCGATAATGGAGCGCATAGTGGTCTGGGCAAGCTGTATGGTAGCGTATCGATAATTCGTTATACCGTAGGAAGCCTTTTTCGGGTCAGTTACCTTGAAGTAGAGTACTCCATCTACATCGATTTTTACGTTATCCAGGGTAAAGCAGGGTTGGCTTGGTACATCGACGGCCTGTTCTTTCAGACTGTGTGTGTATTTGACCCGGTCTACAAAGGGAATCAATACATGAAATCCTGCCTGCAGGGTGTGGGTGTACTTCCCGAGGCGCTCGACTACCATTGCGCTTTTAGCTGGAATTATGCGAATGCTTCTGAACAGGCTGTAGGTGGTAAAGACAGCCAGGACTATAAGTACTAGTTGGAATGGATGCATTATTTCTTGTCTCCTTCCGGGAATCCCTGGGGCAGAATGCTCTGGAAAACACTGCGCACCCGGGCAAGGTCGTGCGGCAGTACGGTTGTGTCGGCATTCTGAAGAATCTGTCCGAGCTGCTGTACAAACTGATCGGCAATCTGCATTGCCAGGGCCTGCTTGCCTTTCGGCAATTTGATTGCATTTCCGACCTTGATGATACCCTCGGCGGTAGCTTCGGCAACTATTTCTATGGCCTTTCCCTGACCCTGCGATATGTTGATACGCTTCTGACGCTCTCCCATGGAAAGATTTATGGCCTCGGAGCGTTCACCTTTCGACATATTGATTCTGCTGTCACGCTCACCTTCACTGGTCAGAATCTCGGCCCGCTTTTCTCGTTCTGCCCGGACCTGCTGTTCCATTGCTTTCAGAATGGTCTCTGTCGGGGTAATGTCCCGTATTTCATAACGTGTAACCTTTATGCCCCATGGATCGCTGGCTTCATCTACAGCCTTGACGACGGAACTGTTGATCATATCCCGTTCTGAAAAGGTGTTGTCGAGCTGGATTTTTCCGATTTCCGAGCGCATGGTTGTCTGGGCCAGCTGAGCGGCTGCGAAGCGGTAGTTATCAATACCGTAGGCGGCTTTCTCGGGGTCAACAACTCTCAGGTACAGGAGACCGTCGACCTGAACCTGGACGTTATCATTGGTAATGCAGACCTGCGGGGGTACATCTATTACCTCTTCCTTGATTATCTGCTTGTAGGCGATTTTCTGTACAATCGGAACAACCAGGTGAAATCCTGGCCCGAGTGTATTCCTGTACTTACCGAACTGTTCGAGTATCCAGGCTTCCTGTTCCGGTACTATCCGCAGCAGGCGGAAGAATACAAGAAAAAAAGTTGCCAGAATCGCTGCGGTTAATGCATATGTGGCCAATGGTTCCATAAACGCTCCTTGCAATGAAATTGAATATGTCCGGATCTACCGGGGGTTACTGTTCGCTTTCTGAATCTTCGAGCAGTGATGCAGTCACAATGTAGCCAATACCGTCCTTGGAGATAATACTGACAGTCATTCCTGCACTGAAGGATTCAGTAAAACTGATCGCCTTCCATGTTGTTCCTTCATAGGAAATTCTTCCAGGGCTGTCCGGGCTTATATCTTCAACGACCCTGGCGGATGCTCCGATCATGTCGTTTTCCTTATCGGGGCTGAAGAATTTCCCGCGGAAGACCCTGCCGAAATATTTCCGCAGACCAAGCAGTGAGAGGGTGGATAAACCTGCCCACAGGAGAAACTGCAGCACAAGACTGGATTCTACAGCAGGTATGAAATATGCAGACAATCCGGTCAGGATTGCGCCAAGACCGAAAAAGAACATAACAAAATCGGTAACGAAGAATTCCGAGACAATCATGAGAATTCCGGCGATCCACCAGATAACGGGTAAGAGGCTCATAGACTATAGAGTAGACCCGCGTCAGTGTAATGTCAAATCAGTATTGCTGTCAGTATTACTGTACGAAAGAAACGATCTCCGGGACGGTAAAAGGCACAGATTCCGCAATCCTGCAGTTTTCGGGAAAGGGAGCGGCTTTGAAGGCATCATCAAGGATGCCGGGTTCTCCGCAGACAAGCAGGCGCTGGTTGCATTGGCGAAGGGCAGCGGCAATAAGTGCCCGGTTTTTTCGCTGGTCGGAGTCAAGCAGCAGGGCTATCGTCTCAAGCTCACGGGCAGCGGAGAAAATCTCGCTGACCTGATGCGCATCCCGGGCCGGAAACCCGAATATCCTGGCGAAATAGGGGCGAACAGGAACCGGAAGGTGTTTCCAGTTCAGAAATGGGTCTTGCCGAACTGCTCGCCCGCTGACTGGTATATTACTGCGGGAAATATCAACCGAAATAAACTCGGCTCCGAGGGATTGCGCAAGCAGTTCTCCGTAATCCTCGGAGGCAAAGACATAGTCTGCTTTATGCTTCAGTCTGGGCTGAATATAGGCTGCCCAGAGACTGGGTGCATTCGGATTGTTCCTCCCCGCCTCGGGAATAGCCTCCGTGCAGTGGACAATCCGGCACTCCGGGTAGAGTTCGCGCATCCAGTCATAGCGCAGCGTTCCCGGAATCTCTTCATCGGGCAGGGAACAGAGGAATATATCCAGTTCATCGACCATGCTGCGGGCAAAGTCGATAAGAAAGCGGTGCCCGTTGTGAGGAGGCATGAATCGTCCGAGAACTAATCCCCGGCTGGGAAAAACAGTTGAATCTGCAGTAGCCATGTGCGATGATGCTAACATAAAGCATGTCAGCTGCACAACAAATCGGAGGAATTATGCAGGAACGCTATTATATCGGTTTTGACCTTGGCGGAACAAAGATGCTTGCCTGTGTGCTGAACGACGAGTTCGAGATCATAGCATCCTCAAAAAAGAAGACCAGAGGGATCAGCAACGAGGATGATTTGATTGAACGTATGTCTCAGTGTATCGATGAGGCGCTGGCAGATGTGGGTGTCCCTCAGATCAGCGGCATCGGTGTTGCGGTTCCGGGTATCGTGGATACAGGTAGCGGCAAGGTGCGGCAGCTGACCAATCTTAATCTCTGGGATGTTGATATTGCAGGCAGGCTGAGCAGCCGTTACCTTGTTCCTGTTATTGCGGAAAACGATGTGAATGCCGGGGTGTATGGTGAATATCGTTTCGGGAAACATGGAAACGTCCGCCATGTAATCGGCCTTTTTATCGGAACCGGAATTGGCGGCGGCATAATTCTTGACGGGAAGCTGTTTCATGGTGCCCATGGAGGAGCCGGTGAAATCGGACATATGATCCTTCAGACAGATGGTCCCATGACCCCTATTGGTATTGCGGGTACCCTGGAAGGACTGGCCAGCAAGACTGCGCTGGCGCGGGATATGGTGATGCTGGCTGGTGCCGGATATTCACCATCGGTGATGGAGACGGCAGGAACGGATATCAGTGCTGTAAAAAGCTCGGTAATCAAGAAAGCACTGGATGCAGGGGAGCAGCCGATCAGACAGCTTGTTGACCGCAGCATAGGTTTTCTCGGAAAAGGAATGGCAAGTTGCGTTCATATTTTCAATCCGGAATTGATTATCCTCGGCGGAGGCATTGTAGAAAAGCTCGGTGATGAATATGTACAGGCAGCCGAGGCTGCCATGCGGGCCAGTGCTATGCCGGTGCTCGCAGATGCCGTAAAGGTTTCTGCCGCTGTTCTGGCTGACGATGCGGTGCCGCTTGGTGCCGGCGCACTGATTGCTGACTACATCAGTGAAAGGAATAAAGGATAGCATGCAGAGAGTGGTCGCCGTTGTAGATGTCGGATCAACGGCTATACGAATACTTATCTCGGAAGTCGACAGTAATGGTGGTATACAACGGATCGATCGTGCAGCGCGGCCGGTTACTCTTGGGCGCGATGTCTTTGTCAGCGGTGTTATCAGCCGTGAAAGCCTGCTGCAGTCAGTACGGATTCTGAATGGCTATATCGAGCTCGCGAAGGGCTACGGGCTGAATAAATCCGAGATCCGGGTAATCGCAACAAGTGCGGTACGCGAGGCGCGGAACCGTGACATTTTCATTGATCGTATCCAGGTAAAGACCGGTCTGAAAGTCAGCATTGTGGAAGGGGTGGAAGAGAATTACCTGACTTACATCGCTGTTGATCATGCCATCCGTGCTATTCGTCCGCAGTTTGCACGCTTCAATTCGATTATTCTCGAGGTCGGCGGCGGCACCACCGAGGTAATGCTTCTGCAGAAGGGAAGAATGGTGGCAGCGCACTCGCTTCGGCTGGGTACTGTCAGGCTTGAAGAACAGATCAGGGACGGAGGTGACAGTTCAGATGATCTGGATGAATACATCCAGGAGAATCTCAGAATGAATCTTGAGCTGCTGGATACTGAACTACCTCTGTCCAAGGTGAAGTTTTTCGTAGCTGTAGGCGGCGATGCCCGGATGGCAGCTTCATTTATTCCCGGGACCAGCCGCCATGATCAGTTCAGCATAATAAAGCGCAGTGATTTCGAGGTCTTTGTTTCCCGTGCCCAGAGTTACAGCATGGAGAAAATAGTCAGGAAATTCGGCATAACCTACAACGAGGCTGAAGGTTTTGTTCCGGCACTTCTGGTCTGCAACTATTTTCTGCAGGCTACCTCCTCCGAGAATCTGATCATTCCGGATGTCAGTCTTCGTGAAGGCGTACTCATGAATCTGATCGCCGGGAAAAGTCATAAATCAGAGGACGAATTCCATAAGCAGGTAAGAGCGAGTGCGGAGAGTCTCGGAAGAAAATTTCATTATGACGAGACACATGCCCTGCAGGTCACAGACCTGGCTCTCAAGCTTTTTGATCAGCTTAAACCGGACCACGGCATGGATGATCATGCCCGGCTGCTGCTGGAGGTCGCCGCGGTTCTTCACGATATCGGGTATTTCATTCGGGCAAGTGGACATCACAAGCATGGACAGTACATGGTGGCGAATTCCGAGGTTTTCGGTCTGTCCAGACAGGATATCAGGGTGGTCTCGAATGTAATCCGCTATCACCGTAAATCACCTCCCAGCAATGCTCATAGTTCTTTTTCTTCATTGAGGACGGGACAGCGTATGCTGGTGCAGAAGCTTTCTGCGATTCTCAGGATTGCGGATGGTCTGGACCGGGGGCATGCACGCAGGGTCAAGGAAATCAAGGTGGAGCTTCGTGAGACGGATATGATTGTCCGCTGTACCTGTGTTTCGGACATGTCAGTTGAAAAGTCCGGTGCACTGGAAAAGGCGCAGCTGTTCGAGGACGTTTTCGGCTATCGCGTGCTGATTCAATAGCATGACTGGCAGGGAATTGGTAGAGAATTGGCAGACAGAGAAAGGAAGTTAAATGTCACAGCAATTCAGTTTTGTTAACAGGGAACTCAGCTGGCTGGAATTCAACCGGAGAGTGCTTCAGGAAGCGCTTCGGGAGGATCTTCCGCTGCTGGAAAGGCTGAAATTCCTTTGTATTGTCACAAGCAACTTCGATGAGTTTTTTATGGTTCGTGTTGCGGCAATCAAGAGGCAGCGTGATAACGAGAACTACACGATCTGTCCTTCGGGAATCAGTCCGCAGGAACTGCTCAACAGGATATCCTCGGAGGTACGGAGTCTGCTCGAGGAACAATACAGCTGCCTGATTGACCGGGTACTGCCGGCTCTTGCAGAAAACAATCTGATTCTCAGGAAACCTGGTGAGTTTTCTCCTGAACAGGAAAGCGCTGTACGTCAGCGTTTTCAGCAGGAAATCTATCCGCTGCTGACCCCGGTGCGCATGGAACCAGAGCGCCCATTGCCGTACCTGGGAAACCTGAATCTTTACGCTGCATTCAAGCTTACCCATGAAGATGGGGAACCCCTGTATGGAGAACCGAAAGGCGAACATTTTCTTGCCATTGTCCCGATTCCCTCCGGCCTGCCAAGGATATGGTATTTACCATCTGCAGAGGGGACGACTGAGTTTACCATGCTTGAAGATGTTATCCGGTATCATGCGCATATCCTTTTTCCAGGCTATCGCATAGATGATCGTGTACTTTTCAGAATCACCAGGGATGCAGACATGGGTGTGGATGAGGAGCGGGATGAGGATTTTGTTGAAGCAATGGAGCAGGTTCTTGCCTGGCGCGACCGCAGTCAGGCAATACGGCTCTCTGTGGATGAAAAGAACAGCCCTGTTACTCCAATACTTCAGGAGCATCTTGATCTGGAAGACGGTGATGTCTTCTTCAAGCCGAATCCCATTGATATCAATCCACTGTTTGAGCTTGCAGAGCTTCCCGGATTCGAGAATCTGATGATAGAAAAGTGGCGCCCGGTGGATCATCCAAAACTCGGTCCGGACAGGAATATCTGGGAGGTTCTCAAAAACGAGGATATTCTGCTTCATCACCCCTATCAATCATTCGAACCGGTTATCCGCTTGCTGACGCTCGCCTCGGAAGATCCTCAGGTTCTGGCAATAAAGATGACTCTGTACCGGACCAGCGGTAATTCCCCGGTAGTAAAAGCCCTGGAGCGGGCGGCCATAAACGGCAAGCAGGTAACAGTGCTGGTGGAATTGAAGGCCCGGTTCGATGAGGAGCGGAACATAAGCTGGGCTGAGCGCCTGGAACGAGCTGGAGCCCTGGTAGTCTATGGAATTGCACGTTTGAAGGTGCATGCCAAGGCTATTCTGGTAATCCGGCGTGAAGAGAATGGTATTGTTCGATATTTTCATGCCGGTACCGGGAACTACAATGATAAGACTGCCAGAGCTTATACCGACATGGGTCTCATGAGCAGCAAGCTGGAATTGTCCTATGACGTCGGCCAGTTTTTTAATGCAATTACCGGCTATTCAGCGATTCCAGCCCTCAAACGGCTTGTTATGGCCCCGATCAAAATGAAGCATACCCTGCTGCAGCTGATCGAGCGTGAGGCTCAGCGAAGTACAAGGGAAACACCAGGTAGAATTATTGCCAAGCTGAACTCCATTGCAGATCCAGAGATTATTACTGCACTCTATGAAGCATCCAGACAGCATGTGCAGATTGATCTGAATGTCCGCGGAATCTGCATGCTCGTTCCAGGTGTTCCGGGTCAGAGTGAGAATATCCGGGTTTGCAGTGTAATCGACCGTTATCTTGAACATACCCGAGCTTTCTATTTCCTGAACGGGGGAAGCAGTGAAGTCTACATTTCAAGTGCTGACTGGATGTCGCGCAACCTTGAGCGCAGGGTGGAATTGATGATTCCAATCGATGACAGGGGCCTGCGTGAGGAAGTAATTGAAATCCTCGAGCTTTATCTGAAGGATACGAGCAACAGTCATCGAATGCTTTCTGACGGCAGCTATGAGCGTATACAGCCTCTTGCGAACAGCAAGGCGAGGCAGGTGCAGAAGCGTCTGTACAGAATGTTCAAGACGGAAGGCGCCTCAGGAAGGGATCGTGAGAAGGAATTTCCGGTCCGTAAGAAACCGCTGTAACCGGGGACTATGGTTCCTGGTAGCGCAGACTGTATCCGTACTGAAATCTCTGTGCCCCGGGCAGCGGTCTGAGGATGCTGAGGAATCTTTCGCTGCCGGCAGCAAGCTCGGAACTGATTGACAGGGGGGTAGTGGCTTTCATTCCCTGCAGCTGCAGGCGGACGTCAATCTGAAGTCTGCGGTCTGTGCCATTCTGCAGAAACAGAATATAGGTGGAGTCAATCTGCTCAACCCGGATATCGATGCCTGTGCTGTCGATCGATCTTTCATAATCAGCAAAATCATCATTTTCGAAATCTGATCCGAAGATGGCTTCGAATTCAGGTTCCCCTGGATGATAGGCATAGTAATAGTTACCTTCACGCGCTTCGACTGCCTCACCTGTATGCTCAAGGAACAAGGTTGGTATAGACTGCATTATCCCATCCCGGGTCGGTACCCTGACGTCGAAGTGCAGGTGAGGGCCACTGCTCTGTCCGGTATTTCCGCTGTACCCAAGGAGCTGACCTGCTTCTATGATTTCTCCAGGCTCAACAATGGCTCCCTGATAGACGAGATGCACATAGTTACCGAAACTGCCGTCCTCATGCATAATCAGAATATAGTTGGCGTGTTCATTAAATCGCGCACTCGGCCCTCCGATGCTGCTGTCCTGCTTGACCTCAACCACCATCCCGTCGCGGGCTGCATGTACGGGCTCTCCCTCATCCATATCAAAATCCAGGGCATAGAGATTCTGGCCGAAGTGGGTGAAACTGCCGTGATAACCCTGTGTCAGACGGTACTTTCTGCCGTGTTCGAAGGGAAACAGATAAAGATGATCATCATTGTGATCTACACCTTCAGGGTCTCCGCGGGTATGTGTGGCGCTTGTACTGAATGAAACCCGGCTGCCGCTGCCGCGGCGCAAACGTAGTACTTCAACATTTTCTGCACCGGGAGGCAGAAGGGTGCGCACCGGGAGTTCCTGATCGCTTACAAGACCCTGAATCCTATCGACTTCGAGTACAAGGTAGACCGGAATTATATGTGAGTTTGATGCCAGAAAGCGATATCCGCCATCACTGGTTTCTTCATGATTCAGGTTGAAGTAATCCCTGCCGGATTGCGCGGCAGCCATGGGAGGCATAATCCCGAGAAGTACGGCAATCAGCAGTATCGGTATTACTCCCGGTTTTAAGGCATGCATACTGTCTAAAATAGCTTCAGATGTGATAGATGACAAGTCTGGCTGCGGATACTGCCTTGAGTAGTTAGAATACTTCCCGATGATCTTTCCTAATCCCGTGCTTCAATGCTATGCTACTCACATGGCACATACAATCGTTCCCTCGGCAGAGGATATTCTGGATCATGAGTATCCGGTTCTTGATAAAGGATTTGTTCGTCTCGTTGATTACATGGGAGGGGATGACCGCATCGTACAGGCAGCCCGTGTATCCTATGGCAGCGGAACCAAGAGTTTCAGGCAGGATGCAGGATTGATACGCTACCTGTTGAGAAATGAGCACACCTCACCTTTCGAGCAGGTGGTGTTTACATTTCACGCCAAGATGCCTGTTTTTGTTGCCCGGCAGTGGGTGCGACACCGGACAGCCCGTCTGAATGAGATATCCGGGCGTTACTCGGTCATGAAGGATGAATTTTATCTTCCGGATGCTGACAAGATTTCCCTGCAGAGTGAAGACAACAAGCAGGGCCGGCAGGATGAGGCGGTTGACAGGGAAACTGCAGTACAGATTCTCGGAAAACTAGAACAGGGACAGAAAGAAGCCTACGCGGCGTATCAGAATCTGATAGTGAACGGGCTTGCCCGGGAGCTGGCGCGTATCAACCTGCCTTTGAGCATGTATACAGAATGGTACTGGCAGATCGATCTGCATAATCTCTTTCATTTTCTGCGTCTTCGACTGGATCCTCATGCGCAATACGAGATCAGGGCATATGCCGAGGTAATGCTGGATATTGCCAGAAAGGTCTGTCCTGTGGCCACCGAGGCATTCGAAGAGCACCGGATGGGTGCGGTTACTTTTTCTTCACGTGAGTTTGAGGTGCTGCAGCAGATTATTTCAGGGGAAAATGACCTTGAATCTGCGCTTGATACAGCTGGTCTTGATGGGAAAGACAGAGAACGTATGCTGGAAAAGCTGAAAAGCGGAAAACAACTTTGAAATTATTTCCGGATGCATCTATACTGAATTCAGGAGGTGATCCATGAGCGACACTGCAGTGCAGAACAGGGTTCAGTTATTAACTTTTACGCTTGATGGTGAGCAATACGGGGTTGAAGTACATCGTGTGCGTGAGGTTCTGGAATATACCAGGATTACAAAGGTACCGAGAACCCTGGATTTTATGCGCGGAGTTATAAACCTTCGGGGTAGTGTTGTGCCAGTCGTGGATCTTCGGCTGAAGTTCAACATGGAAGAAACCCCACGGACAATCGATACAGCGATTGTTGTTATGGAGATTGATGTCAACGGGGAGTCGGTTGTCCTGGGAACGCTGGCTGATTCGGTTCAGGAAGTTATCGATCTGGATTCTACCACGATAGAAGCAGCACCGCAGATAGGGACATCTATCAACAACCGTTTCATAAAGGGCATCGGAAAACAGGATGAGTCATTCATAATTATTCTTGATATTGACCGCGTTTTCAGCGAGGAAGATGTCAGCGCATTGTCCGGTGAGCAGATGAAAGCCGAGGCGGCAAAAAGCAGGGATAAAAAAGCAGATCCTGCCGGGGAATAAATACCTGGCAGACAGGGCCTGCCACCGGGCAGGCCGAATTACTGCGTGTCAAAAAAGCTCAGGTAGTTCTGAATTTTCTCAGGATTAAAACCTGAACAATGCCAGGAATACCAGAACAGAACTCACCGTTGTTATTATTGCATTTACAGCATCATTACTGCACCAGTTAAATCCCCGGACGAGAGGATTATGTGTACCCTGCCGTTCGGTATCCAGGCTACTCTTCAGATCACGATACTGTGCCTGGATTGTTGCACCCAGTATGCTGTCCAGAAGTGTCCCCGCAAAACCGGCGGCTGCAATCAGTAAGGCAGTGGAAAGGTCTATTCCTTCAAAGAGTACGAAGGAAAGTGAAGCAGTACCGATTGCTCCTGTCATTCCCGCAACTGTTCCGAGTATGGTCACACCTCCGGATAGTCCCGGGCTGATCTGCTGCCTCCGCTGGAATATGCTGGTAATAAGCACGGGGTTCTGCCTGCTCAGCACTCCAATTTCACTGGACCAGGTGTCAGCTGTTGCCGCTGAAAATCCGGCTGCAGCAGCGGCAAGAAACACCGGTTCCGGGAGAAGAGCATATACAATAACCCACACGAGCGATGCACCGGCATTGGCGAATACCTGGATCCATTCCCGCTTGCTGCCGCGCTCCTGCACTTCGCTCGCGGCTTCCCTCTGCTCCGGTCTGATTCTGCCGATGATGGTTGCGGACAGGAAAAACCACATGAGAAGGATCCAGACCTCCCATCCACCGAGTACTGCAAGGAGAAAACCAAGAAAGAATCCTGCTGCAGCACCACTGCGACTGACGGCATTTTTTTTCAGTGCGGAAAGTGCCACTGCGGCGTTCAGTCCTGCTGCCGAAAGAATGTTCAGGAGTACTGGCCAGTTTCCGTTTAGAATACTGCTGCTGTTCGATGCTTCAGGAAGCCCGAGCAGACCCCATGCTGCCAGGGATACAATCAACGGGATACTTATATTATCCAGTCCGTAGGGAGTGCTCCCTTCAATCAGGCTGGTCAGCAAGGCCAGTATTACTGAATAAAGCAGCAGCATAAACAGCGTGAGACTGCTGCTCACCGTTAGGGTAAGCAGTGCAACCACAAAAGATCCAGCGAATACCGCCAGGCTGCCGGCAACACTTTTTGTGCTTCCGTCCGATAGTCTGTATTTTTTTCTGAGTATCGCCGGAATGTGGCTGCTGTCGGCAGATAAATGCTCACCTATCAGTGCCCCCAGGCCGTCACCCCACCCCAGACTCAGAATTCCGATGCTTGCAGCTGCTGCCGGCATAAATCCGGAGTAGACTGCTGTGACCAGAATAGTCAGGCTTACAGGGAAGTATATCGTTCCAAGGTTTTTTCGTTTTTCCGGATGTTCCATTGAACGGAAGAGGGTAAAACGGTAAGAAATATAATTAATAATTATAAAACTGATTGGACCGATTATGGCCCATGCCAGGCTGTCAAACATCAGTAATGCCAGCAGCCACCAATGACAAACACTGATGTGAATCAGTTTGCGGGTAGCTGATGTTGACATCCCTTTTTTCACAAACATCTGCGCAGCAGCTATAATGCCGAAAATTCCGGCATAGGATAGTATCAAGCCCCAAATATTGCTGGAAAGTATCATGAAATCTCCATGTATAGAGTTCTATTGGTTGCGCAAACGGCATCCTGATCATAAAATAACATTATATGAACAATAACGACAGTCAAAAACGTCTGGCAGTACTGATTGATGCTGATAATGCTCAGGCATCGGTCATTCAGGGCTTGATGGAAGAAATCGCGAACTACGGACGGGCGAGCATAAAGCGGATTTACGGCGACTGGACCAATCCAAATCTTAAATCCTGGAAAGAGGTCCTGAATGAATATTCAATCCAACCTATACAGCAGTTCGGCTACACTACCGGCAAGAACTCAACCGATACCGCTCTGATCATCGATGCCATGGACATTCTCTATGCCGGTAATCTGGATGGATTCTGTATTGTTTCCAGTGATTCGGATTATACCCGGTTGTGTGCCAGGATCAGGGAGTCAGGTCTACAGGTATATGGCTTCGGGGAAAAGAAAACACCGAAAGCCTTTGTGGCGGCCTGTGATAAATTTATCTACATTGAAATTCTCCGTAAAAAACTTATCGATGGGGTGGATTCGGACAGTGAAGTTCGAGAGCAGGAAGGCGGGCCTCGTCCAGCCAGAGAAATGCGCCAGGATTCACGTCTGGTAAATCTACTGAGGAATACCTGCGAGGATGCTGCAGATGAAAATGGATGGGCTCACCTGGCAACGGTAGGTCAGAACCTTGCGAATAAATCTTCGGAATTTGACCCGCGGAACTATGGATACAAGAAGCTGGGTGATTTGATCAGGGCAATCGGCTTATTCGAGATCAATGAGGTTAATGTCCAGAATGGTCCAGGCAAGTCGATTTTTATCCGTGACAAACGTAAGGCACGTGCTTGAAAGAGGCTCGAATGCAAATGAAGATGCTGTCAAATATCAGATCAAAGCAGACTATAGTGATTCTGCTGTTTACAATGATAGCAAGTCCAGCGCTCAGGGCGTCCGGTGCTGTCGAGCTTGATCCCCTGCAGATTGGCGTCGGTCCAGGTGTGAATGCTGTTCCGCTGGTTTATGCTTCAGGTCTGCCTCTGCAGTTCCCTTCGGCAGCCGGCTTCAATCCGGTAAGCTACAGCAGTCGGGCAGAAATGGCCCAGGCACTTGCTGATGGAAGCATCGATGGTGCATTAATCGATATTGTCGATGCGATTCTGCTGCTCAAACAGGGCGTGGATATACGGATCGCTGCGGAGCTGCCGCTTTATTATCACGCCTACAGCCTTCCTGACACGGACCTGAGCAGCATAATTTCCTATGGAGAAATTGATGAAGCCGTCAAGTCACGCCTTGCAGTACGGGAACGCAGCAGCATAATGTATGCCCTCGACGAAGGACTCAGCCGCTCGGGCATTAGAAACCGTATCCGCATCATAGCTGTGGAAGACGATTATGCTGCTCTCCAGTTCCTCTTTGCAGGAGAGTCCGAGATAGCGGTCATTCCTCTGCCCTTCGCGGTTGAGGCTGATTCGAGGGGAGCCTCGATACTGGTTGAGGATATAAATCTTCGCCCTGGTGCGGAGGTGCTGGTTTTCCGGGAGAATGTACTGCTGAAATCCATGGATGAAATAATCGGCAGTATGAGGGCCTACAATCGAAGCCTGGCTGCTCAGTACAGGGGTGAAATGCTGGCTGCTGCAGATAAGTGGTGGAGTGAACTGGGTCTGTTTTTGCATGTCCAGCCGGTAATGCTGCGGGATCAAAGAAACTTTTTCCCCCTGTCACCTCCAACCAGGGAGACCTTCAACTATTTTCAATTCAGGATCTTCGAGGAAGATCCTGAATTTCAGGCATTGAGATTCGAGTCGGTAATGTTTAATCTTCCTGCTCGAGCCAGACATGAGGTTTTCAACTGATTCAAACAGGAATGAAAGCCGCGAAAGCGGCTGTTTTATTCCTCGTCAGCACAGTCACCGATGTCCTCGGTGCAGGAGAGTACATAATCAGAGCCGAGGAGACGGAAGTTTGCCTGCAGACCGCTGGTCAGGTACACACGGTTTTGATCGTCAATAAAAACGCCCTCTACATCGTCCAGTTCCTCAAGCAGCTCATACCCTTCCCTGAGACCCATAACAAAGGCACCGGTGGAGAGCGCGTCTCCAACGACCGGATCCTTTGACACAACAGTAACACTCAGCAATGAGTTGTCTGTTGGGTAGCCGGTCTCTGTATCTATTATATGGTGGAAAATCTGGCCGTCCTGTTCGAAGTACCGCTCGTACACGCCTGAGGTGACAATCGATATATCTTCCGCCTGCACGATACCCATCAGACTGCCTCTGCGCTGGGCTGGATCCTGAAGGCCGATTCTCCAGGGGTTCCCGTCGGGGCGGGTGCCGACCGTTACAACATCGCCTCCAAAATCCAGGATTGCATGATTCACACCTGCCTGGCGGAGGATTCTGGCGGCTTCTCCGGCGGCATAGCCTTTTGCAATACCACCGAGATCGATTCCCATTCCGGGCTCGGGAAGATATACCTGGTTCCCACTTATCTCGATTTTCCGGAAGTCAATAAGTGCCTGAGCTTCCTTAATCGCTTCGGGAGCTGGAACCATCGGAGAAGAGCCTGTGACCATCCATAGCAGTACAAGCGGGGCAATGCTGACGTCGAAAGCACCGTTAGTGAGCTCACCGATCGTTATGCCGGTTTGAAGAACCTGCAGACTTTCATCACTTAATTCTACTGGATGAATTCCCGCTGCACGGTTCAGCTCGAGGAGCTCAGTCTGCTCCCAGGCGGCCTGATTGATACTCATTCTGCTTTCTATTTCTTCCATCCGGTTCCATATTCTGTCGAATATACCTCTGGGTGCCCGTCCGTGTATTGTAATAGTAATATTGGTCCCGAGCTGTAGTCTTGAATCGCTGGTTGTTGTTCTGCTGCTGCAGGAGCCGAGAAGTACAGTAGTCAGGAATAGTGCGAAAAACAGGGAGGAGTATGATATGATATATAGATATTGTGTTTTAATTTTCTGCATAGTATCTGAGTATGTATCATGTTTTCCTTCGAGGAGGAAGACTCATGCGGGATTCATGCAGTACAGTAGTAATATTTTCGGGATTATTTGCCGTTAATCAAAGAGCGCGACTGCAGACAGACGGTCGTGCAGTTAATCAGCTGGTATAGAGGGAGATTCAGGGATGAACCGAGTACGATTTTTTATGTTCGCAGCAGTTTTATGTCTGACTCCGCTGTTGGCTGCAGCTACTGTGCATACAGCAGATGCTCCCCTTGTTATGGCAGTTCGAGCATTATATGCCGAAACCGGAAGAACCTTTCCGACTACAGATTACTATCTTGAGAGTGAGCAGCTGCAGCGTTATACCTTTTCTCTGCTGATGTCTGTGGAGGCTGAGGAGCGCCGTTTGCTGGAAAAAATGGCTGCCTGGGAAGAACGGCGTGATGAGCTGCTTGCTGACCAGGAAGCATCAGACTCGGAGGGATATATAGATGAGCCGGGGGAAGTTCTCCAGGTGCTGGTATGGCCACCTCCAGAGGGAATGGAGGAGGCTCCTGATCCACTCGAGGATCATCTTGCGCTTTCCCCTGAACAGGACCTGCTGGCTGTGCAGGCGCTTCGCTTCAGAATAGAAAACGTGCTCGAAGGATTTGAAAACCGGCGTCTCAGAAGCCATATGCTGTTCACTGATCAGTTTGTTGATATTCAGGGCTTTCTGAATATGCCGGTAAGTTCCTATGCATTGCGGCCGTACCTGAGCACGGTAAATCCATTTCTTTCAGTTGCTGCGGGCTGGCAGGTGCCTGGCGGTGTGGCTGCCGAATTCGGAATAGAATTAAGAAAATCCAGAGAGGATGGACTGGATATCAGTAATCTTCCTATCTCGGAGGGCGATTCCAGATTTACCGTTTCAGATGATTTTCTGCAGAGGGCCTTGCTGTTTTACCCATTGCGGGGAGGTTATATCCTTGCAGGAAGATTCCCCTTCCGGACCGGACCGGGACTGGATAATATCGGTTTTCGGTCCTATGCCGTAGATGGTCTTCAGATTGGACTTTCTGCCGGACCTGTAAGCAGCCGTCATGCATTTCTTGAGGATACAGTGGTTCATAATATCGAATTGCACACAGGCAGCCTGCGCATAGGATTAGGATCCCAGAACAGGTTTTCTTCTTCCGGGATTAGTGAAATGAAGATTAACGGCATGCTGCCGATTACAGGATCGTTTCTGACCGATTCCGAGGCAGTGATTACCCAGGTGCTGACTGATGCGTCATGGATGATTCTGCCGCAGTCCGAGCTGTTCCTGCAGATTGGTATGCAGCGCCCTGCGGGAGGGTGGGAGCAGCCGGATTACAGTTTTGCCGCATACGCAGGTGGTGAATTCTTCTATCGGGGATCCGATGCGGATACCGGAATCCTACTGGAATTTGGATGGACCGACCCCGAATGGGGAGGCAGTGCCGAACACAGTACTTCCTTTTCCCAGCTGAAGGATGGTGATCTGTACAGCAATACAAGCCCTTTTGGTCCCGATATGTTCTGGGGAAAGAGTGATATTACTGTCTTTCTGGCGGACGGAACCGTAGAAATCGGCTTCGAGCTCGGAGTTTTCTATGATTCTTCTGAAGACGGGGAGGGACTCTCTGGCCGAACTTTTATGCGAGCACTGTTTCTGCCTGACGATATCGTATCAATCGAACTGAAGCCTGGTCTGAATATCCAGAAGGACGGACTTCAGCCTCAGCTGGGTTTCAGATTCAGCATGCAGAACAGACTACGGTCACAGTTCCGATAGAGACCTGGCAATCGGTATTCTTCTGCCGCTTCCGAACGCCCTGGTGCTGACCTTCAGTACAGGGGCTGCCTGGAATCGCTTGTACTCGGAACGCGCAGTCAGTCCGATAACCTTGTGAACGGTATCTGTATCGTGGCCGGCGGCAATTATATCGTCGGCATGCATATTCCGGATCAGGTAATGTTCCAGAATCGTATCGAGTTCTTCGTACTCAGGGAGTGAGTCCTGGTCCTTCTGATCGGGACGCAATTCTGCTGAAGGTGCTTTGGTGATAATTGATTCCGGGATTATTTCCCGGTCCCGGTTGATCCAGCGACACATCGTATATACTTCTGTCTTGAAAAGGTCAGCAATAACCGAGAGGCTTCCGTTCATATCTCCGTACAGGGTACAGTAGCCAACTGCCAGCTCCGACTTGTTACCTGTATTGAGCAGCAGGCTGCCGAACTTGTTGGAAAAAGCCATGAGTAGACTTCCCCGGGTTCTTGCCTGAATATTTTCTTCGGTCAAATCTGCTTCCATGCCCTGGAACAGTGGTTTCAAGGCTGCTTCCATGGCATCAACGGTATCGTGGATACCGATTGTGAAGTGTCGGCATCCCAGATTTCTGGCAAGTGCCTCGGCATCGGATAGACTGTGACTGCTTGAATAACGGCTCGGCAGCAGAAGACAGGTCAGGTTTTCCGCTCCGACAGCCTCTGCTGCCAGAACCGCGACCAGGGCAGAATCAATGCCTCCTGAGAGTCCGATATGTACTTTTCTGAATCCGCTTTTGGCCATGTAGTCCCGGATTCCCAGCACTATGGCCTTATACTGGGTTTCGATCCTGTCTTCCTGCAGGTCAATATCCGGCAGCAGAACTTCAGCGGATTCCGGTAGTTCCGAAATTGTTACACAGCTGTTGAAGGCTTCTGCGAGGGTTATTATCCTGCCGCTATAATCAGAAATCATGCTGCGCCCATCAAATATCAGTGCGTCATTAGCACCTGTGCAGTTGCTGTAGATTACGGCGATACCCGATCTGCCGATTTTCTGGAGCAGCTGCTTTCTGCTGAAAATCTTTCCAGCAGCAAAAGGGCTGGCCGAGGGGCAGAGGATGATTTCCACACCCTGCTGCACGAGTTCTCTGACGGGATCGCTCTGGTATGCGGTGCGCAGAAGCGGATCATCCTCGAGCCACAGATCCTCACAGATAGCAATTCCGAAACGGCGGCCAAAAAGCTCGAAGCTTTTCCGTTCTGCTGCTGGTGTGAAATATCTTGCTTCATCAAATACATCGTATGTAGGCAGCAATGTTTTAGCCTGACGGTGGAGTATTTTTCCATCCAGAAGGACTGCTGCAGTGTTGTACACAATCGGCAGGTGCTTGCTGCTTATGCCGCGCTCGGCATATCCGACCAGGACAGCAATTCCATGCGGTAATTCCTGAAGCAGGCTACTGACACTTTGTTCGTTGGCAGCCAGAAAACTATCGAAATGCAGCAGATCCATGGGCGGATATCCGCAGATACAGAGTTCGGGGAATACAATAAGTTCGGCCCCCTGCTTCAATGCTTTTTCAGCTGCGCTGCAAATCAGGCGGCGATTGCCGCTGAAGTCTCCAATTTTAGGGTTTATCTGGCCCAGGGCAACTTTCATGTGCTCCTCCTGCGGGGGTTTCTTGACGGTATATATAGAGCCGATTAGTATAGCGTATCATGAATGAACATCTTCTGATAATGGGAACGCGGTCAGCGCCCCTGCGTGAACTGGTTTCCTCTGCTCTCGAGCGTGGATACTCCGTGACTACTGCGCCAAGTGGAGAGCAGGATTTTGACGAATTCCTGGGATCCAGCGAGGACAGTAATCTTCATCCACTAACATGGCGGCCGGGATCAACCGTATCATCCCGCAGTGTAGTCCGCAGTGCATCTGTAACAGCGGAATCTCTGGGAGCAGACTTCCGGCAGGCGATCCTGATGCTTACTCCGCCGAACGAGCTTCTCAGCTTTCATACAATAGCCCAGGGGGATCTGGAATCTGTCATCAAGGATGTGTATGCCGGGCCATTGTTTCTAATGCGGGAGATATTATCCCTGTTTCCGGATGAAGGGCAATCCGTTTTGACAGTGATTCTGGATGAAAGAAATCAGGAGGTGCTACCGCCTGTCAGCTCAGGCATAATGCATGGCATACAGCGAACGGTTGAAGTCCTGTTCAGGAGTTACAGGGACAGCAGCCGTATTATTCAGGGGCTTCGTTCACAGTCGGATCAGCCTGTACAGCTTGCCGGCTATATTTTTGATGAATATCTGAAGAAACAGGACAAGCATGCCTACCGATGGGTCAAGTTCAGCGGTAAGAGCGGCCTGTTCGGAAAGAAGGGGCTCTCATGAAGTTATGGATGGGGTATGGAGCAGGTATACTGCTGGGAATTTTTCTGGGTCTCTGGCTGCCGGCCGGTGAGACAGCGGTGTATGATGTCATTGCCTTCTTTGCGGAGCTCTCGCTCAACATCGGGCAGTACATGATTGTTCCACTGCTCTTTTTTCTGGTTCCGGTATCTGTATTCTCGCTTCGGCAGGATCGTAAACTCCTGAGAGTGGTCGGCAAGACTATGCTCCTGCTGGTAATAAGCAGCGTCGCGGCTGTCGTTCTGGCCGTTCTGATAGTACTGGCTCTGTCACCGCAGAGAGTACCAATTATTATGGCCGAGGCTGCAGTTACGGCAGTCCCTGACTGGCAGCAGATTCTGCTGCGGATTTTTCCTGAGAATGCTGCCGCTGCTATTGAAGGAAGCTATCTGCTTCCGGCTCTCGTACTTTCTCTGTTTTTAGGATTCGGTTTTACTGCCTCGCACAGTTTTTCTGAGCCGGTGCTTGATTTTTTTGATTCTGCAGCCCGGCTTATGTATACCCTGAATGCCTGGATTGTCTCGTTCATGTCAGTACTTTTAGTGCCATTAACAGCTGCCTTTATTATGCAGATGAGAGTCATGGATGAGCTGCACCTTTTCAGTGAACTGCTATTTGTGATCGGGTTTACAGTAATGATACTGGTGTTGGTCCTCATACCGGTCCTGGTATACCTGCTTGCACAACAGAGAAATCCAGTGCATTTCCTTTCAGCTATTCTCCCGGCACTTCTTACAGCGGGAATAAGCGGGAACCATATGTTTGCATTGGCTACCCTCATGCGGACAGGAAGGAATAATCAGGGAATCTCCAGGAAAGCCGAGTCGCTGGTGTTTTCTTTTACCACGATTTTCCTCAGGGCGGGAACTGCACTGGTTTCAATGATCGCTTTTATTGTGATCCTGCGGTCATATTCCAGTCTGGAAATCAGTATTGCCCAGGTACTTGCAGTCGGAATTTCAGCTGTCGGGTTTTCATTTATTCTCGGTGCTGTTCCCGGAGCGGATATTCTTGTTATGCTCTCGATTCTAGCCGGAATTCATGGGCGGGGAATCAATGAGGGGTATCTGATTCTGCTTCCGGTTATTCCGGTTCTCTATCGCGCAGGAACGATACTCGACGTGGCCTTTGCCGCCGCTATCGCGCAGATCAGCGCTGTCAGTGAGCATTTATGCAAGTTTGTACCGCAACATGATTTTGTCTGATTGAAATATCGGGCAGGAATCTTAGCGTGTGAGCGGCCTGATAAAAAACTGCAGCTGCAGATTCAGGCCGTCCCACCATGCGACCTCCTCATATGGCTGAGAAATCATAGCGCTCAGGGGCCACATGCTGCGTAGTCGGAATCCATACTCTACCGACTCCAGATTGGAAAAAGCGAAAGCCCAGTTCAGCTCGGGCAGAATGAAATTGCCACCGCCCCAGAAGCTCGAAACTATCCCTGCGGTGGAGTTACCTTCAATGAGTACAGGGATGCGGTTCAGTAGAATCAGCCCGATTCCGGGTCCTGAACGAAAGGCCTGGCGGCGGATCAGCGGGAAATCAGCGCTAATCTGCAGGGGAAGTAAAAACACACCAGCGACATTCTGCAGTTCACCAGCCTCAAGGTCCAGATACGGGGAATCGGAACCGCTGTGTTTGTCAGCAGGAACGGTCTTGCCGGGGAAAGGTGCGCCTGAGGGAAGTTCCAGATACTCCTGATAGAGAAGATCCAGGCCGAATATGAAGCTGACAGAAGGCGTCATGTTATAGATAAAGGCATAGCCGGGAACCGTGCGGAGCGGGCTGACGGCACTGCCATGTACTTTTTCCAGGCTGCCATCCAATTGAGCCCCGTTTCCGATCCACCATGGCCCGGCCCGGAATTCATGCTGAAATCCGGGAGCGGGGGGCAGACGGGATTCTGCTCCTGTCTGGGCATAGGAGGCAACAGCGGCAGTCAGCAGGAACAGAAAAACAAGGCCTGTGTGCTGGGGTTTGCTTCGCATGTTCCCTCCTGTAGAAAAGATTAGTAGCTCTTGGCAAATATAGCCATATACCTGGCAGGTTTTCCACTTACCGGGTCAGTTTTTCCCTTTGCAGCTTCTTCTCCGCCGAATGGTAGTACTCGTATGGTCGCTTTGGTATCGGCCTTTATTCTGGCTTCGGTTTCAGCATCGCCGTCCCATGCCATCTCAGCAAAGCCAGCCTTTCCGCCGCTTTTGAACAGTTCGAGGAAATCGTCATAACTCTCAATGGTATGAGTATTCTCACTTCGGAACTTCAGGGCTTTCTGGAAGATATTATTCTGGATTTCCTCAAGCAGGGCAGTAATTCTGGAAGAGAGGCCGTCAGTCGATACGGTTTCTTTCTCCCCGGTATCCCGGCGGGCTATGACTACCTGATTATTCTCCATATCTCTCGGGCCGATTTCCAGTCTGATCGGTACGCCAAGCATTTCCCATTCAGCAAATCGCCAGCCAGGGCTGTTGTTGCTGTCGGTATCCACGGTATGACGAATGCTGCTGTCCAGCTGCTTCATTATATTATCGGTGTATGCGAGAATTTCCTCACGGTTGTTGTTTCGGAAAATCGGAACAGCAACTACCTGGTGAGGAGCAATTTTCGGCGGAAGAACGAGACCCTTGTCATCGCTGTGAGCCATTATCAGTGCACCTACCAGCCTGGTGGAAACCCCCCAGCTGCTCGCCCAGACCAGATCAAGCTCGCCTTCCTGGTTCTGGAAGGTAACATCAAATGCCTTGGCGAAGTTCTGTCCGAGAAAATGGCTGGTGCCTGCCTGCAGGGCCTTTCGATCCTGCATCATCGCTTCTATTGCATAGGTATCCACGGCTCCGGCAAACTTCTCGCTTTCGGATTTTCGCCCGGTCAGAACCGGAATTGCCAGATATTCCTCTGCGAATTTCTGGTAGATATTGAGTATTTTGAGTGTTTCTTCAACGGCTTCCTCACGGGTGGCATGGGCAGTGTGTCCCTCCTGCCACAGGAACTCTGTAGTACGCAGAAACAGGCGTGTCCGTTTTTCCCATCGCATTACGTTGGCCCATTGATTGATGAGCAGGGGAAGGTCACGGTAGCTCTGTATCCATTTCTTGTACATACTCCAGATTATGGTTTCACTTGTCGGCCGGATCACATAGGGTTCTTCCAGCTTTTCCCCTCCTCCGTGAGTGACGACTGCCAGTTCCGGTGCAAAACCTTCAACGTGTTCTTTTTCACGATTGATAAATTCCATTGGAATCAGTAGAGGGAAATATGCGTTTACATGTCCGGTTTCCTTGAACATCCCATCCAGTGTGGCCTGCATCCGTTCCCAGATAGCATAACCGCGCGGACGGATCACCATTGATCCCTTCACCGGACTGTAATCAGCCAGTTTTGCTTGAACAATTATGTCGATATACCAGTCCGAGTAATTTTCTGCACGGGGGGTAATTCGTTCTGCCATCGTACCTTCCTGTCGGCTAAGAGTATGGCGATTGTAGGTGCAGTACCGCTGAATGTCAATATTACTGCGGATGAGCAGGCTTCAGGCCGATATCCCGCAAGGCGAGCCCGGCTGCAATTCTGCCGCTCAAGGCAACCATCGGCATACCTCCACCAGGGTGCACGCTTCCTCCGCTGAAATACAGGCCCTGGTACCTTCGGCTGCGGTTTGAGTGCCGGGAGAAGGCAGCGGTTCTATTGTTGCTGGATATACCATATATACTTCCCTGACGGCTGCCTGTTCTGCGGAAAATATCTACGGGAGTAAGAACCTCTGCGCATTCAATGTAATCTTCGAGTCTGCAGTCAAGTTCCCTGGATAAGCGTTCCAGAATGTGTCGGTATACCTTTTGCGATAGAGCCTGCCAGTCCTGTCCACTGTCCGGTGAAGTGTTGACAAGTACAAACCAGTTTTCACCGCCCTCAGGTGCATCGGAAGAATCGATTTTTGAAGTAATATTTACATAGATAGTAGGATCCTCCGGGACTGTGTGACCATCGAAAATTTCACTGAACTCCCTTTCATAGTCAGCAGAAAAGAAAATATTGTTCAATCCGAGTTGGGGAAAATTCTGCTTGATACCAAGGTACCAGACTATGACTGATGAGGAGGGTTCCTGACGGAGGTATTTTCCGAGCTCAGGAGCCTGGTTGTCCTGCAGCAGTTTCTCATAACAATGCTGAACGTCTGTGTTGGTAATTACCAGTGAAGAAGGGTGAACCAAGGGGCCTGCAGCTGTGTTGAGTTCTACTCCACTGATTTTTCTTCGTCTTCCGTTCCGGCTGTAGAGAATGCGGGAAACAGGGCTGTTGTAATGAATGACGACTCCAAGTTTTTCTGCCTGTGCGAGTAATGCCTGAACAAGAGCATAGGTTCCGCCCTTGAGACTCATAGCTCCCTGAATGTTCTCTACATAGGAAATTATGTTCATGGTCGCTGGTGTCAGATATGGCGAGGATCCATTGTAGGTTGCATAGCGGTCAGCGAACTGCTGCATTCTTGGATCGCTGAAATAGCGGGCATTTGCTCCGTGCATCGATGACAAGGCGCGAATTCTGCCTATCCTGAAAAGATTGAGCCAGAAATCACTGCTCAGATATGTCCGGAAATCATGAAGGCTGTACCAGAGAAAGAGACGGTTCGTTATTCTATAGATCCTTCTGCAGTCCTTGAGATAGCGTTGTACCTCAAATGCGGGGGTGCCCAGACTTTCAGCGGCCGTGATCAAGGCCTCTTCACCGGCATAACTCTGCATCCTGCTTCCATCGGCCCAGTTGTAGCAGAAGGAAGGATCAGGCAGGACCGGATCAATCAGATCCTGCATGCTGCTGCCCAGCTCATGAAATATCTGCTGGAACACATCCTTCATGGTAAATACAGATGGGCCGGTGTCGAAGCGATAGCCCTTGAAGCGGAGGCTCTGGGCTTTTCCCCCGGCAGTGGATTGCTGCTCGAAGACCTGGACCTCAAGACCTGCTTTTGCGAGATAGCAGGCTGCAGTAAGTCCACCGATTCCTGCACCGATCACAACTGCGGATTCAATATGCTTTTTCATTATGCCCCCAGTGAAATGTATGCAGGCAGACGGACGCGGTCAATACCTGAATTCTATTCTATGAATGTCAGTGTATGAAAAAAAAGACATTTCGAACCAGAATATTATGATAGAAGCAGTTTGATTAGCCTTATCTTGTTTCATTATATTGATTTAATTAGATTTATGTCAGGATTCGAATATTGGCATGAATATTGCATGTATCTAAGTGGAAGGTAAAACTTATGCAGGCAACAATACAGACAGCAGCAGGAGACATGAAACATTCAGGCAGCATCGGTTTCTACGTTAATTCTGTAGGATTTGATCTGCAGCGTGAGCTGGTCAGAAAATCCATTCACGTACTTATTGCCTTTGTTCCTTCCATTGCCAGCATTATCGGTGTTGGTTTTGCCATTGCGCTGCTTTCTGCCGGGATAGTTGTGTACACGACAGCTGAATATCTTCGAACCCAGGGGCGAAGGGTATTTCTTATCTCCAGACTCACACAGATGGCTTCACGTGAGCGGGATTTCGGACATTTTGTTCTTGGACCGGTGTCCTTAGGTCTAGGTGCTATGCTGGCACTGCTTTTTTATCCCTATCCTGCTGCAGCCGTTGCCATTTATGCCCTTGCCTTCGGTGATGGTATTTCCAGTATTATCGGGAAACTCTTTGGCCGGATTCGTATTCCCGGTACTGGTGGTAAAACCATAGCCGGCAGTGCATCATGTTTTGCTGCAGTTTTTGTTGCTGCATATCCGATCGTACAGAATCCTGCACATGCGCTGGTTCTGGCTGCTACCGGAACATTCCTCGAGGTGCTTCCATCAAAGGATTTTGATAACATCCTGTTGCCGGTCGGTGTTGGTATGGCGGCTCAGCTTCTATTGATTCTCTGATTATTTCTTCGTACCATCTGCAAATCCACAGAACCTCAATTCCATAGATAACGCTGGTACTGCTCCGTCGAGAAGACGGCCAGTCCCGCCAGAAATACTATCATTCCGGCAGTGTACATTCCACTTGTTCCTGCAAAACTCAGCATCCGGCCGGTGATCATCAGAAAGCAGGCTGCAAGGAGTCTCCATCCTTCAAGGCTACGCTGTTGAATGAAGCCGCTGCCTCCAGCAAGAATTGCAAGGAAAGCTCCTCCGTAAAGAATCGGGTAAAAAGAAGAGCCAGCTGGAATCGAGAAGATGGTGAAACTGCCGGCTGTCTGGATCGGCAGTGCATAGGCAAAGAGCAATCCGACTATGAGCTGTGTCCATAGAATGTTGGCAATTTTGGAATACTGAATTCCCCCCGCGTACATGGAAATGAAGAAAAAACCGGTGATACCGGATATCTGCAGAAGCAGAAAGAGACGGGCTACAAGCTCATAATAGAGAAGGGCTTGCTGCAGCTCGTGGAAAAAAATAAATACTGTCGAGATGCTCTCCAGCCCGATCAGACAGGTCGAGAACAGTGTCAGAAACATTTCCGGAATTGAACTTTTTCTGAACAGCCGCAGTAGTAATACCTGTATCGGAATCATTACCGCCAGCCATACCAGGCGTGCAGTCAGACCGGAATAAATCCTGGACAGCTCTGTGTAGCTCTTGTCTATCATGGTTAATCCAATGATCAATCCGACAAGAATAGAAGCTTGAAGTAAAATCAGCGCTGTAATAGTATTTCGGCGTACCCTGAGTGTCATAGTCGTAATTGTAATGTAAAGAAGGAAAGCAAGAAAGATAAACAATAGAGGAAATTGCAAAATAACGTGCAATTTCCTCCTCGCATCAGTAGTGACTTCTCAAGTTGTTTTATATAAACAACTTGAGAAGTTATAATCTTGCGAATGCCCATGTAAATTGTAATTTTGCAAAAAGCTCAATAGGATTTAAAAAAGAAATCCTATAGATTTTCCACGGATGTTCGATAATTGAATCAGGGAGGTACCGTAATGAAACTATCCATCGCTGGCATTTTGTTACTCGTTTGCGGTCTGCTTTCAGCTGGGGATATTGCCGAGTTCCAGAACCTCGGTTTTTCTGATAATTCCCGGTACTTCGCATTCTCGCAGTTCGGTGTGCAGGAGAAAACTCTTTTTCCCTATGCTGATTTGTATGTCGTCGATGTTCCTGCAAATCGATTTGTTCCACAAGGTGTGCTGCGGCGTACAGTGGAACAGCTGATTACACCGGGAGCAAACGGAGCCGGTGCTATGCATCATCTGATTCGGGAGCATGACGCGATTCTGACTGAGCACGGCATTAAACATACAAACAAGGGACGGATTGTCTATGCAAGAATAGATGGTGAACCTTCACGGGATAAACTTGATTTCAGGGATTTCGAGACCGGTAATCGATTCCAGGTTGAACTCATTCAGAGCTTCAGTGGTGATAAGGCCGATGTCAAGGGGCGTTTTCATCTTGACGTACGCTTTGTCCCTGAATCCGGAAACAGCCGCCGTTTCACTGTTGGTCTTCCGGAGTTTGATCGCCCGGGTGTGCAGAGGTATCGTGTTCATCAGGCAGTTGTTTCTCCAGATGATGGATCGATTGTATTTGTAATCGAGATGCAGCGCTATGCCGAGAAGGGAATCGATCTGAGGTATATGGTCGAAACTCTTCGCTTTCGTTAAATTTACATGTAATGACCAGCAGAAACCCCGCGAAAGTATGGCGCTTTATGGATACAGGTCCCCTTCCGGGACCTCTTGCCATGGCAGTAGATGAGGCTTTGCTTCACTCTTATGAGAACCGTCCTGATTACCCCTTGCTGCGGTTTTATGGGTGGGATGGGGCGTCAGTTTCTATCGGAAGGTTTCAGAGTTTTGACGATGACATTTATCCACAGAACTGTGAGGCTTCAGGTATTCCGATGGTACGGCGTATTACCGGGGGGGGTGCCATTTTTCATGATCATGAGCTTACCTACAGCCTGGTTTGCTCACGTCATGATTTCGGCAATATGTCGGTCAAGGAATCATACAGGAAAATCTGCTCTTTTCTCCTTGAATACTACCGGAGCCTCGGTCTGGATGTGGAATATGCGGTGGATCGCAATGAAGCATCTGCTGAACTTGGTCGAAAGACCGTCCATTGTTTTGCCGGGACTGAGGCCTTTGATATCAGCCTCCGGTATCCGGATGGAACACTCCGAAAGCTGGGCGGCAATGCTCAGCGACGGATGGGCAGCATAGTTTTTCAGCATGGTTCGATTCCGTTACGCCTGGATATAGAGCAGCAGAAAAATCTGTTTGCCGAACATGCATTGCCGGATTCGCAAAATGTAACTGACTTGTATTCAGCGCTCGAAGAGTGTCCGGAATTTGACGGAACCTTTCCTTCCCGGGGTGAGTTGGTTGCAGGACTTCGCAGGAGTTTTGCTGAGTGTATGAATATTGAATGGCAGGATATCCCGATTACAGCTGTAGAACTGGCAGATGCCGATATTCTCGTCGATCAGAAATATGCCCGGAACTCATGGAATTATCATCTGGGGGGACGATAGTTTCTTTTGTCCTGTTACAGGTCATCGGGGTCAAGCTTGTGCAGCCAGCTGCCGCGTGAGAGCAGCAGGAATCCAATGGTCGCGGTCACAATATTGGATATGAACATAGCCCACCAGATACCGAGTTCACCAATACCTATAACAGCAATAAAAAATGCAGCCAGGGGAACCCTTAGTCCCCAGAGGCGGAGGATGTGCAGGAACATCACCGGTTTGGTATCGCCGCCGCCCTCGAATGCACCCGTGATTACGGTAAACATGGTAAAAGGAATAACTGACACCGATATTATCCTGAACATAATGGTCCCGATAGCGATTACTTCCGGATCATCCACGAAAAACCGGATAAATGAACTGCCGAAAATAAAGGTGCTGGTCATGCCGACACTAATAAAAGCCAGAATCGTAATGACAGACATCCGGACAATCCGCTTGGCGTCCTCTGGACGGCGTGCCCCGAGACTCTGCCCCACCATAGCAGCGGTGGCTCTGGAGAATCCCGCAGCCGGCATGCCAAAGAGACTGATGATTCTGCCCCCGATGCCGAAGGCTGCAACTACCGGTGTGCCAAGTCCGTTTACGACACCCTGAAGAACAGTAAAACCCAGACTGGATATTCCCTGTCCAAGGGATGAAGGAATAGCGATTCGCAGCAGAAGCTTCTGGGCTGCCAGCCTCGGCCGTAGATTACGAAACTTGAGCTGCATACCATGGCGGCCGCCGAGCAAAATCCAGATGGCGGCAGCAGATGCTAGGCCCTGGGATATTACCGTTGCAATAGCTGCACCGCGCACTTCAAGCCGGGGGAAGGGGCCGATTCCGTAAATCAGAAGTGGATCGAGGATTACGTTCAGCACGACACTGGCTCCCTTTACGAGAAGCGGTGTTATGCTGTTGCCGATGCCCTGTAGTGCTCCCTGCAGAAGGAAGGCAAAGAAAATGAATGGAATTCCTGTAAACACAATGCTCAGATACTGGTAGGTGTATTCAAAGGCATCTTCGGGTACCCGCATCAGGGTCAGAATCGGGCGGGCAAAGAGATTTCCGAAGACTGCAGCCATTACTGCAATCAGAATGCCGCTGAATACCATCTGCCCCAGGTAGAAGTTCACCTTGGTCTGGTTGTTCTGTCCCTTTGACTGTGCGATCAGGGTGGTGCCGGCCGTCGAAAATGCCATGCCGAAGACCA
The DNA here is from genome assembly GCF_054657935.1 of Spirochaeta dissipatitropha. Taxonomy (NCBI): domain Bacteria; kingdom Pseudomonadati; phylum Spirochaetota; class Spirochaetia; order Spirochaetales; family Spirochaetaceae; genus Spirochaeta; species Spirochaeta dissipatitropha. Next base: position 318,549 of record NZ_BAAHXT010000003.1, on the reverse strand, counting down.
CAACGAACATAACCAGATTCATGGAGATTGCCGGAGCTGATACTGCGGCAGCCCCGAGCTTACCCAAAAAGTATGCGTCTGCAAGGTTGTAGAGCATCTGCAGGAGGTTGGCTGCCATAATAGGAACTGCCAGCCTCACCAGCCGCGGGTACAGACTGTGGTGATCAGGGGTAATAGTGGACATAGTTTCTCCGCTGCCAGGATAAATGTATTAAATATACAGAACTGCTGAATGGAATTACAGTGCTTTCATTTTAAGGGAAATCTCAGTATATTATGCATGAAAATATATGAGAAGGGGAGTAATCCATGATTATAGGGGTTCTCAAAGAGACTGCAGCCAATGAGCGGCGTGTAGCTCTGGTTCCTGCGCATTTACCTGGACTGATAAAGGCTGGTGCCAGCCTGCTTGTGGAATCAGGAGCAGGTGTTGCTGCAGGATATCCGGATGAACAGTATCGTGACAAGGGAGCAGAAATTGCTGCCACTGCCGCGGATATAGCCAAAAAAGCTGATGTGCTGCTGATGGTGCAGTCTGGAGCTTCACGGCCGGATCTTCCTGATCTTGCCCGGAAAGGACAGACCGTAATCGGTATGATGGATCCATACCAGCCTGCTGATGTCTTCAGTGCATTCGTCAAGAACGGCGTTACTGCGCTTTCCATGGAGCTTATGCCGCGCATCACCCGTGCCCAGAGTATGGATGTGCTTTCATCCATGGCAAACCTGGCCGGATACAAGGCAGGTCTGCTGGCTGCTGATAATCTTCCGAAAATGTTTCCGATGATGATGACTGCCGCCGGAACACTTACTCCGGCCAAGGTATTTGTGGTCGGTGTCGGAGTTGCCGGTCTGCAGGCTATTGCAACAACCAAACGGCTCGGGGCAGTTGTAAGTGCCTATGATATACGACCTGCGGTCAAGGATCAGGTTCTGAGTCTTGGTGCAAAGTTTGTCGAGATGGAGCTCGAGGCAGATTCTGCTGAAGACAGCGGTGGTTATGCCCGGGAAATGAACGAGGATTTTTACCGCAAGCAGCGTGAGCTCATGCTCTCTGTTATTGCCGAAAGCGATGTCGTAATAACGACCGCAGCGATCCCGGGCAAGAAGTCACCAGTACTGGTCACCACAGAGATGGTAGAGGCTATGGCGCCAGGTTCCGTAATAATCGACCTTGCTGTTGAACGTGGTGGAAATGTCGAGCCTTCAAAGGCCGGAGAGACCGTTGATCATAAGGGTGTACAGATTATCGGGCCGGAAAATATTGCTTCCAGTCTGAGCTTTCATGCCAGTCAGCTGTACTCAAAAAACATTACAACCTATCTGCAGCTGCTCATAAACAAGGAAAGCGGAGAGCTCAAGTTCGATATGGAAGATGAAATTATGCAGGCGACAGTTGTTACCCATGAAGGTTCCGTGCCGAATGAAAGAACCAGGGAATGGCTGGGGCTTTAGCCTGCTCCAGGGAAAAGATTAATCAGGAGAATTACATGACAGAAGCAATGATATTTATTCAGGTGCTCACCATTTTTGTACTGGCAGTTTTTGTCGGCTTTGAGGTTATTACCAAAGTTCCGCCAATCCTGCATACCCCGCTGATGTCGGGATCCAATGCCATATCCGGCATAACAATTATTGGTGCACTTATTTCGCTGGGGTTCGAGTCAGAGATGCTGACCATGGGACTTGGTATGGCAGCGCTCTTTTTTGCCACCATTAACGTCGTCGGCGGGTTTGTTGTTACCCACCGGATGCTCAAGAAATTCAAGAAAAAGGACTAAGCCATGGATTTACAGATTATCGCAAACCTCGGGTATGTAGTCGCGGCGGTCTTTTTTATTGTCGGACTGAAGCGCATGTCTCACCCCAGAACTGCAGTGCAGGGAAACCTGCTTGGTGCCCTGGGTATGTTCCTCGCAGTTGTTGTCACCCTGCTCAACCAGGGGATTCTCAATATTGAATGGATTCTGATCGGCATTGCTGCCGGTACCCTGGTTGGAACCGTGCTGGCCCTCAAAATCCAGATGACAGCCATGCCTCAGCTGGTTGGTCTCTTCAACGGTTTTGGTGGTATTGCCTCGGTTCTGGTTGCTGCTGCTGCCCTCTATATTGAGCTTGGTCTCGAAGGAGCCGCTGTGGCTCAGGATTACCAGTTCACCATTTCCATAGCTGCTTCCGGTGTTATCGGTGCCATTACCTTTTTCGGTAGTGTTATCGCATTCGGCAAACTGCAGGGTATCGTAACCGAGAAGCCTGTACGTTATCCCGGTGAGCAGGTCGTAAAGGTATTGCTGCTCGCTGGTTCTATTGTCATGGGTGTGCTTATCGTGCTGGATCCTTCAGTAACCATGTACTACTGGATTATGGCAGCTATAGCCGGTGCATTGGGTCTCATGCTGGTACTACCGATTGGCGGCGCTGACATGCCCATAGTAATTGCTCTTCTTAACTCCTATTCCGGTATCGCTGCCGCAGCGACAGGTTTTGTGTTGACCAATACGATCCTTATCGTTGCCGGTTCTCTGGTTGGTGCATCCGGAATCATACTTACCCGGATTATGTGTAAGGCAATGAACCGCTCTCTTGCTAATGTCCTTTTTGGCGGCGTTGGTGCAGTGGTCAAGACTGAAGGTGGAAGCGACATTTATACCGGTAAGGTTACCAGCACCAGCCCGGATGAGGTCGCCATGATTCTCAAATCTGCACAGCGTGTAGTATTTGTACCAGGATACGGAATGGCTGTTGCCCGGGCTCAAACCGCGGTACGACAGATTACTGAAATGATGGAGAAGGAAGGCATAGAAGTCGTTTTCGGAATTCATCCGGTTGCCGGACGCATGCCCGGTCACATGAATGTCCTGCTGGCAGAGGAAAACATAAGCTATGACAAGCTGCTGGAAATGGATCAGGTTAATCCGACTTTTGCTGCTACTGACGTGGTAATTGTCCTTGGAGCCAATGACGTTGTAAACCCGGTCGCTCGTGAGCCGAAGGGCAACCCGATTGCTGGTATGCCGATTCTCGATGTCGACCAGGCCCGCACCGTCGTGGTAATCAAGCGGAGCCTCAGTCCCGGATTTGCCGGAATCGACAACCCCCTGTTCGCTGCCGACAATACCCTCATGCTCTTTGGTGATGGTAAAAAGGTCATGGATGAACTTGTAGTGGCCTACAAGGAAGTCTGATTTTCCGGATAGCTGATTTTATTTTGATTGAATTGAGCCCCCTTCTGTTGCGTGCAGAAGGGGGTTTCTTTTTTGCTGCTCAAGATGCAGGTATCAGCGGTTTTTCTTCCGGTTTCCGATTGAACCAAGATCCAGGGCAAGGAACATTCGGAAGCGATCATCAAGCCTGTATGTACCGCCCAGCCTGAACAAGGCACCGAATCCGTCGTTGAAGCGGGTGCCTAGGCCTATGGTTGTGGTCCAGTGACTGAAATCAGTAAACTTATACAGATCATCATAATCCGGAAGGACGGTTCCCTGCGATGCATGCAGCAGTACAAATGTGGGAAAGTCGGTTGCTCTGAATGCATCATTCAGCTGGTATTTCAGTTCGATTCCAATTCCGGCAATATGGCTTCCGATCCGTTCCTGGACTTCCAGTGGTCCGGGAAAAAACTGTCTGTCAGAGAGACGGGGTTTATGATACAGGGGTGCTGCCCCTGCAGCATCGGCCTGAGCGCTGAAATCGCTTCCTGCTTTTGCCCAGAGAGCAAAAGAAAAGGGAATGCTGAGGTCAGGTAGTATGAATCCTTCGATATTCAACACCCGGAAAACTGCAGCAGATCCCGATTGCACAAACGATTGATCATAGCGGGCTTGTACCGAATACCCGACTGTTGGAAGTACAGGTGAATCCAGGCGGTAGGTTGAGAGCAGAATACTCCCTATCAGGGCTGTGTTCTGCGCTTCTCCGGAAGGAATTATCGGATCCAGAGCGGCCTTCACCCACTGGTAACGGATTCCTGTTGTTATCTCAAGCCAGGTAACAGGGCTCGCTCCTAGATTAACGCCCAGCTCAACGGTTCCTGTCTGCTGAAGGAAGATTCCGGAGGTGTTGTTGAAATATGCTTCAGTGCTCTGACGGGCCATGGCGAAGCCCTCAATGAATAAATCCGTTCCGATTGGCTGTAGCAGAATAAGTTCTACGGCAGGTGAATCGAGAATTCCTGCGTTTACCATCAGTCTGGAATGCTCTGTCAAAAGGCTGCGGAACACCATGCTGAAGGAAAGGCCTGCACTGCTCAGGCTTGAGCCCGAATATGTAGATTCATAATCAAAACCAAGGCGGAGAGAATGACCGGGTGCCTTCCGTTTCTGTAGTCTGACTGTCAGCACCGGACCGTTTTCTTCATTTGTCCGCTGAAGCCGGATGTACTCGTAGCTTCCACTGGCCTCGAGTGTTGCAATTGCTTTTTCCAGCTCCTCGGGAACCAGGGTATTACCGACAAAAGGCGCAAACAGTATCCGGACACTGTCGCGATCATTCCGGCTGCCTCCAGTTATATCAATCCTCGAAATCGGAGTCTGATCATCCTGTCGCAAATCAGCGGAGTAGTCGGACAATGAACCCAGTTTCGATTTCAAGAGTGCGAACTCCATCCGCATTTCATTTGCTCTGTTTTTTCCCAGGGCAATAATCTCGACTGCATTCTTATAATCAGTAGTCTCGTAGCGGCTTACATCTACCTTTACAATGAGGTCGGCATCGCTCAATTGCCTCTGAACATTGGAGAGAACCATTATGTCCACCGCGCGGGTTAGAGTTTCCAGAGGATTCCTGTTCAGGGATTCGGGATCAAATGGGATGTCCCGGCTGAGATGAACTGCAATGATCAGATCAGCTCCAAGATCTCTAGCAACATCGACAGCCAGATTGTCAACGACAAAGCCGTCAATAAGGTATCGGCCGTCTATAATGAATGGGGCGAGGACGCCTGGTATGCCCATGCTGGCACGCATGGCATCCGAAAGAGATCCCTGGCCGATTACTACGCGTTCTCCCGTCGCCATGTCGGTCGTGACAGCGCGAAATCTCCGCGGCATGCGATCGAAATCCGTCGGAAAGGCTGCATCCAGTGTCAGACGATCAAGGTAGTAGAGCATTTTCCGTCCGGTTAGCAGGCTGCCCGGAACCTGGAATCCCGAGAGATCAAAGTCGAGACTCGCAAAGTAGCTGGACTGGTCGATTCTGTCCAGGTAGCGTTCATCTATATTTGCGATCTGCTCTGCAAAAACATCGTCCCAGTTAATGCTCAGGGTAATCTCTTCCAGACGACTGGAGTCATATCCCATGGCATAAAAACCGCCTACAGTGGCTCCCATACTGGTGCCGACGACCAGGTCAATGGGAATTCCGAGCTCTTCAATTATCTTGATTACCCCTATGTGGGCAAAACCGAGAGCACCTCCACCTTCAAGAACCAGAGCGACAGTTGGGCGTGAATCCTGATCAGAATCACGGGCCCACAGAGATTCAGAAGGGCCAAGCAGGCACATTAGTGCCAGAAATATCGATAGCAGCGTGTTATTCTTCATTTCCTTACACCTTGAATGAGTATTTAACTAAGTTAGTTATATGGATGCGTCTTCGTCTGTGCGCTAGCGCACAGAGTATGTAATTAACTAGGAGGTTTATTTGTCTGATGATAACCCGGCTGAAAGGCCTGATCCCCGGGAGAACCGTTTACTTGCTGTTCTGAAGGATGCTGATTATCAGAGAATCTCACCGAACCTGGAACTGGTCCCCTTACCACTCGGTCATATTCTGAGCGAATCCGGCGGCGAAATGGATTGGGTCTATTTTCCAACCAACTCCATTGTTTCACTGTTAAATGTCATGGAGAATGGTTCATCCGCAGAGATTGCGGTTGTCGGGAATGAAGGGGTAGTTGGAATAGCCTTGATCCTGGGTGGGCAGACCATGCCGAGTCGGGCAGTGGTGCAGAGTGCGGGCCAGGCCTATCGTTTGAAGGGAGCTCTGCTCACGCAGGAATTCAACCGCTCAGGTGCCGTACAGCATCTGCTGCTGCGTTATACCCTGGCACTGTTCAGTCAGATGGCGCAAACAGCAGTCTGCAACAGACATCATAGCGTGGATCAGCAGCTGTGCCGCTGGCTCCTGCTCAGTTTGGATCGGCTGAAGGGCAACGAACTGAAAATGACCCAGGAGCTGATTGCGGATATGCTGGGTGTAAGGCGGGAGGGAGTGACTGAGGCTGCCGGCAAAATACAGAAAGCTGGATTGATAAAATATAATCGAGGTCATATTACTGTTCTGGACAGACCAGGTCTGGAAGCCCGGGTATGTGAATGCTATAAGGTGGTTAAGGCTGAATTTCTCAGGCTCCTCCCTGATTTAACCGAGACATAGTATGTTTCAGTTCCGTCTTCTCACTTCGAATACACTGCCTTCTCTGACATATCCCTGTTTACGGTAGTACTCGTCGACGTCTGACATGACATAGACGATGCATTCCGGGTAATCACTGTACAGACACTCCATGAGCTGAGAGCCTATGTTTTTACCTCGATGTTTCGGCATGACCAGCAGATCGCAGACATAAATGTAGAACCCGCAGTCGTCAATCGAGCGGGAATACCCGCAGAGTTCCTCCCCTTCGTAAGCAACCACAGTAATTGAGTTCTCCAGAGCGGCCCTGTAGCGTGGCGAATTTTCAGGGGCTGAATAGCAGGACCAGTCTTCACCCTCATCCTCAATCATCCTCATGAGTTTGTCTTCATCCCGGTTTTTGTTGTATCTTTTAATTTCCATGCTGCTATTTCTCCTTTGGGGAGTGTAGTTCACGGGAGAATGGCTGTCAAATTATGTGTTCTTAATGCGATCGTATTAATTTGCTCGCACTGCAGGAGGTTGAAGATGCACCCGGATATCCAGAAATACAATGAAGCTCTTGAGCCAGATGATCGGGAAATATGCCGGTTACTGGCGGAGGAGATCGACAGGAATCTACCAGAAGCAGAGAGTAAGGTGTGGCATGCTCATCCCGTCTGGTTTCTGAAGAAAAATCCAATCGTTGGATACAGCAAGCAAAAACCGGGGATCCGTTTGATGTTCTGGAGTGGTGCAGATTTCGGCGAAGAGCACCTGAATGTGGTCGGTAAAAAATTCAAGGATGCCTCGGTGTTCTATAATGAGATCAGTGAAATAGATATCAACTTTCTACAGCGCTGTCTTGATAAAGCCTGTGAGATTCAATGGGATTACCGGAATCTTGTCAGGAGGAAGGGAAAACTCGAGAAATTATAGTCCAGTGGGAAAATCATGGTATACTCTCTTCCACAGGAGACTTTATGACAGCAGTTTACATTATTGCAGCAGCAATCGTGCTCTGTCTGGTATACATATTCTGCGCCGGGTCAGGATTGAGCAGGGATGACAAGGCAATTATAGATGAAGTGCTGGAGTCCGAGCTCCCGGAACTGATTACGGGAACCACCGGCTATGCCGAATCAGATTCAGTTAAAATCTGGTATGAGCTGATCAGGTCTGATGTTCCAGTCAGAGGCACAGTCTGTCTCCTTATGTCTATGGCAGGAGATTCCTTTTTGTGGCCGCCATCCTTCATTGGTGCATTTACTGATTCAGGATTCCAGGTTCTGCGCTTTGATTACAGAGGGACGGGAATGTCAGACTGGATGAAGGACTGGAGCAAAAAGAATGCTTACTCTCTGGGGGATATGGCCAGGGATACTATTTCTGTACTCGATGCAGCGGGGATATCAGAAGCCCATGTATTCGGTATGTCCCTAGGTGGAATGCTGGCTCAGGAGCTTGCAATCGGTTTTCCCGATCGTATTAAATCACTGACACTAATGATGACAAGTGCGAATCCCATGGATGCAGAACTGCCGGGTCCTTCTTCCCTGTATCTGTTCAAGTCAATGTTCAAAGGGCTGCCCTTTCTGAGATACCGAATAATTGGTGGTGAAAAGAACCTGATAAAAGAGCGGATTGCCAATATGCTCATGGCAGTGGGAAGAGAGCATTTTGATATACGTGAAACTGCCGAGCAGGTACTCTATGATATTCGGAAGCGAAAAGGAATAAATATGAAGGCGGTCTTTCAGCATCAGAAGGCGGTGGTTCTTTCAGGATCAAGATACAGCCGTCTGGAAAAGCTGGAAATGCCGGTTCTTATTATTCATGGTACCGAGGACAGGATGCTCCCGTATGAGCACGGGCAGAAACTGCATGAATTATTACCTGGTTCCAGGCTTCTTACCCTGGAAGGTGTTGGTCATGTAATTCCTGTCCCGGGAATGGAAACTATGATGCAGCAGGTAATTGAACATTTGGCCGCTGAGTGAGAGCATATAATTGTTGTAATGGAAGGGTATTGATTTGAAGACGAGTATCATGAAGCGGCTTATTAGATTCTGGTGCATCATGTCGCTCCTGTTATCGATTCTGACTACGGGGACTTTTGCATTTGGAATTGAGTTCGAGCCGATCGAGAATTTAATGAGCGTGGAAAAGCTGGAGTTACCGGATGGATCGCGTATTGTCACTCGCCCGGCGTACTCCAGCGTAGAAACAGGTCATCAGATCGAGCGTATTCGTATTCTGGAGGAGATTTCACTAGGGTTCGTGAGTGTCAACGGCGAGGAGCTCCGGTGCCAATTCCAGATTGTTCGAAACGATGCCGGGAATCTTGTGCGGATCATTGGTAAGGTGGAAGGAGGCCGGTTCTGGATAGACTTCATCCCCATTACCGAAGGAAATTACTATTACGAGTATGCACTTACGAATGGCCTGCCTTTTGAGTCAACCGTGCCCGGGGATGTTTCGGATATTTTGGTCTACTCAGGTATCGCAAGAGTAGTGCCTTAGGGTTTGAATTCGACGAGCTACTACGGTGGTCAGCGCTGATCAATGATCCTTTCACCTTTCTCCGGAATCGTTAGTACTCATAGCTGTCTGCCCCGCTTTTTTAAATTATGTTCTTACTGTACCCGTACCCGCTTACGGAAATACACCAGCAGGCAGCTCAAAATTTCAAGTATATATATGATTATGAAGACCATATTTATGGATTGGAGGACGCGATGACCCCTGGCAATTTCACCACGGGTGTAGACCACAATAGGCTGTTTCCACTGGATCATGGAGATTGTTTCATTCAGGTGGAGGTAGCTGTTCTCTCCGCTGGGATCAGTGGAACGGTGTCTTTCATGAATCATTGACTCATCCTGATCGACCTGAACTCTCTGTATCGCAATATCCCCTTCAAACCGGCGATTGTATTCTGTTGGTGTTTCTGCGAAATCCTTGAAATCATCGAAACTTTCGAAGTATATGCCTTCTGCAAAGTAAGCAGGTCCGGTGCTGCCGTTTATTCCGATCTGTATAAGAAACGTGATCCCGATCATAAGAATTGCACCGATGAAAAGTCGTTTTTTATGAGTGTAATTGATTCTGATTCCTGCGGTGGTTTTCTCCCCGATCAGAACCTCTTTGTTGTGCAGAATAAATCTATCGGCAAACAGTGAAACGATTACACAGAGAAGATAGGCCAGTGACAACATTGCCGGCAGCACTGCAAGCCATGAACTGAAGTTAAGGATTGAGGATGGAAGAGAACTGTCCCTGATTACAAGCAGGGGAAGGCTGATACAGAGGGTAAAAATATTTACATATGCGACTTTCATGCTCAGCCGGTACACTGTTTTACGGTAGTCCTGCAGCTGTTTTCCTTCAAAATCATGATCCTCTACCATGGATATAGCGCGGGTTGTGAAAATTGCCTGGTTTATTATGCTGGCGGTGTAGAACAAAAGGCTTAATCCAAAACCGAGTACTGCTTTGTAGAATCCGTACCCACTTATAAATAAGGCAATGAGTCCTACGATAGATAGTCCGAATGAGATAAAAGTGGCTGTTCTGAATCCAGTTAACTGATTATTAAGCAGATAGCGGAGCTGTTTCTCCGGCTTTCGTACATCATTGTTCTGGTTCTCATTCTGATTCATAGAGCTGCGTTCACCGCGAAGAAGTTCATCTGAAGTGATGCCGAATATTTCTGCAATGACAGGAATCTGGATTATGTCCGGAGCGCATTCATCGCGCTCCCATCTGCTGATGGCTTTGTTTGATACGTTCAGCTTGTCAGCGAGATCTTGTTGGGTCATTCCATTTGCTTTGCGCAGCGCGGCCAGAAAGCTTCCAATTGTCTTCTTCTGCATGATATGTCTCCTGTGCTTATGTGTGATATTCTACATCTGCGTCAGAGAGAATCACAGCCCGCAGACCGTGATTCTGTCTCGGAAAGCGGGAATTTGCTATGAAGTTGGTATTGATGAAATGATTTCCTTGCCTGGAACAGGTCTTCCGAAGTAGTAGCCCTGGAGGTGATCACAGCCCATTGCTGTCATGATCTGCAGCTGGTCTTCTGTTTCTATTCCCTCGGCAGTAATCCTCTTGTTTAGATGCTTGAACAGCTGAACGCTTGCTTCGAGCAGCTTGCGGTCTCTTTCGTTCGAGAGACCGTTCTGGATGATTTTTTTGTCGAGTTTTATAGCTGTAAAGGGTAGACTGATGAGCTGACGCAGATCCGTGAAACCGGATCCGTAGTCATCCAGGGCAAAATTGACCCCAATACCAGTCAGTAGTTCCATGTTGATTTTCAGATTGGTTCCGGCTGCAACTGCGGTTGTTTCTGTTATCTCCAGGCAGAGGTTTTCCGGTTCAAATCCATGGTCTTTCAGTACTTGCAGAACAAGCCGGGGCCAGTCGAGCTCGAGACTGAGCGAGGGGAGCATACGGATCTGCAGCTGGCAGTCATGTCTGTTCTGGAGCTGATTGTGAGCAAACCAGCCGACAGCTTTTTCGATCATGAGCAGCCCTAAGCGTAGACCGAGTCCGCTTTTTTCAGCGATCTTTATGATTTCACTTTGATGTATCTGTTCTCCGGTATCAAGCTGCAGACTGAGCAGTGCTTCAATCCCGGATATTATGGATTTGTCGGCTGAGTAGATAGCCTGATACTTCAGCTCCGGAGTGGAGGCATCCAGCATTCGACGAATGGTGTCGGCTATAGTCGCTTCCCGCTGATATTTATTCAGTACAAAGTCTCGTGCATAGAAAATGTGCCGGTTTCCGGATTGCTCTGACTGGTTCACGAATTGACCGGTTAAATCTACAAGTCCGGTTAAATTGTCTACATCTTCAGGACAGTGAATCATGCATTGCCGGGCAGGAATCTGGATATTCATGGTGCTGAATGTCCAGAGTTTGCGGCTTTGGTCGGCTAACTCTATAGCTACATTACCGGCATTGCCTGAATCCTTTGATCCTTCAATAATTACGGCATAAAGTCCGTTGTCCAGAATACAGAGCAGATTATACTTCCCGCATATTTCCTTGAGTCCCCTGGAGTATATTGAACTTATTTCCCGATGATTTTCATAATTTACCAGCCCGTGCAGACTGGAGAGAAAAGGTGACCAATGAAATATGACAGTGAACAAGCGCTGATGATCGAAATATTCCTCTAGAAATGAGTTGAATGCTTCTCTGTTATACAGGCCTGTTTGACCATCTTTCAGCTCGTCAACGTTCTGTATAGTAAGGAGAATAAACAGCATGCTTATGGAGGTTGCGAATATTTCCAGGACAAGTCCTTCCACGGAATTCTGGATAATAATCCCGAGGACGGGCAGGAGAATAGCTCCTGCATAGGTGAGTTTGTGCAGTCCTGAAATACGGTTTTTCCGCAGGAAGATACTCCATATAATAATGAACAGATAGATAAGGCTTGTGAGATAAAGCAGTGGGAGCAGGGGACCATGCTGATATATGGAATTCTGATCAATATAAAAAATACTGTTGTGGAGGAAATTCGTTGTAATGAGTCCCATAGAGAAGATCCATGGCAGAAGAAAAACAACTTTCTGGCGTCTACTGGAGAGGCTGATTGAGCTGATGCTGAACAGGTAGCCTGCAATGCAAATCGAAACTGAATTATGAATGAAGTAAAATATATAAATACTCAGTAGAACAGCGAAATGGCTGGCATCCGGTAAGGAATTTATGTAGAGCGAGCTGATAACTCCGGTTATACTGCTGCCGATCAGAGCATATATTACCAGAATAAAATGTCTGCTCTGAATAGATGCGGTTCTCTTCTGCTTATAGTAGATATACAATGTTATGAGAGACAGAATTACTGCGACAATATCAAAATGTATTATGTACATGACGGGCCTTTCGATTTTATGAAGCGGAGGAAGTCCCCGGCAGGAAGCGGTTTTGAATAATAGTAGCCCTGAATCTGTTCAACTCCCAGCTGTTGAAGAAGCTGCAGTTCGTCGAGCTGCTCAACCCCTTCTGCTATCATTGGTATGTCCATTTTCCGGAACATAGCGATAATACTTTCAAGTCCTACTCTACCCTGTATGGTCTCGTGCATGCCCTGGATGAGACTTCTGTCCAGTTTGACTACAGTAAAAGGAATTCCCATAATGGTGTAGAGATTTGAGTGACCGGTACCGAAATCATCAATTGCTATGCTGAATCCAGCCTCTGATAGAGAAGCAAGGTTACGTTTCATTACAGCCGGTGACTGAGCAGCTGCGGTTTCGGTTATTTCCAGCTGAATATCTGTCGGCTGGAGACCATGAATCCTGACTATGCTCAGCATTCTTTCACAGATATTGCTCTGCAGGCATTGCAGGCTTGAAAGATTTACATCCATACAGTCCAGGTTGTAGCCGGCTGAGCGTAATTCCGAGAAAAAGGCACAGCTCGCATTCATGACATAATCACCAATACGATGAATGGATCCGTCCTGCTCTGCAATCGGGATAAACTCTGCAGGAGATATCCAGCCGAGATTATTGTCATGCAGGCGTATGAGGGCTTCAGCGGAGGAAATTCTGCTGTTGCTTCCGGTTGTGATAATCGGCTGGAAATAGACTTCGAACTGTTTTTTTTCCAGGGAGCTGCGGATAATACGTGAAATCTCCAGCCGGCGTTCACTGTATTCCAGTGATAAATCAGAGAGTTCCAGTATTCTGTTGGCCGGCAGGGATCTGCTCATTTGATCCAGCGCTACCTGTACCTGGAAAATGGTCTGGATATCCTCCGTATCTTTCGGTATACAGAGTTCACAGATATGGGCAGACAGACTTGATGAGTGAGCTAAGATCTGTGGAGTAGCGGAAAGCTGATGCAGAAGCCGGGTTCGCTCTGCATCAAGCTGAACAGAGTTCATATCGGTAATAGTGAGGGCAAACTGCCTGTTTCCCAGTGTCGCTCCGAAATAGTTGGCCTTCAGTGGGGTGAATAGCTTCCCTCGTATCGCCTTGCTTAAATTTATTCTGTAATCAAAAGATCCGATCCGGATTACAAATATATGGATGCTGTGTCGCTTACGCAGCAGCAGTTCGAGTTGTGTAATCAGTCCTTCCCGGTTAAAGAGTCCGCTGTTCCGGTCGATGTAGGCGCTGAAGTCAAATATAGTCAAGAGAATGAAAAGTTCGGATAGTGCAATTCCTAGATTCTGGATGAGTAGTTCAGGAAAAAAATACTGGATAAAGGTAGGAATAATGGTAACCGGTAGAAAAAGCGACATCGAAAGGAGGGTGTCCTTGTCCATACGCTTCCGGTCATATATCAGGAAGGCCATCCCGAATATTACATAGCCCAGAACAACAGCATAGAGTGCATTGAGTCCCGGACCCCTTACATATTGTCCGTAGATATCAAAATGAAAGACGAGGTGGGTAAAAGGATTGGTCATAATTAGGAGCATGCTGAATGCCCAGGGTATGCCGAGAAATGTGAGTGTTCTTTTCGGGAAATCAAAAAGACGGCCGCTGATCGAAAGGACGAACAGAAGGAAGACTGGTGCAATGCTGTTCTGAAGCAGGTAGAAGATCGAATTCAGGAAAAAGACTGTAGGCAGCAGTTCATTCCGGCCACTGATAAACATGCTGATGTTGATGACATCAATCAGCGCAGCACTCATGCTGATTAAAATCAACGCGAAAAAAATCCTGACCTGGCTTGTATACAGATAGCGCCTGTATACAAGCAGTAGTAGATTAAGAACATGAATTATCAGTGCTGCAATATCAAAATAGAAAATACCCACATCTTATAATAGTACCTTTTTTCAGATCCGTGGGTATTTTTTGTTTCTTGCTTCTAATTCAGCAATACCTGATCAGTTACATTTGGAACAGCACATGCATACCAAGTAAGCCTGAGCTTTTTTCTATCCGGACTCTGTTTTCGTTTATATCCAGAGCCATAATGTACGATGATCCTATCATGAGTTCACCCAAGCGGACATCTACACCAAGCTTGCTGTTCAGCCCCGCTTGTGCAGCCCGGTTATCACCGATGTTAGCAGTAAAGTTTGGACCTGCTCCTAATGATAAGGTAACTATGCTTATGTCCAGCGCAGCTCCTAAATCCAGATAGATATCCAGACTGTCAACTTCTCCGACCGAATAGAGCAATAAGGCGTCGGCCTGAAACCAATCAACACGGATCCTTGCATTTCCACCAAAACTGAATTGATTAACATTGAGTTCGTCAATATTAATCTCCTGTCCAACCAGTACCGGTGATTTCAGGAATACAGCCGGGCCGATGCTCATTTGAGCAAAGGCTGCCGCCGGCAGTAAAACCGACAGGAAAAGAATAACAAATACTTTCTTCATAACTTTTTCTCCTTGTATCAAGATAACTACAAGGTATCTATGTTCAGGATGCGTGGTCTGTTCGCAAGGGCACATAGGGAGACGGCTTTTTTTCGTTAATTCCAGGATTGTGTGATATTATTTCTTCATGAAAAACACTGGGAAAGTTGATCTCAAGCTCGAAAAAATTCCCTCAAGTAAAGCCTCACTGGAGCTTGTTCTGCTCGCTGATCCTTCCGAGGAAAAGGTTGCCTCGTACCTGCCCGATTCGGATTGCTTTGCAGGCTTCATCGAAAACAGGATGGTTGCTGTCTGCCTGGTGCAGCCTCGCGGGGAAGCTGTGTTTGAGCTTATGAGTATTGCAGTGCAGGAGGAGTTCCAGAAATCGGGCATCGGGAGCCGCTTGCTGGCATGGGTGCTGGAGTTTTACCGTGGAAATGGTGCACGGCGCCTGGAGCTGGGGACTGGTACGTTTGGGTATCAGCTTGCATTCTATCAGCGACAGGGTTTCCGGGTTACCGAAATCGATCGGGATTTTTTTACGAATAATTACGACGAGCCTATTTTTGAGAATGGTATTCAATTAAGGGACATGTTGAGACTGTCCATTGATTTTCAGGAGGAGAAGGAACATGACAAAGTCTGATATCGCGGCGGAAAGGTTTTCGGATGGGTATAATTGCGCTCAGTCAGTGATATATGCATTCAACGACAGAATCATGCTTGATACCGATACTGCCATGAAGGTTTCATGCTGCTTCGGTGCCGGTATGGGTCGTCAGGGAGAGGTCTGTGGAGCTGTAACTGGCGGAATTATGCTGTTGGGACTCATGAAGGGTCGAGGTGAAGGTCAGGACAGATCCGCAGCTGAGCCGGCATATGCCATGACGCGTAACTTTATGGAAAACTTCAGGGACAAGCATGGCAGCTATATCTGCAGAGAATTGCTTGAGGGCTGCGATCTGACTACTGAATCCGGTTGGGCAGAATTCAATCAGAATGATCTTAAAAGCAGGATCTGCGAGCCTTGTGTACGCGATGTAGTTCAGATGCTGGAAGATATGCTTTCGTCATGAATGAACTTCTCACTTATAATCTGTGGTTGAGGGAGTTTGCTCGCATTCAGGGAGAAATAGCCGATATCTGTTATTACAGTATCCTCAGGTCGGAGTACGATCTTTAGCAAGAGTTCCATGAATTGCCAGCAGATTCATGTACCGACCCTTGTCGGCAGCAATCATGCCGCGGTCTTCAATGGCATATTCATTGCCAGTTTCGAGCCAGTCTGCCCAGGCTTGATTGAAACACTGCATTTCCTGTATCCATGATATTTCCAGCTGATTTGATTTTTCGAGGGTGCTTTGCCACCAGGCCGCTGTCTGCCAGGTTGCGAGTGCCTCTTCCGGCCAGAATGCCTTCATTTCCGGTGGAATATTGCTGTGTACCTCGTGTTTCATACCGGGTACAGCAATTGCAATCGGGGCGCCTGGCTTGAGATGCTTTGACAGGTGTGCATCAAAATAGCTTTCGTTGCTGCCAAAATAATGATAGGCATCTACACTGATCATGGCATCGAAGTACTGCTCTGCAAATGGGAGAGCCATGGCATCTGCTTGTATTGGAATTATCCGAGTATCCAGTCCCTGCATTCTGAAGCGTTCAAAATTTTCGGCTGCCGGGATCCATAGATCAACTGCAAACACCTGTACTCCGAACTTCTGAGCCAGGAATATGGATGTCAGGCCTTTGCCGCAGCCCAGGTCAAGGACCTTCATCCCGGGTTTCAGTGCTACTGTTTCAAGCAGCTCGGATATAATCCGTACACTGTTTGGTCCCATGAGATTATTGTAGATAAATCCGGAATCAAGGTTGCTTGTTTTTTCCAGGTTCATTTATTTTCTCCTGCTGTGCTTCTGGCCCCATTCATGCATGGCGTTCAGAATCGGCCGTAGGGTCTCACCATATTCAGTGATGCTGTATTCAACTTTCGGAGGAACCTGAGGATATACCTTGCGGGAAACGATACCTTCGGCTTCCAGTTCACGTAGCTGGGAAGTCAGCATTTTCTGGGTAATTCCAGGTATCCGCCGTTTCAGCTCACTGAAACGGAGTATTGGCTCCGACAATAACTGGAGAAGAATTACCAGATTCCATTTCCCTGATAGTACGCTGAGAGCATCATGTATCTGGCATTGTGCTGGTACAATATCTGACATAGTAACTCCACGGTATCTTTTTAGATACTATAGCACATATATGTGCGTACTTCCCGTTTTAGGGGGCATGTTTGTATATTTGCCTCATGGAACAAAAACAACAAGTAGAATTACAAAATCCGGACAGGCAGCTGTCCGGTCTCGAGTTCGGGCTCTACACATTAGGTGATCATCTTCATGACCCGGGTACTGGCAGCAGAATTTCCGCAGAACAGAGAATCAGGGAGATAATTGAGCTGGCAAAGCTTGCTGATGAGGCTGGAATTGATTTTTTCAGTGTCGGCGAAAGCCATCAGGAGGGTTTTGCCACTCAGGCTCATGCTGTGGTGCTGGCGGCAATTGCCCAGGCTACACAGCGAATCAGGGTTGCGAGTACCTCGACTATTATAAGTACATCAGATCCCGTCAGGGTTTTCGAGAATTTCGCCACAATCGATTTGATATCCGGCGGACGTGCTGAAATTGTTGCTGGCCGGGCCTCCAGAATCGGTTTGTTTGAGCTTCTGGGTTTTGACGTGCGGGATTACGAGGAGTTGTTCGAAGAAAAGTTCGAGCTTCTGCTGAAAATCAATCAGGAAGAAAGTGTTACCTGGGAAGGGAAATTCCGGGCTCCCCTGAAGAATGCCAGGGTTCTTCCGCGTCCGGTGCAGGAGCGGCTGCCGATCTGGCGGGCAGTTGGCGGAAGTCTTTCCAGTGCTGTGCGGGCCGGGCGCTTTGGTGTTCCGATTGTGCTGGCTCACCTCGGGGGACCGGCAAGTGTCTTCAAACGGATTATAGATGCCTATCGTGAAACCGCTGTAGAGTACGGCCATGATCCTGCGCAGCTTCCGGTGGCGACTGCCGGATTCTTCAATGCTGCCGAAACAAGCCAGCAGGCCTTACGTGAGCTGTACCCGCATATCAACGAAGGTATGATAATAACCAATGGTCAGGGCTTTCCCAAGCAGGCATTCGCCCAGGGGGCCGATCCGCATAGTGTCATCAATGTGGGCAGCCCGCAGGAGATTATCGAGAAAATCCTTTATCAGCATGAGATGTTCGGAAACCAGCGCTACATTGCACAGATGGATTTCGGAGGAGTTCCCTTTGACCGCTTACGAAGGAATATTGATACCATCGGCAGTGAGATTCTTCCTGCCCTGCGGAAATATACCCGGCAGGAAGCTGTATGAAAATTATGGTACTGTCCGGTTCAGTTGCCGGAAACAAGACCCGTGCCGCTGCAGTTTATGCCGTGAACCGGCTCCTGGAGCACAACAGCGAGCATGAAGCAAGGCTGCTTGATCTCGCTGAATATTCACTTGAGTACAGCGATGGTAGAAATTACCTGGATTACAGCGGTGATACCGGACATGTGGTCAGGGAAATTATGGCTGCTGATATTCTGATTGTGGCTTCGCCGATTTTTCAGGCGTCAATGCCCGGAGCCTTGAAGAATGTACTTGATCTGCTTCCGACCGATGCTCTCAGGGATAAAATCGTAGCTCTGATTGTTACTGCTGGTTCTCAGCGTCACAACTTCATACCCGAAACGATGTTCAAACCGATTTTCGGGTATCTTAAGGCTCATATGGTCGAAAGCTATGTGTTCATAGAGGACCGTGACTTCCAGAACAGCCAGATTGCCAATGATGATGTTTTTTTCCGCATTCAGCGCCTGATCGAAGACGCTCTGACTCTGGCAGATGTTTATGCTGCAGTCAGAAATATAAAGGATGAGGCATATGGTTTTTGAAGTTCTACCTGTCCATGTACGGCAAAAAATGACAGGCAGGATAAATTAAGTTAAAGTATTATTGACTTCAGAAGAGGATGGTCATGGAGGTTGAGAATGGACTGGACAGCCCGGCTGACACAGGCAGTGGATTACATGGAAGACAATCTTGAAGGGACGGTAGAGTTTGAACGCGCAGCGGAACTGGCCAACTGCTCGCTGTTTCATTTCTGCCGGATGTTCGAGGTGGTTGCAGAAGTAAGTCCTGCCGAGTATGTCCGCCGGCGCCGTTTAAGCAAGGCTGCACTGGATCTCGCTGCCGGCAGCGTAAAGGTGATCGAGGCTGCACTGCGCTGTGGATATGAAACACCAGAGTCCTTTACAAAAGCATTCAAGCGTGCCTTCGGTATTACGCCGACGGAAGCGCGGGAAGGTGCTGCGCTTGAGGCCTGGCCTCCAATGCAGATGACCGTTATCCTCAAAGGAGTTGAGTGTATGAAGTATCGAATCGTTGAAAAAGAGGCTTTCACCCTGAGCGGTGTATCTATCAGAACCAGTCAGGATGGCGGGGATAATATGTTGAGTATCCCGAAGTTCTGGCAGGAATCGGCACAGTCAGGGCTTGTTGAAAAGCTGGCTATGCAGCATGGCCCTATGGGAATGTTAGGCATCTGTCATGACTACAATCCAGCAGATAACTGCTTCAGTTATTCTATTTCGATTGAAAAGCCCCTGGACAGCAATGTGAAATTGCCGGATGGCTCTGAGGATATCCAGGTACCGGCAGCGACCTATGCAGTGTTCGAATCGATTGGGCCAATGCCGGATGCAATTCAGGCAGTCTGGAAGAAGATCTACAGTGAATGGTTTCCCGGCACCGATTACGAGCATGCCGGTACCCCGGACTTTGAGGTCTACCCCATACAGGCTGATCCTGATTGTGATGGATCCAGCCCGGACTATCGCAGTGAAGTCTGGATTCCAATCAAAAAGAAATCCTGAGAGAGAAGTGACCTCCCGGGGAGGCGCGCTACCGTGTGCGCGCCGGGGGGCGTGTCTCGTACGGGGAGCGCCTTGAGTAGCTAGAAAAAGGCACCAACTGTTACTGGCATGTTATTTCTCTATCATAGTTTACAAGCCAATGTAGAAGCGCAAAATCCGGTCTGGATATATGCTTGTGTAAATATTGATAGAGAAATAATTTATTCAAGAATCATGGTGCCTTTTTCTAGCTACTCAAGGCAGCACTTCTTCAATGATTGACGCCCCCCGATTTTTTATCCTGCCAGCTCCTATTGTTTGGAAAGTGAAATTAATTGCGGGTTTCGGTGGTTTCGTGTCATAATTGGTTATTGGGGGTCAGGATGAATCACGGAGTCACGTATGGATGGGGATATGATGGGCAGCGAAAAGCGGATCTGGGGGACGGGAGGTATCTGAATCCGGTTGTGCCTGGTGATCATCCTGATCCCACTGTTCTGAAGGACGGCAGCGACTATTATATGACGTTTTCTTCGTTTCTTTCATACCCGGGTATTGTTATCTGGCATTCTCGGGATCTGGTGAACTGGAGGCCGATCTGTACGGCTCTGACTCAGTTCATCGGGTCGGTGTATGCGCTGGATCTGATCAAGCATGAAAATCGTTATTACATCTATATTCCGGCTGTCGGAGATGGTGGCTGCCGGATTTTCGTGATTTATGCGGACAGGATTACAGGGCCCTGGAGTGAGCCGGTGGATCTGAAGATCGAGGGGCATATTGATCCGGGGCATGCAGTAGGGGAGGACGGGAAGCGCTATCTTTTCCTGAACGGGATCAATCGGATCGGTCTCGCGGATGACGGCTTGTCAACGATTGGAGATCTCGAGCAGGTTTATGAGCCCTGGCGGTATCCCGAGGATTGGGTGGTTGAGATGTTCGCGCCTGAGGGGCCGAAGATTACCAGACACGGGGATTATTTCTACCTGATCAGCGCGGTTGGGGGGACTGCCGGGCCGCCGACGAGTCATATGGTGATTGCGGCGCGTTCAAAGTCGATTCATGGACCCTGGGAGGACTGTCCGCATAATCCGCTGGTCAGGACGGTCAGTAAGGATGAGCCCTGGTGGTCGCGGGGGCATGCGACTCTGGTTGAGGGGCCGGCTGGTGACTGGTGGATGGTGTATCATGCCTATGAGAACGGGTTCAGGACTCTGGGCAGACAGACAATTCTTGAAGCGATTGAATGGACAGATGACGGCTGGTTCCGGGCTCTCGGCGGTACTCTTGAGGAGCCGATGCGGAAGCCGGTGGAGCTGGGAGTGGCGGATGAGAGTGCTGCGGGATTTCCGCTTTCGGATGATTTTTCGACGAACAGGATGGGTATGCAATGGTCTTTTTATCAGCCTGATGCCGGAGAATTAATTCGGGCTGATTATACCGATGGCGGGCTTCTGCTCAAGGGGAAGGGAACGGGACCGGCGGACTGTTCTCCCTTGACCTGTATAGTCGGAGACAGGTCCTGGGCGGCTGAGGTTCAGCTGGATGTGCGTGATTCCGGTCAGGGTGGACTGCTTTTATTCTATGATGAGCGCATGTTTTGCGGGGTTGGATTCAGCAGCAGCATAATGTTCAGCTATCACTATGGTCAGGAACATCCCTGGATGAGGGAGAGCATTTCTGCGGACTCGATCCGCATCAGGGTGGAAAACCGGGAGCATATTGTCACCTGGTTCTATGCTCTGGATGAGGGGCCCTGGGTCAAGCATCCCTGGCAGATGGAGGTTTCCGGGTTCAATCATAACGTGTTCGCGGGATTTACCAGTCTGAAATGCGGCTTGTTCAGCACCGGACCGGGGTCGGTCTGCTTCAGGAAATTCCAGTACAGGGCTTTGTAGATTGGGGTCGGAAGTCTTGTAGTTCAATAACTCAATAATCTATGGGGGGATCGCAGGCCTTTCTGTGACATGAACTGAGAATCTTTTATGAATTGACATACTAGTATACTAGTTTTATTGTGTGGTGGATGCAAGCAGTGATTCATGTCGCGGAGGTAGAATTTACATGAAGATGATAATGCGTTGGTTTCCTTTCGGGGATGATAGTGTAAGCCTGGAACAGATCCGGCAGACTCCTGGTGTCAGTGGGGTCGCTGCATGTATGCAGACAATCCCGGTCGGGGAGGTCTGGCCGCTTGAGGATCTGCAGGAGCTCAGGGCAGAAATCCAGGCTGCCGGGCTTGAGATGGAAGTTATAGAAAGCGTAAACATTCATGAGGACATCAAGAAAGGGCTGCCGATTCGGGATCGATATATCGAAAACTACATCCAGACAATCAGGAATCTTGCTGCTGTTGGTGTGAAATGTATTTGTTATAATTTCATGCCGGTAATTGACTGGGCCAGAAGTGACCTTGCCTACACAATCGAGGATGGAAGTACCGTTATGCTGTACAGGCATGAGGATGTTCAGGCACTGAATCCTTCCAGAATGGCAGAATCTATGTATGGAAATTCCAGAGGATTCAGCTTGCCTGGCTGGGAGCCGGAGCGCTTCGGGAAGATGGCCAGGGACATAGAGTTCTATCAGAAGATGAGTAGGGATCAGTACTGGGATAACATGAAATATTTCCTCGATAGAATCATTCCCCATGCTGAGGAAAATAATGTCAGAATGGCAATCCATCCTGATGATCCACCATGGGATCTCTATGGATTGCCAAAGGTTATTACTAATGCAGAAAACATCAGGACCTTTTTGTCGTTGAATGATAGTCAATATAACGGGATATGTCTCTGTACCGGGAGTCTGGGAGCAAATCTTGACAATGATATTATTTCTATTATTCGCGAAATAGCCCCGAGCGGAAGAATTCCCTTTGCGCATATCAGGAATCTGCAACATATTTCTGGAACTGATTTTTATGAGACTGCTCATTTATCCGGCTGTGGTGAACAGGATATGTTCGAGACTATCAGGGCTTTTCATGACAGCGGGTTTAATGGATATATCAGGCCGGATCATGGACGTATGATCTGGGGTGAACAGGCCCGTCCGGGTTATGGGCTTTATGACCGGGCACTTGGGGTAAACTATTTACTGGGACTATGGGAAGCAGTAGACAAGATGAAGAAAGCAGCTGAATGAACAGGAGTTTGTACATGAGTCCTTCGGATAGGCAGTCAAAGGAAACAGCCAGGGAATACGCCCTGAGAATGATCAAGAACAGTATAATCAACCTTGAGTTAGCCCCAGGCAGCATGGTAAGCGAGAATGAACTGGCGGCTCGTTTCGGTCTTTCCAGAACACCGGTACGGGAGGCTATGATTGAACTGGGGAAGGCTCAGATTATGGAGATCTTTCCCCAGAAAGGCAGTCGGGTAAGTCTGATCGATTATGATCTGGTAGAGGAAGCGAGTTTTCTCCGGCGGGTTCTGGAGACAGCGGTTGCAGAAAAACTCTGTTCTCTGGCTGGGAGTCTGGACTTCAGTCATGTACATGAAATTCTCAGACTTCAGGTCTTTTACGTGGATCACCCTTCGCCTGCTAAATTTTTCAGTCTTGATAATCAGTTCCATGCGGAGTTGTTTCGGTTATGCGGCAAGAGCCGGATTCACAGTCTCATAGACAGCATGACTACTCATTTTGACCGGGTGCGGACTATGAGTCTGCTCACGATCAGCGGAGACAGAATCGTAAAAGATCATTACAGCATAATCGAAGCAATAGAAAACAAAGACGCTGCAGCAGCACGGGATGCGATGACAGAGCATCTATCCCGCTATAAAATCGATGAAAACCTGCTCAGGGAGAAATACCCTGATTATTTCAAGCCCTTGGGAACTGTATGAAGTTCATACCACCCTGCATTCCTTGCTAATCGGGACGGCGGCGCCTTTTTCTGTTGCGGATTTGAATGGGGCGCAGTTTGCGGCAATGATCCGGTAGGCCCCGGAAATAAGGATTCGTTCTCCCTTTTCATTTACTGTCTCGAAATCCCGCGCTTTCAGGCGAAATTCTACTGTTCTGCTCTCCTGCTGTGGTATATGAACGCGTTCATATGCCCGCAGACTGAAATTTGCCTGTTCTGGCTGTTGGTCTTCTGCTTGTACATACAGCTGAACGACCTCATCACCTGCGTTGTCACCGGTGTTGGAAACGGTAACCTTCACCGTAATTTCGGTGCCTTCCTGAATCGATTCACAGTCACAGCTCATGGAATCAAAGCTGAAACTGGTATAGCTCAATCCAAATCCAAAGGGGTAGAGTGGTTCTTCCCGTAGGTAGCGGTATGTGCGGCCTTCCATGGCATAATCTTCGTATGGAGGAAGCTGATTGGTAGATTTCGGGAAGGTTATTGGTAGTTTTCCGGAAGGGGTGACATCGCCGAAGATAACATCTGCAATGGCGGTTCCTCCCTGCTCACCGGGATACCAGGCAAAAATAACAGCATCTGCAATATCCTCGGGAATGGCGATCGGACTGCCGCCAGTCAGAACCAGGATTACAGGTGTTCCTCGATCCCGCATCTGCTGTAAGTACTCAAGCTGCCAGGGAGGCAGTTCAATATCCGTGCGGTCGCCACGGGCGTGGGAGGCAATGGCGTCTCCTTCTTCCCCTTCTATAGCGTTGTCGTTTCCGAATACTGCGATTACCAGATCAGCAGCCTCAGCCATACCTAATGTCCAGCCGGTGTTCCGGTTCTCGTTGTGCATGAGGCAGCCCTGATGATAATCCATCTGTATGCTGGGCCGATCAATAATTTTGGCGGTAATGCCTTCAAGAACAGTAACCAGATTCGGACTCAGTCCATGGTAGTTGCCGATCAGCACATGAGGGTTTGCCGCTGCCGGGCCTATCAGTAGAACGCGCTGCGATTCATTTCGTACAGGCAGAATATTGTTGTCGTTCTTGAGCAGGACAAGGGATTTCCGGGCGGCTTCAAGGCTCAATTCGATATGTTTGGGGCTGCGGATCAGTTCGGGTCCAAGCTTGTCGTATGCGGAGCCCTCAGAATCGAGCATGCCGAGTCGGAATCTGGTGCGCAGCAGCCTGGTTGCTGATTCGTCTATCTTCTTCTCTTCGATCAGTCCCAGCTCGACGGCTTCGGTCAGTGCTCCATATGTACAGCCGCAGTTCAGATCACAACCGGTGTTAACTGCCAGGGCCGCTGATTCAGCTGCGGTTTTTGTAACTCCGTGATGTTCGTGGAAATCGCGGATTGCCCAGCAGTCAGAAACATAATGTCCCTTGAATTCCCATCGCCCTCGTAGTATGTCCTCCATGAGGAAATGACTGGCGCAGCAGGGTTCGCCGAGGGTCCGATTGTAGGCGCCCATTACAGCTTCCACACCAGCTTCCACCAAGGCCTGGAATGCAGGCAGGTAGGTTTCATGGAGATCCTTCATGCTGGTTTCGGCATTAAAGGAATGGCGCAGGGTTTCCGGCCCGCTGTGTACGGCGAAGTGCTTTGCACAGGCCGCAGTTTTCATCTGGTCAGGGTTGTCGCCCTGCAGTCCGCGGACAAAAGCAGTTCCCAGGCGGGAGGTGAGCAAAGGATCTTCTCCGTAGGTTTCCTGGCCCCGGCCCCAGCGGGGATCCCTGAAAATATTCACGTTCGGAGTCCAGAATGTCAGACCGTGATACTGCTCGCCGCGGGTAGCAGCCAGGTTGTATTTCGCACGTGCTTCATCGGAAATAGCATCGGCGATCCGAAAGAGAAGGTCATCGTCAAACGAGGCTGCCATTCCTATCGCCTGGGGAAAAATGGTAGCGCCCCCCGCCCTGGCCACACCATGCAGACACTCATTCCACCAGTTGTACTTCGGTATATCAAGTCGATCAATGGCAGGGCTTTCATGCAGGAGTTGACCAATTTTTTCTTCCAGAGTCATGCTGGATACCAGGGACTGGATTTTCTGTTCTCTGTCCACTTTGTGTTCTCCTTGTATTGCTGTAGTCATTCAGATAAAAAAGCATCCCGCTGAACAGTTTCAACGGGACGCTATATATCAGTTTCTGCAATTTCTTGGACTTTAAATTATTGTAAGTCCAGAATTACCTCACTCAGGTTGGCAACGAAACGATTGTGTACGTTGCTGGCCTGCACCAGCAGTTCATAGCTGCCGGGACTCAGGTTAACGGTAGCGACTTCAAGTATTCGGTAATACTCCCATCCGCCAGTGCTGGGAATCGTAGTCTGTACTGTCTGGCCGTTAATGGTAACATCTACGGTAGAACCGGGAAACTCGGGATCACAGGATGCAACCAGTGAAACCATATAGGTGCCGCCAATCTCTACTTCTACGTCCCATGTGATCCGATCTTCTGTTCTTTCCCACCAGCCAATGTTTGGGCTCTCAAATACCAGCGCTCCAGTGCTTTCAAGCGTAGCATTCCGTGCAGGCAGCTGGATCCGGGCTTCCTGCTTTTCAGCAGGTGCAGATGCACAGCCGGCAATAAATACAAGCAGCAGAACTGCAGCCGTCATGATCAAAGCTTTTGCAATATGCTTTCTGTTCATAGTGTAACTCCTTTAAAAGATTACCAAGAGTATTCTTTCCCTAAATACTCTATCTGAACCAGCTAAATCACCATCGTCATAATTCTGTAGACCAGTATAGGGAATGTACCTGATGTTTATATTCTAATTGAGATGTTCAAAGCCCTGTATAGGGGCTTTTCCCGATGCTGTGGACGTGAATTCTACTGATTACTGGTTCGAGAAATAGGAGTGATCATAATAAAAAATTCCTCATAGGAAAAAAGGAGACGTATTATGAAAAAAGGATTGACGATTTTTGCAATCTTACTGCTTGCTTTCGGTTTGGTTTTAGCTGGATGTGACACGACTGGTGCTACCACAGACCCGGTGAATGGAGGATCAAGTGATACTGTTGATGAAACTACAGAACCGGAAGTAGTTCTCTCTCATGATTTTTCTACATTTGAATTAGGTACAGAATTTGAAATGGTAGGAAGCGGTAGCGCAGTAATTGTAGATGATCCGAATAATGCTGGTACTAATGTTCTTAAAATTACAGTTGAAAATTATCACACAGGAGTGCGCATTCCCTTTAAACTGACGGACACATTGGCGGATTATTCGTCCATAGTACTTTCTGCTACATTTGAAAGTGGAGATCTAAGTGGAAAATGGCTGCATGTTTCACTTCATGACGGTGATGCCGCGAATTATATTGATCAGGATGTGGGTGGTTCATGGGCAGAGATCCCTGTAGTTGCTGCTGATTTTGCTGACTGGAGTGGCGATCATGATATAACTGCATACCTGGATGCTGACAAGGGTAGTCTGGATGACTTTACTGGGATTACTGGTGATTTTGATCTTGTTTTTGGTATGCATCAATCAGATTCAGTATGGTATATTAAAACAATCGAGATTGTAAAATAGTATCTACACGAAGCTATTAAGCATTCAAGAAGGGAAAAACCGCTGGGCAACCAGCGGTTTTTCTGTATATAAGCTTCATCTTTCAGAGGTATAGGGAAAATCTCTTAGGCTCATCGGTTTTTTTCTACTATAAGCTCTCCGGCAAAGCTCTTATGTGAGGCCTTACAGGAGGGGGGTATAGTAAGAGCTCGTACATTACATCAAGGAGTTTTTGATATGATCAAACGTTTTGCACTGATCCCGGTGCTGCAATTTATTCTGCTGTCTTTACTCGTGTCGGGCTGCGATGTTGCTCAGAGTGGGCAGAATACGGATTTCAGTGGCGGTTTGCGGGAGCTGGCAGATGCTGCGGGTATAAACCTCGGAACAGCGGTTGGTGCTGACTATCTGGGTCAGACAACATATAACCGGCTGCTTAATATGCATTTCAACCATGTCACGGCGGAGAATGCAATGAAGTGGCATCCGCTTCTGAGTGGAGGCCGAGGAAACTATAACTGGATGGATTCGGATGCTCTCATGCAGCATGCTGAGAATCAGGATATGCGGGTACGGGGACATGCGCTTATCTGGCACAGTCAGAATCCGGGCTGGCTGGATAACGGCAGTTGGACGACGGCGAGTCTGCTGGAGCTCATGGATGAGCATTTTGCTGCTCTCTCCGAGCGCTATGGTGAGGCATTCTATTCCTGGGATGTTGTCAACGAGGCTTTTAACAATGGAGTGCACCGGCCGGAATCAATCTGGTACAGCACAATCGGAGAAAGTTATATCGCCGAGGCGTTCACCAGGGCACGAACGCACTTTCCGGATGCCCGTCTGTACTACAATGATTATAACATTTCCGGCGGTTATGGCTGGACGCAGTCCAAGGCAGATCTGGTATATGATCTGGCGGTGCAGCTTCTGGCAGATGGAGCCCCGATCGATGGTGTAGGATTCCAGATGCATCTACAGCTGGATCATGATTTCAGCATCAGCGGTTTCAAGGCAAATCTGCAGAGATTTATTGATCTCGGACTGCGGGTCGATGTCACCGAAATCGATATACGGATTGAAGAACCGATAAGCCAGGCTGAGCTGCAGCAGCAGAAGCAGCTGTACAAGGATATTCTGACTGCGTACCTTGAGTTGCCCAGGGAATATGCAGACACCTTTATAACCTGGGGTATTGGAGATGCGCAATCCTGGATTCCCTATACCTTCAGCGGCTATGGGGGAGGTCTGTGGTTTGATGAGGACTGGAAGCCGAAGCCGGCATTCTACGGCATAGAAGAGGTGCTTCTGGCTTATGTAGAATAGGTACTCCGGCGGTCGCTGCCGCCTAGTATTTCGCCCATTCTACTGCCATAAGTCGAAGTTCCTGGGAGGAGCTGCAATGCAGCTTCTCCTTGAGGTGCGCCTTGTGAGTATCCACTGTCTTGATGCTGATATTCAGCTTGTTGGCAATTTCGATGGTACCCCAGCCCTCACCGATCAGCTTGAATACCTGCAACTGCCTGTTCGAGAGGGATTGAATGGAGGCCAGACGACTTGAGTTTTCCAGCCGTCCGCCACCTCCGATCATGTGTTCAAGTAGGTGCTCTCGTTCTTTCTCGCTTACCCAAACCTTCCCTGCCAGAACCGTATTGATGGCGTCGATTACCTTGTCACCTACCTCAGCCTTCATTATGTATCCCTTGGCTCCTGCATGCAGTGCACGCTCAGCAAAATAGCGCTCCTCGTGCATGGACAACACAAGCATTGTCAGATTGGGTGCAATTGCCCGCAGCTGCTTGATCAGGTTCAGTCCGTCCTCATCACCGAGGTTAAGATCGATTATTGCCAGATCGGGTTTTCTGTCCTGTATAATCTGTACTGCATCCTGCGAGTTCTGCACTTCGGCGATTACGCTGTGATGTGATTCACTGTGAATAAGTTGAGCCAAGCCTCTTGAGAACAATGGGTGATCTTCTATAAGTACGATGGTTTTTTTTACCATAACAGAATCTACTCCTCAGTGAAAAAATCATCCTATTGTAGCATGGATTAGTCGTGTATACTAAAAATATGAAGCCTTGTATCGCACTATATGTCAATAATCTCGACGAGGAATATCAGCTTTCGGTATTTCAGGGGGCCCGTGAGGCGGCCCTGGAATCTGGTCTGAATCTGCTGTGTGTTCAGGGGGAGGCCCTGAACGACTACGATCCGAAACGCTCAGAGATTTTTCCGTCCCGCGGTATATTTTCTTTTGATGCAGCTATTCTGCTGTCTTCGGCAATTTACGATCATGGTGATATTACCAGTGTTCCCGGGATTAATGAAGCATTTTCCTCCATTCCCTGTCTGAGTATGGGCACCCATGCAAGCATGATGCCATCTATCGTCATTCCCTGTGAGGACTCGATGAAACAGTTGCTGGATCATTTAATTGATGATCATAGATACCGTCGTTTTCTTTTTCTTGGGGGACCGGAAAAACATAGTGATAGTACAGCACGAAGGCGGGTTTTTACTGATTGCATGCAATCTCGCAGCAAGCAGTATCCTGACATGAAATGGGAATACCGAAGCGGGGGTTTCAGTGAGACATCCGGCTTTGTAATCGTAAAGAGATACATCAACGAGCATCCAGATCATCCGCTGGATGCTGTGGTTGCGGCCAACGATAACATGGCTATCGGGGCCATGAAGGCAATTCAGTCGGCAGATGAAGAATCTGGATGGAGAGCATGTGCGGTAACCGGTTATGACGACATACCGCATGCAGCCCTGGAGATTCCCAGTCTCAGTACTATCCGCCAGCCTCTGCAGAGGATGGGTAGAGCCGGTGTTGAGGTCATAGTCAGGATGCTGGAAGGGGTTCAGGTTGATCATGAGCTCTCTGTCCCTTCCGAACTCTGTCTGCGTGAATCCTGCGGCTGCCGCTATGAGCGCGGTAATCTGTCGCAGCAGAACACAGGAGTAAGCGGCAGTCAGCTCTATGAGGTACAGACAGAGAAATTCCGTATTGAGCAGGCTATGCGCAGTTTGAGTTATCTCGGTCAGCGTCTGTCAGCCGTTTATACAATGGAAGAGCTGGTGTTTTACCTAGGGGATTTTCTGCAGTCAATTGGAGTAGAGGCATATTATCTTCTGGTTTATTCACAGCCCTGCCATGAACTGCCTTATGAGGCCGAGCTTGTCTATTGTGTTGAGGATGGAAAAGAGTACTCATTTCTGGAGCAGCCCCAGCTGCTTCAGCCGGAAGAGATCGCGCGCAGAACAGGTCTGTATGAAGATAATCCCCAGGTGCGCTGCGTATATCATCTCCAATCCGGACATGAACTGCTGGGAATGGTTATATACAGTACCGATGATTACTCACACACCCAGATCTGTAGCAGCTCGGTATCCATTGCTAATACACTCAAGCGATTTCATCTTTTCGCAGATGAGAAAATGCGGGCACAGAAACTGGAAGAGCAGGTTGAGCTGAGGACCCGTGATCTGAGAAAACTGAATATGGAACTGGAAACGGAAGCCCGGCGCCGTCTCGCGGTCGAAGCCCAGGTGCTTCAGATCAGTGAAATGGAACGTCTGCGTTTCAGTATGGATCTGCATGATGATATCTGTCAGCGGCTCTGCGGTATTTCCATGCTGGCGAAAAGTATCAAGAAGCTGGAGGATGCCAGTGAGCTGGTAGAAATGATCGATGAAACTCTTGTTCTGACTCGCCGTTACGCCCATGATTCATTCCCGATGGAACTGAGCCGCTTCGGTCTGCGTGAATCCCTGCAGCAGCTCTGTAGTGCTGCCCGATCATATACCGGCTGTGATATCAGCATGCTCTGGGAAGCACCGAATGTCTTTCCTATGACTCACGAGCAGCAGTTGAATGTCTACCGTATCGTTCAGGAGGCCCTGCAGAATGCCATTAAACATGGGAAACCTAGCAGGATTGTGGTTGCCATGCAGGCCAATCCGGAAGATACGGTTCTTCTGGAGGTTTCGGATAATGGCAGTGGTATGGTTGTAGTCAGCAATGATCAAGATGCAGAGCAGAAGTTGCACCGCCGTCCTCGCGGTCTCGGCCTGCGTTCAATGCAGTACCGTGCCCATCAGCTACAGGCTGAATACAGGATTCAGTCGAGTCCTGGTGAGGGGACATGCATACAGCTGTATATTCCACTAGGGAAGGTCGGCAACAGCCTGATATAGGAGCAGTGCTGCCTGGTTAATCCCGGAGATTAATTTGGATTGCTTGCCCCAGTAGGTTTTCATCCTGAACTGCTGAGGGCTCATGCCGGTTTTCTTCTTGAACACCTTGGAGAAATGAAACTCATCCGAAAATCCGAATAACTCTGCAAGCTCACGGTTCGATAGTGTTTTCCTGGCAATGAGGACGCTGGCTGCCTGGATCTTCATTCTCAGGAAATAATCGATTGGGGAATGCCCGGTCTTTTCCTTGAACAAATGGCTGACCCGGGATTCCGTCAGACACACATGTTCGGCAAGTTCCGATACTGTCAGTTTTTCTGTAAGATGCTCCTGCATATATTCCAGAATGTCAGCCAGGACTGTATTCATATTAGTTCAGCAGTTATGTACATGGTGTTCCCCACTGGAGCCGTATACAATTACTTTATCTCCTGCATTTATTTAACTGCAGGTTTCCATAAAAACACATCGGGTATTTCCTGTATCCTGAAGCCCGGTCTTGTGATCGGCGGAGTTAAGGAGGAACTATGAATTTTACGAAAGAAATCAAAGACAAGCGTAGGCATGCCTATACACTTTCTTTTGGCCAGGCACATGCAGGTCAACAGGTAAGCATTGATCTGAAACAGCACAGCTTCAAGTTTGGCTGCAATGGTTTTGGAATTCTGAACGGAGATCAAACATATGCACAGTTGTTTGAGAATCTCTTCAATGCAGCTACCCTACCTTTTTACTGGGGCAGGTATGAGCCGGTAGAAGGGCAGACCAACGAGGAAAAGATCCGGGAGGCGTCCCAGTGGTTCCGCTCCAGAGGAATAAGCCTTAAAGGCCATCCTCTGGCCTGGCATACCGTCTGTGCTGACTGGCTTCTGGCCTACGACACCCCGACAATATACCGCAAGCAGATGGACCGGATAGCACGGGACGTCAGTGCTTTTGCGGGACTGATTGACACCTGGGATGTAATTAACGAGGTGGTCATTCTTCCGAGATTCGATCGCTATGATAATGCCATCAGCCGTCTTGCCAGGGAATACGGTGCCGAGGAACTGACCCTGGACTGCTTCAAAAAGGCCAGAGAAACGAATCCGGAGGCAGTGCTGCTTCTGAATGATTTCAATCATTCAGCGAAGTATGAACAGTTGATCGAGCGACTGCTGGATAAGGGCTGCCCCATAGATGCGATCGGCATTCAGACACATCAGCATCAGGGCTATCATGGAGTTGAGTACATACAGGATGTGCTTGAGCGCTTCAGCCGATTCGGACTCCCTCTGCATTTCACTGAGGTTACCATTCTTTCCGGTGATTTAGCGCCCGCTCACTATGATGATCTGAATGACGCTGAGCGGGAAGATTGGCCCTCTACCGAGGAAGGCGAGGAAATACAGCTGCAGCAGGTAACTGAATTCTACAGTCATCTCTATGCCCATCCGCAGGTCGAGTCAATAGTCTGGTGGGATATGCTTGACGGCAACTGGCTCAATGCCCCTGCTGGTCTCGTCCGCCGTGACATGAGTCCAAAACCCGCGTATTTGAAGCTGCAGGATCTGATCAGAAATGACTGGGGATTCCCTGAAAAAACAGTGACCCTGGATGAAAAGGGCAGTGTGGATATAGACGGACCGGAAGGCTTGTATACCTGCAGCATTAACGGCCGGACTATTGAAATTGAGCTGAACAAGCAGAGCAGGAATACAGAAGTGACAATTGCTTAAAATACCAGCCCTGTTCAGTAATCATATGATCATACAAAGGAATACACCAGTTAAGGTGTATGGCTGGAGTAGTTCATATGAAGCAGTCCGGATACAGTTAGGTCAGTTCAGCAGCTCAGTCCTGCCGGCTGGTTCTGAATATTTCTGGGAGGTAATCCTGCCGCCTTGTCCTGCAGGAGGTCCGCATGATCTGCGGATCTCCTCGGAATCAGACAGAATTGTGATTCAGGATATTTATTTCGGAGACGTCTGGCTATGTTCCGGGCAGTCCAACATGCTCACCCCCTTGTCTCGGCTTCAGTACGATTATCCTCATGAGGTGGAAGCAGCCAACAATCAACTTGTCCGCATTTTTATGGTTCCTGAATCCGCTGCCTTCGGTGAAGAACAGCAGGATCTGCCAGGCGGCTCGTGGATCCCGGTTTCGCCTGAGCAGGCAGGGAATCTGTCAGCGGTTTCCTGGTTTTTTGCTCATGAAATGCAGAGAAAGACAGGAATACCTCAGGGGGTTATCAATGCCAGCGTGGGAGGTACTCCGATTCAGTCATGGATGTCTGCAGCATCGTTGCAGGAATATCCTGAGTATCTGCAGGAAGCCAGTTACTTTGCAGATACCGGAAACTGCAGTCGTATTACGTCAGATGCTCAAAACGAGCATGACAGATGGTTCGGAGAACTGAATGCAGAAGATCCTGGTGTTAATTCCATAGAGCCCTGGATGGACGGGTCCTACATCCTCCGGGAAGGGTATCCCATGCAGATACCCTTTGCAGATACGGAAGGCTCCATTCTGAAAGGCTGCGGATCGTTCTGGTTTGCGCGTGCCTTCGAGCTGCCGGCAGAGTCTGAAGAGCCTGCTGGCGATACTGCGCTGCTGAGGCTTGGACGTATGGTGGATAGCGATACTGTCTGGGTAAACGGGATCCTGGTCGGCACAACGGATTATCAATACCCACCGAGAAATTATGAGCTGCCGGAGAATGTTCTGAAACCCGGACAAAATGTAGTTGTGGTGCGTCTTGTAAGCGGAGGACCGCCGGCAGGATTCATTCCGGACAAGCCGTATTATCTGGAAACAGGCAGCAGCAGAATAGGCCTCGAAGGCGAATGGCTCTGGCTCAGGGGTAAGGAAATGCAGCCTCTGACGGAATTCCCTCGCTTTGTGAGCAAGCCCGTCGGTCTGTACAATGCAATGATCTCACCACTTTCAGAAACTGCGCTGAGCGGGGTTGTCTGGTATCAGGGAGAATCAAATGTAGAGGATAATCCCGGTATTTACTACGATTTGCTTGTCAGTCTCATTCATGACTGGCGTGTGAGAATGTGCCAGCCTGAGCTTCCCTTTGTCCTGGTCCAGCTACCTTCTTATGGTATTCCCATGAATTATCCGCAACTCAGCGGCTGGGCCACCGTGCGGGATGCCCAGAGAAGAGCTCACATGGATATTGATCATACAGCCCTGACGGTAACTATTGATCTCGGTGAGTGGAATGACATTCATCCATTGAACAAGATTGATGTAGGCAGACGTATTGCATCTGCTGCCCTGACCTTATTGAATCAGGACAGTACAGAAGGAGTCAGCCCGGTGCCTGAACTGGCAGTTTGTGACAGCCACATACTGTATGTTGATTTCAGGAATTGCCCGGACGGTCTTAAAACCAGTGACGGCAGGCTTCCCGGTCATCTGTTTGTCTCATACAGCCTGGACGAAGATGACTGGCAGGCAGTATCCGGAACAATTTCCGGGAGCAGGCTGGAGATCTCTCTGGCGGCTGACTGGGGATGCCCGCACCGGCTTTGTTACGCCTGGGCCGACAATCCCGAAGGGGTGAATATCTGCAGTTCTGAAGGGCTTCCGGTTTCTCCATTCCAGATGAAGGTCAGACAGGAGGGCCAGTAGCCCTCCTGTTGCATATCAAAATCAGTAGCTTAGATCGCTCATTCTCCGTTGTGTACGGATCGGTCCGGTAGAGGTGCTAATTCTCATAAGCAGTTCTATGCGGCCTTTGCTGTATTCATCGGTTCCCTGGGCTTCAGAGTTCGGATTTAGATTGCGGCTGGTATATGCAATTTCGAAACCAGCATGAGGTATAAAGCTGAACTGGGCACCGGTGCGGAGTTTTGCTACATATTCACTGTTGATGTATGTCCGTACATATGGTACAAGCTGGGCTTCCATTAAATCATAGCTGATTCTTGCAGCAGCAGACCATCCGAGGTCATTACCTTCTGTCTGCAGCAGATTGTTGATCCGCAGCTCTGCCATTGCTCCCAATTTATCTACAATTCCGATATCCCCCTCTGGTTCTTCGAACTTGAATGCAAGGTCCAGATCATCGTTCTCACTGTATGCAGCATAAACCTGGGCATATGTAAATCGCTGCAGGTATCCGTCTCTCTCATAGATGTTGTTGAAATAACTCGCAGCAGGACTGCCTGCCATATCTCCCCATACATCGCTGGTAAAAACAGGCTGGCTCAGACGAAGCGTGAGGCCTCCACCAACTGCCCACTGCATATTGCCTTCATCGGGAATTACGGCATCGAATGCGACAACTGGATTCAGGGCACGATTATCTCCCAGGTAGAAGGAAGGCTCGGCTTTGAAGCCAAAACCAATGGGAGTATCTGTATAGCGGATGCCACCCATTACGTTTCCGGAGACCTCAACGGTCAGAGGAGTCGATGAAGAAGCTGTTGGTCCAAAGGGTGTAACTGTGAAATCGATAACACCAGCAGCACCATTTGCATTTTCTGCATCCGGGGTATTCACGTTTCCTTCAGTGGCCAATGTGAGGTATGTACTGAAAAGATTTCGCTGCTTGTAACCGACATAGGCAAGTGCACTGCTGTTATAGGAAGCAGTTGTATAGGGGTTACTGTTTAGCAGGAAATGTCCGTCGAGAGCATCCGGATCAGGAAAATAGAGCACCTTTCCTCCGGAGCTGATCGA
This sequence comes from Spirochaeta dissipatitropha, assembly GCF_054657935.1. NCBI lineage: Bacteria > Pseudomonadati > Spirochaetota > Spirochaetia > Spirochaetales > Spirochaetaceae > Spirochaeta > Spirochaeta dissipatitropha. The sequence continues at coordinate 282,696 of NZ_BAAHXT010000003.1, read as the reverse complement.
TGTTGCTCCATTTCCTTTGACATATTCACCTGCCTGACTGAACAGGCCAATATGAAATCCCTTGCCTTGAACCTCTGCTATCCAGATTGGTTCATTCAGATCATCGGCGTAGCTGTTGATCCGGTTTGTAAAATTCCGCATGAGAATTCTGCCGGACCATGTATCGGGATCGTCTCCCACGTTGTGTTGTTTCGATGTATCGTACATCGAGTCAACAAGGCTGAAACTGAAACTGACATATCCATCATTCCTTCTGATTCCGAAGGCATTGTTGTCGAGATTGTAGCCGATACTTCCGGTCTGTTGGGCACCGATCCAGAAAAACGGGCTGACTGCACCGTGTTCCATGGTTGCTGCCGGTGGCATTTCCTTGTCCGGGGCATACATGAACTGCCCGAATACCGGAAATGCGAAAAAGAAACTGAGTACCGCAGCTACAGCTGCACGTATATAAAATCGTCTATGATTCATTATGTTCTCCGTTGAGCTTTTGCTACTGATGCGAGGAGGAAATTGCACGTAATTTTGCAATTTCCTCTTGAAAAAAACAGCTGCCTGAAATGCTTCCGGCAGCTGCGTATCCTTATTTCATGTATTCGTTACTGGAAATTTATGGAATAGATATGGTAGCTCGCTCCACTGGAATTGGAGTGCAGCTTGAATCCCACCTTGTGGACATCGGAAAGTTCTGCAGCAGTAATGTTCATACCGCCTGGTCCGGTTCCGAGAATAACATTCGATTGTCCGCGCTCGCCGGCGTTCAGTCCGCGCCATCCGTCGGATTCCGGCTCGAGATGTCGTCCTGCACCGTCAAGGAGAACAGGCTGGAGCTCGACACGTCCTGAAGCGTTATGTGTCCAGTCAATAACAATCTCCTGGTACATAGAAAGATCCCGCTGTCCCTCAGGCAGCTGCCACACTGCGATGCTCCAGGCATCACCGCGGACATCGACACGGTTGTTGGCTTCATCCAGGCTGACAATTGCACCCCCGCTGGCAGCTGCGGTAATATCCAGCATGCTCTCAATATTGACAGTTTCAGCAGCAGGCACAGCCGCAGCCGGTGCATCGCTTGTTGCACAGCCAGCAAAAATCAGTGTTAACACAAGGCTTAAAACCCCGATTATCAGTACACCTTTTTTCATAGTAATTCTCCTCGTTGAAATCAGATTACTCTGATTGTCAACCGAGAACTGCTAATCCGGAATACTGCAATTATACCATTTGGTGGTAGGGGATTTTCCTTAGTCGAGAAATCCCGGGTACTAAGGAATGTGAGCCTTCCAATTGCTTGATGAAATTACTCGGAAATAATTCTGTTAATTTGGGATTCTTCAGGTTAGAATAACTCGGGGAGTGTATGTATGGCTGGTATGGAACAGCATATTTCTGAACAGCATATTTGTTCAGAAAAACTTCTGGAAATAATAAATATCCAGAATGATATTGCTCAAATCGGAGTGGATTTCGAGAAACTTGCCTTTCTGATAGCCGACAGGTCAATGGATATTACTGATTCGGATGGTGCAGTAGTAGAATTACTGGAAGAGGATGAGCTTGTGTATCGGGCTACAGCTGGTATCGCAGACAAACAGCTTGGTTTGAGATTGAAAAGTCATGGGAGTTTGTCCGGATTCTGTGCCAGGACCTCAGAGCCGCAGAAATGTGACGATTCAGAAACAGATCAACGCGTGGATCGCATTGCCTGCCGCAAAGTTGGTCTTCGTTCAATGCTGCTGGTTCCCCTGGTCTTCGGTGAGACATCTATTGGTGTGTTGAAGGTATTTTCCTCCAGAAGTCATGCATATTCCGCGAAGGAACTGTATATCCTGAAATTGCTGTCACGAATGTTCTGTGCTGTACTCTATTCCGCAGACAGGTTGAGGAGCGACGAACTGTATCTGAATGCAACGACTGATACCCTGACAGGAATAAAAAACAGAAGTGTATTCTATGATCGCCTTCGGATTGATCATCAGATGTCCAGAGAAAGCTCTCCGTTGTTCGGTGTATTTATTGCTGATATGGATAATCTTAAAATAATAAATGACAGTCTGGGGCACATTTTGGGTGACAGGGCAATTATAGAGGTCGCAAACCGTATAAAAGCAGTGATCAGGGAGAACAGTACTTTTTGCCGAATAGGGGGAGACGAGTTCGGAATTATTGTATATGGAGTCCACACTGCAGAGGAAATGGAGAAGCTTAAGAGACGGATAACCTCGTCTGTTCACCGGCCTTGTGAGATCGCTTCACATAAGATCACACTCAGCATAAGCATTGGTTACGCCTTGAGTTCCAGGAGTGGCAGTGATATAGATAAACTGGTTGAGGCAGCAGATAAACGAATGTACGAAGATAAAAGACAGAGAAGATGAGCCTTCTGAAGTAGCTTCAAGCACACCTACCGTCATAGGAATTCCCGGATCATGGGTAGCTTGATCCGGGAATGCTGCTTCTGATCAATAGATCATCTGATCAGTTAATTATTTCAGCTGTAATTGTGTAGCGGCCACCGCCTGCTGAACCGAATGAGCGTACCCGGGTGTTGAAAAGACCACCGCGTTCAGCACGGTACTCAATCATGGAATTGCTGCCATAATAATCGTCGTTTTCAGCAACCGTCCTGCCGGAAGGATCAAGCAGGACAAGCACTGTGTCAAAGTCATCTGATTCTGCAATAACCCGTACTGTTTCTCCGGCTTCAAGCTGAATTGAATGTTCGTTATACAGGTGTCCATTGTTGTCCATCGGGGCTCTGTGATTCAGTATGCCTGTCCAGACCATTGCATCAGCGCTGTAGTGAAAATCCTCCCACTCACTTGCCAGAATGCTGAACAGACCGAAGCCATCGCTGAAGAAGCTGGAGGCGTATATCTGATAGGTTCCGCTCTCGGGGGTGGTGAACTGGAGCCGGGCATTCGTCCCTGCCCCTGAATCATCATCATAGTCGAAGAAGTCATATGGTCCGGTAACACTCAGATAGGCATCAAAATTATCCGACATCATGTCAATCTGGATTGCCTGGCCGGCTATGAGGTCAATACTGAATACAAGTGATGGCTTCCCGTTGAACTGCTCCTCTCCATAATGCAGATATGCCAGAAGTTCCCTGTCGATTGTCAGTTCTCTCTCATCTGAAACTACTGCAGGTTCGCGTTCCTCGAGACGGATCTCGAAATCTCCCGTTTCATGTCCGGAATAGGATCCGGCAATTATTAACAGCCTGTCTTCCGGGGCAACCGGAAGTAGCAGGCGCGAATCACTGGTGTTCCAGTCTGCATCATCATTTACCAGCAGATTGCCTCCGGGAAGCAGGACATATAAGTAGGTATCAAAATCACTGGACTGCAGGTCAATAGAAAGCTCTGCGTAATCAGTGGCAGTATAGGAGTAAGCCGAGAACAATAGGTCGTCGTTATCTGATTCAAGGCGGCCTTCAATACTGCTTCCTGTAATTGGAATAGTCTCTATCGGTGTGATTTTCAGAAGATAATCCCCGTACTCCTCTCTGCTGAAGCTTGTTACGCGAAGATCGACAGTACTTTCATTTTCCGGCTGATAAAACAGGCCCGAGTCAGTTCCCATTTCGCGAAAGTCGTCATTTGCCTGGCTCTGTCCATCCGGCGGAGTTAGAATAAGATATGTGTCGAATTCTTCGGATTCAAGGCTGACAAAGACTGTTTCCCCGGCATTCAGCTGCAGTCTGTACTCGGTGTACGCTCGTCCCGTATCGTCAACATTACTTTCTGTTGTCAGAGTACCCTGGAAGCTCCCGGGGCTTATATCGCTTGCATATACCGCAGTAGCGAGGATCATGGTGCTGAGTACGGCCATGATGCATCTCATTGATTTCACTTGTTCCATCCTTTTTTAATTTCCTCTTGCTTATTCTTCGTATTTTCTGGAAACGGTATGGATGCTTGGAAGGGCATCAAAGAAGCATTTAACAAGTTGAGGATCAAATTTACTTCCCGACAGTTTTTTCACTTCCTCAAGAGTATCTTCCTCGGACCAGGCTTCCTTATATACACGTTGTGATCGGAGCGCATCGTAGACATCAGCAATTGCGACGATTCTGCCGAACAAGGGAATTTCTTCTCCCTTTTTCCCGAGTGGACGGCCATCCGGACCTGTCTTGAGTGCAGCACCGGTAGTCAGATCAATATGACCGGGATACCCGCTCCCATCCCAGTTCTCATGATGGTTAAGTGCGACAATCTGTGCTGTCTCATCGAATTCTGATTGTTTGTCGAGAAAGAGCTGGGCTCCGAAGAGGGTATGCTGTTCCATTATCAGGCGCTCTTCAGGGGTGAATCTACCGGGCTTCTTCAGAATAGAATCTGAAATAGCCACTTTTCCCACATCATGAAGCATGGCCGCCATACGGAGGTTATCTCGCTGCCGGGATATCTGCCGCTCGGGAAGACCGCTCTTACGGGCCCATCTATCGTATATTTCAACTGCATAACCGGCGACACGGTTTACATGTGGTCCGGTTTCTTTGGGATCTCTCAACTCTGCCATTTTTGTCATTCTGAGCAGGATAGCGCGGGTCATTTGTGCACGCTGAAGGGTGACAGTTGCGTTGGAGGCAAAATGTGTTACAACCAGCTCATCATCAGAGTCGAAGGGGCGGACATTTCCGTCAGAATCAAGAGCGTTAATAATCTGGAGAACACCGAGGATATCGCCCATATTCGTTTTAAGGGGTAAAGCCAGCATTGATTGTGTCCGGTAACCGCTCGTCTTGTCATAGTAGCTGTCGTAGCTATATGGCGCATTCTCCGGGATCTTGTAGACGTCAGGAATATTCAGGGCTTCGCTTGAGTATGCGGCATAGCCGGATATGGTTTTTGTATCGATAGGTATGCGGAAAATCTTGTAGATAAGCTTTTCGCCGGATGGAAGTTTTGAAGTCAGGGTGTCGTTCTGGGCGTAGGATACTGCGAGTTCATTGCCTTGCCGGATATATATGGATCCGGCATCGGCATTCATAACTTTCCGGGCCTCGGTGAGTATGTTCTCAAGCAGGACATCAATATCCTGTATCTTGTTTAATTCCGAATCAAGTGTTATAACGCTTCTCAGCTTGTCAATTCTTTCCCGCATAAGGATAGTATAGCGGGTTTGTGGATTAAATAAAATAATAGCAAGAGGAAATTGCAAAATTACGTGCAATTTCCTCCTCGCATTAATAGCAAATTCTCAAATTGTTTTATGTAAACAACTTGAGAATTTATAGTCTTGCGAATGCTCATGCAAAATGTAATTTTGCATAAAGCTCGCAGAAAAAAAACAGAATCCGGTGAAATTCTTTCTCACGCTCCTCCTGAATTTCGATTTGCCGGTATTGACCTTTCGGGACTTCTGGTCTAAATTGCTATACCCATACTGCAAGACAGCTGAAAAATGGCTAAGGAGATTGCTCATGGCAGCAGGTAAAGTTTCAAAGAACGCACGTCGTGAAGGTGCGAAAGAATTATTAAGTAAATGGGGTGGCAAGATCACCATGAAATCAGTGTTTGAGAACGGTAAAATGCGGCATTTTGCTGTTTGTGACAAGACCGGAAACCAGGCACGTAAACCTCGGGATCTGATGTAATTCATCATCTGACACACCCACGAAAGGATAAAAATCATGGCCAGCAAAAAAAAAGGTGCCCTTACCCGTGTGCGCTTAAAGAGTAGCGAAAGCGGACATTGCTACTACACAACCAAGAACAAACGGAATCTTCCGGACAAAATGGAATTCAAGAAATATGATCCTGTTGTGCGGAAGCATGTACTGTATCGTGAATCCGGAAAAGTGTAAGGAGAAATTTCATGCCTCGAATATGTAGATTAACTGGAAAGAAAACAATTTCCGGAAACAATGTTTCCCACGCAATGAATCATACCCGGCGTGTACAGAAGGCAAACCTTCAATACAAGCGCCTGTTTGTTCCTGAGCTCAATCGTTTCGTACGCATTCGACTTTCTGCCCGCGCTCTGCGCACAGTGAGTAAAATCGGTCTTCTGCAGTACATGCGAAAGCAGGGTCTGTCTCTCAAAGACGTAACGAAATAAAATCGGTTCTGTTCCGATGTCAGCCGCGCAGCAATGCGCGGTATTTTTTTTGTCCTGCCTGTACGATCAGGGTAATCGAGGGTAAGATATCTGCATGAAGCGCTCTTACCTCTTGATGATACTCGGTCTGTTATATGTCGGTTCAGCCTTTGTGTCCTTGTTCTATGGAACAGGAGGCTGGATTCATGCCGGGATAGCTGTTCTGCACATCCTGCTGGGTCTCCTGTTCTTTGCCGGAACTATTACCCGCATTGCAGGTTATACAGCCGACAGGGTGTGGTATTTTCGTGCGAGCAGAACAGCAGCAGATATTCTGTTCATATTGTCAGCCTCTATGTTCGGTTTTCTCTACTTTTATGCCCTGAATGCCAATATGGACTATGTTCAGCGATTTATGGAACATTCCGGTGTCCTGCAGCTTGCAATGGATACTGGACAGGAACGATTACAGGTCTTTTTAACCTATGGTCCATTGATTCTAAGCGGTATTCTGGCACATGTCCTGCTTCGGCTGGTGTTTCGGGTTGAATTCCATCGGCATTTCGCCAGCGGGTGGGCTGTCTGGTCCCTGCCTTTTCTTCTACTCAGTGCAGTTGCTGCTGCCTTGAGTCTGCCGAATGGTATATTCCTTCATGGTCTTCCGTTGTTGGCCTGGATAGCTGTTGTTCCTCTGCTTATCGGCCTTGTCAAGCTTCCTTTCTTCACTGCCTGGCGTTATGGATTCGCCTGGTCAATGACTTTCCTGATTCTAGGCAATTACTGGCTGGCTACTTATAGTCTTGTCAGTCTGCAGACAGCTGTTCTGATCTACGCTGGCTTGTACTTCATATTTCTTCCTGCAATTATAAGCGTGCGCTATCTGTCTGTATCCTGGCGATGGGTTTTTGCTGCACTTGCCCTGGCCTTCTTTGACTATTTCCGCTCAATAGGTTTTCTTGGATACCCCTGGGCCCTGCTTTCGCACTCGCAATATGAGAACGTGATTCTTATGCAGATAGCCGAACTTGGAGGCGTATGGCTTCTGGCTTTCCTGCTGTTTATGATCAACGCCGCTCTCGCTGATTTTCTGTCTTCAATTACAGCTGTCAGGAAAATAAAGCCCGCACTGAGAAAGTCAGCTCCCAGCATTATTACTGCAGTGGGATTTCTGACCTTTGCTCTGCTTTTCGGAGCTGTACGTCTGCTTCAGGCGCCTGATATGGATTATCGCAGCGATGATTCTGTTACCGTCGCCCTGATCCAGCAGAATACAGATCCGCGGCAGGCAGATTTTAACTTCACCTTTGGGGTTCTCCAGGATCTGACCAGCTCGGCTATGGAGCACGATCCGCAGCTGGTAGTCTGGGGTGAGACAGCTTTTGTACCGAACATCCGCCGCTGGAGTGATCCCGAACTGCCGCGGGGAGCGTATACAAACCTTGTAAGCAGGCTGCTGAATTTCCAGGCTGGACTTGGAGTGGCCTTGCTCACTGGAAATGATGACTACGAGATTGTCAGGGATCAGAACGGCAGGGAGATCGGGCGAAATCATTTTAACGCAGCCGTTCTGTTTGATGCAGAGGGCAACAGGCGCGAGACTTACCACAAGATCAGGCTGGTGCCCTTTACCGAGTATTTCCCGATGGGAGATGTATTCCCGGCAGCTCTGGAACTGCTTGAAAGCTACGGTGTTGTGTTCTGGGAACCTGGAACCGAGCGCACTGTTTTTGATTTCGAGCACTTCAGTTTTATAACTCCAATCTGCTTTGAAGATGTATTTCCCCAGGAAGTACGAAAGTCAGTGAAGGGAGGAGCAGATGTCATTCTCAATATTACTAACGATTACTGGAGCTTGAACCCCGTCCAGGCTGAACAGCATTATGCTGCCGGTGTTTTCAGGGCAGTGGAAAACAGGCGTCCGCTGCTGCGCGCTTCGGTAAGCGGTAAGACGGTATATGTCGATAGCTATGGCAGAAAACATGCGGAGCTCCCCATGTATGTGCGTGATTATCTTGTGGTTGATTTTGATCCGGAGCTGGAAAATCAGAGAAGCAGTCTGTATACCCGTTTCGGAGACTGGTTCCCGATTTTCAGCCTCCTGCTGCTCCTGGCAGCCTGTCTGCGTTGGGTTTTGCAGACAGGAGCGGCAGGAACGGAGTCCAACCCCGTATCCGAAGAGTGATCCTGGCTCAGCTGCGCAATTTTTTGCGGAGCTGACGGGCCTTGTTTCTGTTCGTACCGGGATTGTTCTGCGGTGAACTTGTGGAAAATGTTTCCACAGTTGGTTTACGACTGTGGTACATACGCAGCAGAATCCAGAGCAGGATACCGGCGAAAACCATCAGCAGTGAGAAAATCTGCCCCATACTGATCGCCAGAAAGCTCTCGAATACGTGAGGACTGGTTGGGCTGCCGGAGAAATCAAGCACATAACCGATCCCCTGATCCGGTGCGCGTGTATATTCAGCAATAAATCTCACGAAGCCGTATCCGAACAGATAGAGGCCGATCATGAACCCATCGAAAGGTTTCCGCTTCCGGATATACCACATAACCAGGAAAAGGAGGATCCCTTCGAGAAATGCCTCATAAAGCTGAGATGGGTGCCGGGGAAGATTCACCAGTGAAGCGCCTTCAGGTATACGCATACCAATTTCCCTGGCGATATTCTGTACCCATCTTTCAGATGCCGGGAATCTCTGGGCAGACGGAAAAATGATTCCGTACCATGATCCTGTTACCCTTCCATAGAGTTCACCATTCAGGAAGTTCCCGATACGGCCGAAGGTATAGCCCAGGGGAATAGCGGTGGTACCAAGGTCGCCGATCGTCAGAATGGACCATTTTTTTACCCTGCAGTAGATAATTATGGCTACGGTAGCACCGACAACGCCTCCATGGTAGCTCATACCCTGCAGTCCCACGAAGTTCCCTGAAGCATCAAGCGGCCAGAACATCAGCCAGGGCTGACGGAGAAACCGCCCTGTCGGGTCGTAAAAGAGACCGGCAAATATTCGTGCACCGACAAGCAGTCCGAGAATGGCCCAGAAGAACAGATTCATCATTGAGTCACTGTCCATTTCGAGCCGTTCTTCTCTGACCTGTTTCCGGAATAGCAGGTAGGCTATGGTGAAAGCAACAATATACATGAGGCCATACCAGCGCAAAGGGAGTCCAGGAATTATCTCAGGGCTTATCCATGAAGGATATTGCATATATAAAAACATTATGTCTCCTCGGTATTTGAGTGTTCAGTAATATGACCGGCATGCGGGTCAAAACGGAAGCTGACGTTCTTCCGCTCATGTGTTATTTCGAGTGTACGACCGTGACTCTCAATGACCACTCCTGGAAAAACACTGCCTTTTACTCTGATCTCGCTTTCATAGTGCTCTTCAAAACGTTCTCTCAGGGCAAAAAGTCTGAGCCCTCGTTTCTCCATTGCCTTCAGTGCGAGAACTTTTTTCTTGCGCAGGGCTTCCAGAATTTTCTGGTTTTCTCTAGCCTCCGGACTCTGCATGGATAAGTCGATATGTGCAATCGCTTTCTTGATTTTATCGATCTCTTTTTGCTCCTGATCGATCTTATCTCCGATCAGGTAGTCCTGCCCAAAGGAAATAACGGTCTTTATGCCTCTGGGGGAACCGATATGATGGCTCTGTATGCCATGACGAGCGCAGCTTACCCCGCCCATTATGGTGCTTTTGTCGGAATGGAGCTTGAAATGTCCATTGGTTTTTATCTTGCAGTGCATTATAGAGTTCTTGACCAGAATGTCTTCCACGGACAGCATGGTAGCATGTTCGGCAAACATGGTCTGAATACCCTTTTTGGTCCGTATAACAGCCTTGTTTGAGCCTTTGATGCCCTGCATAATCCTGATTTCACCTTCAGCAGATACCAGAGCGGCTTCCACAGCCCCGCCTATCATTACATCACCGCCTGAAATCACATAAAAACCACTGCGGACATTTCCCTTGATCTGCACACTGCCCGGAAAACGGATATTTCCGGTTTCCATGGATATGTCACCGTTGACACTATGATTTGAACGAATTTCAAGGCTGTTCTTTTCGAAAACAAGTTCCCCTTCGATCTGTGCGAACAGACGAATGGTGCCGTCCGGTCTTTCTTCCTGCCGGATGTTTTCAGATATTTCTATCTGCTGTTCTGCGTTTTTGGGGGCTGATAGTACCCTGCCGGTAACATCATAACCATCCTCGGAAGCGATTGCGGGCGGGAGCATGACAGCAATCAGTTCGTCCTTGTGAACCTGGGTCATATTATCCTGATTACGGTAGTCAGCTGTTCCGTCCTGCCGCAGTCTGACTCCTTTGCCGCTGGCTAGCTGGACTGCAAAATCAATCTTTACTTTTCCGCCGGGCACAGCTTGTCTACCCCGGGCAAAACTGACTGACTGAACCTGTTCACCCGCCTGGGCTTTTTCTACAAGCTCTTCAAGCAGCTGCTCGTTTATGCCCCGGATAACACCGGCCTTGTTGATTGCATCGTATACAGCCTCTTTTTTGAGAGGTCTTCCGGATCCAACGCTGCCGAACATGGAGATGACTGCCTGCATACCATCGGGAGAGATTTCTACAAGAACCTCAGAGTCCTTGTGTGCCCGCACCCTTAAATGTGTAACGCCGTCGATAACACCTTTATCGAGTATGCCTTTCTCGGTTGCAATGATTACATTCCCCTTTTCCGAAAGGTTCTCATGCAGCTCGAGGGCAGTCGGTTGTCCGGGTAGACCCGGTAAAATCTTGCCGTATACATCCTTGCCTGGCTCTCCAGGTTCGGGTGGTGACATAGTAATAACACGCTGTTCAAGCTCAACGGGAGCCATCTCCTGTACATCTGACATCGGAAAAATCGGAATGGAGTTTATGCCCTCAATGCTTTCAGGGTAGTCCCTCAGCTGTTCCAGGACTGCCTGCATCTCCTTGTTCTCAAGAACCTGAATGCTGTATGTGAGTTCCCGGTCCGTACCTTCTTCAGGAGGGATCCCCCGAGCCAGTACATAGCCGGTGAGATCTGCTTCATGGCTGATATAGAATTCAAGCAGGTCTTCCTTGATTTTGGCCAGATCGAGCCCTGCCAGTCTGGACTGCTTGATGGCTGCCCCTATTTCCTTGAGCCGTAACGGCTTTCCTTTTCCTCGGCCCTTGTGAGCCTGGAGCAGGGCAGTCAATTTATCTTCAGATATAGTTATCTCAAAGCTGGAATCTCTGCTGACACTCAGTGGTATATTTTCTATTGCTCTCTGCGTCTGAACAGACTGACGCATGAGCCGGTAGATTTCATCAAATTCTATCAGCAGATCTTCCGGATACTGGAGGGCTGCTATCTGGTCCCGGAGTTCGTCTTCATCCGGGAGCGGAACGGAATCTTCACCCGGAAAGAAATTCAACAGACAACTGGCCTTGTCGGGTGAAAGAGTCAGTGTGAAGCTGTGCGGGACAAACTCTATGACTTCAGCCCAATGTTCTCCCCATCGGATAAGTCCGTCATGCAGTGCAATAATTTCGCTGCCTCTGAGTTCGAGGCCTTCACCGAGGTAGAAGTGAGGGTCTCCATGCTGTGATGGAGGGATTTCCTCATCGAAAAGATTGTATCCGGAAATGCCGTCTTCACCGGCAAAAAGATCACCTGCCTTTTCTCCGGCATAAATATATCCACTTCCGGTGACAGTCGGATCAATATAAACCTTTTCCTTGATAGTCCTGGTTTCATTGGTCAGAATCTTTTCCTGTTTGGTCTGACCAAAGGGAAAAGCGCCTTTCTTCTCGACGATTTTCTCTACCTGAACGCGTTCGGTTCTGGTTTTGAATATCTGGGGCGGTCCAGCATTGTTTAATATGCGTTCAACATGTGCGGTAAGATTTTCCGGTACCGGTTCAACATCGAACTCTACTTTTTCGGGCTGCTGTTGTTTTGGTGGAATACCACTGGCAAGAACCAGTTCAGCGCGCTCCGGAGGATCCGGGAGCAGACTTTGCAGCTGTTTACTGATCTTTTCCTTGCTGGTACCTTTTCGTATGCCGCGTTCAGCCAGTAGTCTGACAACATCTGCTACCGCAATCTCGTCTGCATCAGAATCAGCGGTAAATATACCGATTGCAGTGAGACCCTGTTTATCGATGCTTATCTCGAGTGTTCCGCGCAGTGCTGTATCTGCCATTGTCAGATTTTATACCCCTGCTGTACAGCCTTGACCAGCTTTGTTTTGTACAGCATATTCTGCTTTTTCAGCTGGCTGATCTCCAGCTGTTGGTTCTTGATTGTCTCAATGAGGTCACCGGTAGACAATGCACCTGCATGGAGCAGATCTTCTATATATTCAATTTTTGCCTGAAAATCAATTTCTGCTTCCATATTAGCACTGGTATAGCTGTCTTCTATATCCTGGATATCGATGAAATCATCTTCTGTTTCAGCACTTTGCAGGATTTTATCACTTACACGGTAAATTGCCTGTGAGAGTACCGAGTTCGGTTTATAAGCCAAAATTGGCAGTCTGCTGGAAAGTGCAACGGTCTGCAGGTCATCACGATAAAGTATTCCGAGATGCTCCAGGTCCATATCGAGGTATTGTGAACAGGAATGACGTAATCGATGGGCTTTCTGGGCGTCCTTGGGATCCTCAAGCATATTGAGAATCATCCTGGGCATGAATTTCGCCAGTGCTACAGCAGCTTTTTCATAATGCTTGGGATCCTTCAGCTTTATCTGCTGCATCAGACTGCTGATATTCATTCGCTGTAACTGCGTCCCGTCTTTTTTTACCTTTTCAAGATACTCGCCTCCCGGGGATTTCCTGGGAATACTGTTGGTAATAATGCGAAACACTGCATTTTTAAGAAAGAGGTAGGCATTTACTATAGCAGTAGGTGATGGCGTGGTAACAATTATTCCTCGTGAGGATGAGAGAAAAAAATCGAGGGTATTGAAATTTGTGCCTGCACCTAGATCCAGAACAGCATAATCAGCATCCAGCGCTTTTATTCTTCTCAGGAGCATCAGTTTCTGCTTGTTGTTCAGGTTCGCAATGCCGGGGATTTCTGCATCTCCCGGAATAAACAGCAGGTTCCGATAATCCGTCGGCATAATAACATCATTCAGTTCCATGCCGGATTGCTGGAGTACGTTTCCGATGCCAACTGTCACATTATTAATGCCGAGAACCAGATGCAGGTTGGATCCACCCAGATCAAGATCAACAAGTACTACCCGTCGACCGGCCTGTGCCAGTGCAATTGCCATATTGGCGGCTACCAGCGTCTTCCCCACTCCGCCCTTGCCGCTGGCAATCGGTAAAATTTGCATCGTTTCCTCCTGCTTTTATAAAGGATAAAGTGACGGGAGGTGCCGGTCAAGCCATGCTGTGGTATATTAGTGATATGATTGATAGAACAAATTCAAATGATCCGGCTTTTGCAGATAAAAAACGGACCCCTGTCCGATTCCTTCTTGCTGCTGCGATAGTTACAGCAATCGTATTTGCATTTCTTGTTCCTTTCCTGGGTGCACAGAATCAAATGAGTTCCGAGGAGGCTGAGCTGCTTCGTCAGTTTGAAAACGTGTACCAGTTTATCCGTGACAGCTATGTGGATGAAGTTGATCCGAAGAAGCTGTTTGAGGGGGCAATGCAGGGAATGTTTGAGAGCCTGGATGATCCCCATTCTGCATATCTCCGTGCTGAGGAGATGCGTTCCCTGACCGATACTACCGAAGGTCAATTCGGAGGTGTGGGGCTGTATATAAACAAACAGCCGGCAGATGGTGACCGTCCAAGATATGTCGAGGTTGTTTCCCCGATTGAGGGGACCCCAGCCTATCAGGCAGGGATACGGGCAGGAGATCTTATAACCGCAATAAATGGCGAGTCGACTGTTCCGCTCAATATCGATGAGGTTGTTGACAAGCTTCGCGGTAGACCTGGAACCGATGTAACCGTAACCCTTCTGCGTGGCGCTCGTACCAGTTTTGATGTGGATATTACCAGGGCAATAATTCAGGTTCCGACAGTGCGCAGCAGTATGATGCCGGATAATATTGCTTATCTGAGAATTGTACAGTTTACCCCTCATACCAGGGCGCGCGTCGAGGAAGCCCTGAATGATTTTTCCAGGGCAGAATATTCGAGCCTGATAATTGATCTCCGCGGCAATCCCGGGGGCTTGCTGAATGCGGTAGTCGATGTCAGTGGATTGTTTCTGGACGGTGGACTTGTCGTTGGTACCCGGGGAAGACTTCAGAGCGAGAATCACCGTTTTAATGCCAGGTCTGGAAGCAGCGTTCCCGGAAATATGGACATTGTCATACTGATTGACAAGGGATCCGCATCTGCTGCCGAGATTATGGCAGGGGCTTTAGGCGATCGTAATCGAGCCGTATTGATTGGTGAGACTACATACGGCAAGGGGTCTGTACAGCAGGTCAGACGACTGCCGGAAGGTGGATTTCGGCTGACTATGTCCCGTTATTATACCCCGAGTGGAACCTATATCGATAAGGAAGGGGTCGCTCCGCATATTGAGATATTACCGCGTAGACTCGATGATGATGAACAGGGCATCGCGGTCGAATTGCTCAACACCAACCGGATCCGGAGCTGGACGAGGGAAAACAGTGATGTTGATGCGTCCGGAGTCGAGCAGTTTGTCCAGGGACTTAAGTCTGACTATGAACTGCCGGAATGGTTTCTGAGACAGACAGTCCGGAATGAATTGAATCGTGTGCGCGGCGATGATCCGGTATATAACCTGGAAAATGATATGGTTCTGAAGCAGGCCGTGGAGCTTCTGCTCTCGGGAGAAATTTCCAGAAAATTATCCAGGTAATGTGAGGCGTATGAAGCAGTTTATATTACCGGATAACTGTCCGGAACGGCTGATTCTCGGAGACCGGGATTATCATTACCTGCATAATGTCCGCAGACTGCGTGTGGAAGACTCTTTTTCCGGAATCGACAGTCAGGGGAACAGGTATCATGTAACCGTTATGTCCATTTCCGGAACAGAAATGGAGGTAAGTGTTCAGGCCGCAGGCAAAATTATTCAGGATCATGTATCACTGCATCTGTATCAATGTCTCCCGAAGGCCGGGAAATTTGACCAGGTAATCAGAATGGCGGTTGAGGCCGGTGCCAGCTCGATAACCCCGTTGGTCAGTGAGCGGACCATCAGTAAAATCGATGAGCATGATGTGCCCAGAAAAATGAAGCGCTGGGAACGCGTAATCCAGGAATCTGTCCAGCAAAGCGGTGCTCCAGGGGTTCCGGTTCTTAATGAGCCCGTCAGCCTGAAAGACTTGTACAGCGGGACCTCCGGGCATTCTCTACCGGACAGAATTCTGTTCTTTCATCAAGAACCGCTTGCACCAGACTCGATCCATGAGTATTGTAGTGATTCCGTAAGCAGCTACGGATTATGTATCGGTCCTGAGGGAGGGTTTTCTCAGAAGGAAACCGATGCCATGGTTTCCATCGACTGGAAGCCTGCATATCTCGGGCCCTGGGTATTAAGGACAGAACATGCAGGCATGTATGCCATTGCTGCTGTGCAAACCATTGTAATGGAGAAATCAAATTGGAAAATTATAGATCTGAGTCCGGGACTGCAATAGTTAAATACCTTCTGGCTGGGCTGCCTGTACACCATGTTTCCCGTGAGGCTCTTGCTGAGGCCGTTTCCGAGCTGAGACAAAAAAACTCATCACAGCGAATAGTGTTTCTCCGCAATTCCGACCTGGTATTATCCTGGTTGTATCCTCCCAGGAGGAAACAGCTGGAGACCGCCGCACTGGTCCTGCCTCTGCAGAAGGGAGTCGTTAGAGCTGCCCGGATTGCGGGAATTCCGGAGCTTGATCGACATATGCCGTTTCAGCTTGTGGTGCAGATCCTTGGGGCCGTGGAAGAAAAACAGGGCAGTCTCTATATGATTGGAGGGCGGCCATTTGCGCTTGAGAAAGCCGAAGCTAATATCCGTTTTACGTTTCCGAAACTCAAGCTTGTCGGACGCTTCCAGGGCTATTTCCGAAAGAAGGTCGAACCGTCGCTTCTGACCGCAGCCAGGAAGGCTAATCCGGATGTATTGCTGCTTGGTTCAGGACTGCGCGGGGGGGACCGCTGGCTAACCAATCATCTTGATGATCTGCCGCCGTCAATCTGTATTTCTGCACCGGGCGTGTTCCGGATATTCGCAGAACAGAAGCGCCGGCCGTCACGCAGGCTGTTCCATTCCGGAACGCTGGAAAATCTTGGCGCAGTGTTTCTCCCCTGGCGTTGGCTGCTTTTACCTTTGTATATAGTTCTTGGATTTAGATTGCTGATAGAGCGACATCAACGAAAGAAAGGAAATCTGTAGAGGAAATCAGCAGGAGTTATCTGCATGGTCTAAGACCGGGAGAACTCCTGTATTTTCAGATACTCATATATTTCCTGTAGTCTGCTTCTATTGCCCCTGAGAATGATTCTGCCTGATAAAAGCCTGGCGGGGGGGAAGAGCAGAATAATTCCAATGATATTGGTTATTGTGCCCGGGAACAGGAAGAATACAGCTGCAAAAATAGCACCTGCAGTACTCATGAATTCCCGTTCCGGATATATTCCCCGGCGGATCTTCTTCATTGTCAGCTTTTTAAGCCTGCTTACCGTATTAATAGTTAATATCAGAAGCAGGATGCTTGCTGCTGCAGTCAATGCCACCACCAGATATTCACCCCATAAGCGGGAAGCCCCTATTATCAACAGAATATCCAGAAGCATAAGCAATGAAAATCCCAGTAAAAGCGAGAAAACATTGCGCATCTGACGGCTGTCAGAATGGCCGAGCAGGTCATAAAAATCCATCATAGGATGATCCTATCATGATTTATCTCTGTTCTGCCATGTAATTTCGAGGAAAAATTTGCACAGCTATGTAAAATGTCCGAAGATACTTAATCTATGGATGATATTGTAATACTGAATAGTGATCTTCAGGGCTTACAGTTTTATTCCTGCCTGTTTCCGGAGTTGACAGTGCAGTTGTGGGAGCAGGCAACAGTTCATGAGGGAACGGTTTTTGTCTATGATCATTATAGGCATACACCTGGACAATTTCGGGAACTCATGCAGTTTTGCAGCGTCAGGGCTTTGATTGTAATAAGTGATCATAAGCCGGGCCTCTGGAAAAAGTCTGTTTCCCGACAGGCATCCGCAGTTTTGTTTCTCTCACGTCCGCTTGATGCGGGGCTTCTGGTTAAGAAAATATTCGAAATCAGAGCTGTGCCGGTTCAGCATGAGCTGATCCGTGAAATGCCGCAGGGTGATGCTGCTTCACAATCTACGCCGGCAAAGCCGCAAAAGCTTGAGATGGCTGAGCTCTGGCAGCTTGTCGACCGCCTTGCTGCTGTAGACGCTTCAGTGTTGATTACAGGAGAATCCGGAACGGGAAAAGATGTGGCGGCTCATCGAATTCATAAAAAATCGTCACGATGTAAAGGCCCTTTCATTGCAATAAATTGTGCAGCATTAACGAGCGATCTATTTGCAAGCGAAATGTTTGGTGTGGTTGAGGGTGCATATACCGGGGCAGTGAACAGGCGGGGGGCTTATCGCTCAGCGGATAAAGGAACGCTGTTCCTCGACGAGATTGCCGAGCTTGATCTTGCTTCACAAGCCGCCCTGCTTCGTTTGATTGAGTCCGGCATGGTCAGGTCCCTTGGATCAGATGCCTGCAGTGAGACCGATGTCAGGTTGATCACAGCGACAAATGCCAATCTGTTCAGTCTCATGGAAGAGGGAAGTTTCAGACGCGATCTCTATTATCGCTTGATGATATATCACATTCACATGCCGTCATTGCGGGAGAGACTATATGAAATTCCGTCATTGTGTGAGCATTTCCTGAAAATTGATTTCCCGGAGAGGAAGGTAAGCTTAAGTGCCTGTGCTCTGGAACTGCTCCGTTCATATTCCTGGCCGGGAAATATTCGTGAACTGAGGAATGTTATAACAAGGAGTATGCTTCATCAGGAGGGACCAGCTTTAAAGGCAGAGGATATCTGCCTTTGCTGCTCTTGCGGTCAATCAGCCTTAGAGGGCTGGCCTGGCATACCAGGCTTCAAAAAAGAGAACTTCTGAACCATCCAGAGGATCCTGGATGGTTCCGATATTGCGTGCAATGGTAATGAGCTGGCTGCCTACCTGAACACTTCCGCTGCGGGGATTAAATAATGTGTTGAATTCCTCTCCGTAGAAAAGGAAGTATGCCCGGTGAAGAATTATTTCTTCGTCAGCAGTCCATTCTCCGGTTGAAAGCTCAACGAATGCTTCAAAGAATTCTGGACTGTCATCAATAATGGTTATCGATGCCACCGTTCCATTCAGAAGCAGAAAGCGTGGATCCTCCATGGGATCATAATTAGGGTCCTCAAGGGAGGTCGCCATCTGCTGCAGACTGCTGTCTGGATTCAGGTTATCCAGCAGTTCATCGAAGGACACAGCGAAGGAGAGAGATATGGAAATGGAAAATACAAGAAATACGAACAATCCTCGTTTCATGGCTTGACGCTCCTTAATGAAAATCATAGAAGGTTTATCATGAGGGGTCAAGAAAGCAGGTGGCTAATACTTGGTGGAACTGGGGGTATTGGCCGGGCAGTTGCAGTGAAGGCACTGAATAACTCGGAGTATGTCCTCTGTACCGGAAGTTCACATAAATCTGTGAAAAGAGCAAAGGCAGAGTTCGGTCGCATCTCAGGTCAGAAGAATAGAGCTTTTCATGTATGCAGAATGAAAATCAGGGGATGGCTGAGCATTCTACGCCTGTATCGCTGGCTTGAAAAGCAGGACCTGCCGGATATCGTCTTTGTATCGTATGGACCGATGGTGGAGAAAAAACTGACAGCAATGCTTCCCCGCGACTGGAAACGGATGAGTGACCATAATCTGACTCTTCCCGGTATTGTTCTCAGTACATTGCTTGGGAGAATGCTGAAGAGGGGAAGCGGTACCATTTTTCTTACGGGGGGAACTGATACTGATGCAATCCGGGCTTTCAGGAGAATCGCTGCATACTCGGCTGCAAAAACCGGGGTAAGTGTTCTTGCTGTATCAGCCGCTGAAACAGTACGTGAATACTGTCGGAGCAGTGGGCTATCTGACGAGGAATGCAGCGTGCGTGTTGTCTGTATTTGCCCCGATTATATTGGTACGGAATACCTGAATAAGGAGCAGAAAGAGCGTTTTTCCAGGTTAGCAGGCAAGGATGGGCTGTCCAGCCCTGAACAGTTTGCAGATTTTGTCAGGAAAGTTGCTTTTGACAGGAAAAATTATCCGAATGGTACTATAATAAATGTGAAAAACTACCGAGAATTATAGATAAGGTCTGCACGGTGTGGTGTAGTATCAAGTATATGGTATTTGACAAAAGGCGTCTGGATTACTATCCTCATAGATATGTATGTAAAACGATTGGCGCGGATATAAAGGAGCAGCATGAACAACAATGATATTGTACCAGGCTTTGATGATGAGAAGGATGAAAGCCTAAAGATCAATCTCGAGGGTGTTGACTCATGCAAGACCTGTCTGGTATTTCGCTTGAACGGGTATATCGACACCTACAACTCGAATTTTTTCCAGAAACGTGTTTCCAAGGCAATCGAAGCAGGATATACGCAACTGATTTTTCATTGTGGAGCATTAAATTACGTTTCAAGTACCGGTATAGGTGCATTTACTGCTTTTCTGAAAGCGCTGAAACCAAAAGGAGGCGATCTAGTCCTCCTTCAGATTCAGCCCAAGGTGTATGAGGTCTTTCAGTTGCTGGGATTTTCCCAGTTCTTCTCGATTAAAGACACCCTGGAGGATGCGGTCGGGTTTTTTCAGGAGGATGTCCGGCAGGAATCTGCGACAGTCTTCCCCAAAATTTTCAAGTGTCCGATCTGTTCAACCAAGCTGAAAGCCACAAAGCCGGGACGGTTCCGTTGCTCCGAATGCAAAACCATTCTGGCAATTGATGCCGGTGGACAGGTTTTTCTCGGATAGTTATTAGAATAAGGAGTTCCCTTTGGGTTTGTTTGATCGTGTTAAGCGGGTATTTAAAGCCAATGTCAATCATGTATTGAACAAGGCAGAAGATCCGGAGAAAATGTTGAATCAATTGATTGTTGATATGAACCAGCAGTTAATCGATGTTAAAAAGAGTGTAGCCTCTTCAATTGCCGATGAAAAACGTATTGAGCGGCAGATGAATGAACAGTTGGCAAAGTCTGCTGATTGGGAGAGTCGGGCTATGCTCGCCCTCAAGGCTGGCAAAGAGGATCTGGCGCGTGAAGCTCTCAGCCGAAAGAAAGAGACAGATGAGTACGCCGCCCAGTATCGCGAGCAATGGGAAGCCCAGCATCAGTCGGTCAATAAACTAAAGGTTCATCTTCGGGAACTTCAGACAAAGATCGAGGATGCTCAGCGAAAGAAGAACCTGCTCATTGCACGTTCAAAGCGTGTGGAAGCCCAGAAGAAGATTCAGGAAACCATTGGCGGACTCAGTGATCACTCCTCTTTTGAAGTCTTCGAACGCATGAACAAGAAAATTGATGATATGGAAGCTGAAACAGAGGCTCTCGGTGAGCTGGTGAACAGCGGATCCACTGAGGACGACATTGAGCGTCAGTTCCGTGCGCTTGAAGGCAAGAGCGGCAGCAGTACTGATGCTATGCTGGCTGATCTCAGACAGAAGATGGCCCTTGAGGCACCGGGATCGGAAACAGACGGGCAGCAGAATGCTCCTCCCAAGGACGATGATCTCGAGGAACTCAAAAAGAAACTGCAGGATGAAAAATCCTGACAACAGTAAGTTACAATTATGGATCTTTGGAGAAGCCGATGGCTGCGGATTTTTTCTGCGGCAGTCGGCTTTTTTTTGTGATGTAATAGAAGTCCCGCCGCTGAGAAAACACTGGGGACAGCTCGCTGCCCTTGCTCCGGCCGCACAAATCACCCCTCAGGGAATCGGCTATGTACTCCGTTACGGCAGCCTTGATCAGCTGGCTGTAGCCGAACAGCTTGGTATGGATGATTTTATATCAAGTCCGATAGATCAGAAGGAGCTGCTGTACCGGCTCAAGCGTATTCGGCAGATATTTTCATTCAATTCACGGACTGATCCAGAACTCAGCAGAATGGAAAATTCTGTTCTGCATATTCTCAGAAGCAGCCGCGGACTCCCGGTTCAGCGTACTCTCCTGTTTGAACTCTGTACCTGTGATCCTTCCAGCCGCTGTATTGATATGTGTATCTCACGGCTACGGAAACACTTATGTGAACAGGGAAGTGATGAGGAGATCAGGACGCTTCGAGGTGTCGGATATATATTAATTTAAATAGAGGAAATTGCAAAAAGCTCAATACGTATTTGCTTGTGGATAACTTGTTAGTAGTCTGCCGGTAAATGCTCAAACCCCAACATAAATTTAGCCATTTGGTATTTCGGAATTCAGTATACCTCTGAATTTCCGCCAGGAAGCTTCTAACTTATTATGTTGTAAGGAATAAAATGATAGTTTGTGGTATTGGAGCAGAATTTGTCTTTGGTGAATTTAGATATTTTACAGGCCCAGATCATAAACTGAACCTTAATAACATGTGGATAACTTTGTGGAATTCTGAATAACTCACTCATCTTCCAGTAATACAGCAGTGCCGTAGACCATCATTTCGGATGAGCCCTGCAACATACTGGTTGTAGTAAACCGGACGGCTATTATGGCGTTTGCTCCCAGAGTCCTGGCATCTTCAATCATTCTGTCCAGGGCCTGTTCTCTTGATTCTGCCATCATCTTGGTATAGTCGGCAATCTCTCCTCCAAAGAGGGTTTTTACAAATGCTGATATATCTTTCCCGATGTGTCTGGAGCGGATCGTATTGCCGCGTACCAAACCCAGGCAGGTCTTTATTTTCTTTCCGGGGATTGATTCGCATGTGCACAGTATCATCTGAGTACCTCTTTCGCATATTTATCCTGTCTGGATTCATGCATTGTATCCCTCCAGGTCAATAGTAGCAACAAGAAAAATCCGATACCTCCGCAGATGACTGCAAATGCAACCAGCCCGGAAGATGAAGATATATAATTTGTGAGACTTATACCGGTTAACAGACCGAGTGAGCCACAAAGCAGGACAAGCCCGGTTCTCCGCAGCCATTTTCGTGGTCTTATTTTCTCCAGTTCATCGAACCATTCCGGGGGTGGCATTGGAATATCCTCATTCTGCAGGCTTGCCCGAAGACGTAAGAGCTGGGAATACTCATCTCTCAGTTCATATCGAGCATGCAGAATCTCGAGAAGCTCGGGAATTTTATCGGGAGATAATTCATTGTCTGCAAGCGCCTGAATAGCCAGGTGGATATTGGATTCATTTATTTCAGAGAAAAAATCATTATTCATGTTGCACTCCTTTTGTGCTCAGATGTTGAGGTTTATCCGATGTCAGAATTGCAGCCAGATTTTTTCTGGCAGTGTACAGCCTGGACATGACTGTACCGATAGGTATCTGCAATTCATCCGCGATTTCCTGGTAGCTGCATTCTTCGAAATGCTTCAGTTCCAGTATCCTCTGTTGCTTTTGCGGCAGTTCTGTCATTGCAGTGAGCAGCTCCGTCTTGTTTTCATGGTCTATATACAGGACTTCTGGTTCGCCGCCTTTGCCTCGAATAATGTCCGGCTCTTCCAGACTGCCTGTTCTGGAATCTTTTTTGGCGAGACGATTCAGGGCAGTGTTCCGGCAGATCTGTTTCAGCCAGGGGTATAGGGGGCGATTGCAATCAAATCTGGCAATATTGACATAGGCTTTGAGAAAGGTGTCCTGGGTAACATCCTGCGCTTCTTCCCTGTTCCTGACATATCTGTATGCCATTCGGTAGATACGTGGGGAATAATGATGCACCAGGTACTGAAAGGCGGTCTCATCTCCCCCCGCAGCCGCCTGAATGATTTGGGCTTCCATAACTCTATTACCACCTTATACGCAGTTTATTCAAAAAAATTATTGTTGCCAATGATCCGTATCATAAACCTGGTACCTGAGAAATGGTTTGCAAACATTCGCTGGTCGTGCTACGTTTTCAAAGTGAAGGCATCACTGAATTTACTTGCTCGTTTTCTGGCTGTCTTTCTGCTTGGTCTGGGCTTGTTTACACTTGTCCTCTTTGCAGTTGCTGTCGGACGGGCCGGAAGCGGGTATATTTCTTCCCAGGCGAGCTCTGCCGTTATCCTGTGGTATTCATTCAGTCAGGCAATTCTCCCTGCCTGGATCACTGCTGTACTCATTAATCTTTTTTCTGCATTACATAAACTCAGAAAAACACCACTTCCTCTCATTCCGGTCTGTATTGCGGCCGGCCTTCTCTTGTTTTCTATTATCGCTGTGACTGAAAACATCAGTCATGGAATTTCGGATCGGGAACAGGTTTATTCTGTATATCCTGCAGAAAACGTGATTTACAAATCACAACACAGCGCAGTACTTATTCAGGAACTTGATCAGAACAATGTCAGAAACGTGTTGTTTCTTGATTCGGAAGGAACCGCACCCCGGATTCGCCTCTATACCAGTCTTGCATACGATTCTGAGCAGCAGCTTCTTACCATTCCCGATAATCCTGATTTTAATTTCCGGCAGGCAGGAAACGCTCCCTGGGTACTTTATAATCCACCATCAGAGCTGCAGGCTGTTATAAATGATGTTCAGCTCCTTCAGGGTCTGCTTCACAACAGCTCGCTGATAGTGAGCTTTGCACTGGGTATTGCGCTCACCTTGAGTCTGTTCTCTCTCTGGACACTCGTTCGTTTTACCCGCTGGCCATTGCTGAATTCTGTGCTTGTAATTTCAGCTCTCCGTCTGCTCCTGGCTTCGGTCAGTCTTTTTACTGATCCTGCTGCTGTTGATTTTTTTACTATTGTGATAGGAACGGGGCATTCGGCCTGGCTGCCCGCTCTTTTTATGTCAGTCTTTGCATTGTCTCTTCTTGCTGCCGGTCTTCTGATGCAGCCATTCTCCCGCTGGTCGCAGGAGGTAAGGCAGTGAAGCATTCATTAAAACTCATATTTTCCACTGCTGTAATTCTTCTGATCGGCTTTTCGTTCTTTCTGGTTCTCGCAATCTATGATTTCCCGATAAGCGGGGTAGACCGGCGCTTAATGTTCCAGTGGATTACTGCTGAGGCTTTTATTCGATGGTTCGATGTAATTGTGGTTCAGCTGGTAATGTCCGCACTTCTCTGTTTCTCCCTCCTGGTGCGTCAAAAAGAGCTGCCCTCCGATAATGACGGAGTAGTTCATCATATGCAGGGCTTTATCGTTTTCAGTCTTGTGATCGTACTTTTGTTCGCTGTGATACAGTATGGGTTCTACCCTCAGGCAGTACGCAGTCGCGCTGATATGCTTCGGCGCACTGAAAGGGGGCGGGTGCTGCGCGATTCTGCTGAAGAGTTCAGGAATGAGGATGACTTTGCTGCAGCAATTGTTTCGCTCAGGGAGTACATCAGTATCTGGGAAGATGACGATGATGCTCAGCTGGAACTTCTTGCATTACAGAGAGAACTCATTATGCATGCAGGTGCCGGAGAGCAGGAAGAGGAACAGGAGACAATTTCCCGGATTAATGTGAGGGAACAGCAGGCGGGAGATCTTCTGGTACGGGCGGAGCGTTTGTATCTGCAGGAAGAGTTTTTCAGTGCACTCTTTTATGCTCAGTTGGCATACAGAATAGATTCAAGCCGTGCAGATATTGCCACGTTGATCACAAGAATCGAAGAAAAAATCGGATCGGTCGACCGCAGCGATGGTGAGCATATGCCGGCGGAGGAGCAGATGAGGCAGTATCTGTTCCGTAACAAAATGGCAGCAATGGATGCCCTGATGAACAACAATCCAGTGCCGGCATATTACATACTTCTCCGGCTTCAGAAGGAGTTTCCGACAGACCCGGATGTACGGAGATATTTACCGATAGCTATTGAGGGAGATGATGAACTCGGTATCAAAGGGGTTCGGGATCTGGCTTACTTTATTACCGAGGCCCAGGATACTCTTGCCCTTCCGGGATTTAATGACCTGTATTTATTACTCCCCGATTCAGATGACGGCCTTCAGCTGTATACATTCGGAAAAATGGTATATGGCGGGGGAGGGGTGTATTTTCAGGATATCGAGTGGATCAGAAGCGACTGCTGCGGGGAAATAATAGAGCATGTCTATGCCCCTTATGGACGCCTGGTCTCGGGTGGTCAGGATGACATTCTGATTTCTCTGTTCGGAATTCACCCTCAGTATGATTCTGTTATCGAACTGCCCAGATATTATTATGGTTCATCAGACCGGCATGACAGCAATATCCTGCAACTGCCCTTGAGCCTGCGGGACATGGAGGGACTTTCGGCTTCTTTTATGCATGAGTTGTACATTCCGCTGGAATTGTACAGAGCAATGCGCATATTACCGCGTTATGGCTTTGATCCTGTAGTTCCGTCCACTCGCTTTCTTCTGTCGATAATCCAGCCGTTTTCGCTGTTTTTTTTGCTGATATTTTCTTTTGGACTCTCTGTCAGATGGCACAGCAGATACTTCGGTATACTGCCATTCTGGACATGGGGAGGAATTCTGCTGCTGCCGTTGTTCACCCTGTATGCTGTACGTATTTACGAATTTGTAGTACAGCTTTTTACGAGTTCTGCAATCGCTCTTGTTGGTATCTGGGGAGCGGCAGCAGTAATGCTGTTTGTCTATGTTGTAATGTTCTCAGCAGTGCTCGTTTTTGCAATCAGGGAGCTGCTGGCTCGTGATTAAGCACTTGTCAAACCAGAGATATCAGGTTGCTGGTAAGATTCTCGGAACAATCATCGGAGGGGTCATGGGCCCACTCGGGATACCATTCGGCTTTGCAATCGGAGCCCTTATTGACCATGTCCTTCAGGAACGCCGGCGCTGGAATCAGCTCTTGAGTCTGTTTACTGTTGTCTATAATCCAAAAAAACAGATGATACCTGCTGATCGCAGGAATCTCATCCTTGATCAACTTTCCTATCAGGATGCTCTGGCTGCTGCTGCTGCCCCTCTGATTTCCCTCAGACTTCTGAAAAGCGGTTTTATGCATATGGATTCAATCCGCAAGGAAATAGAAGAGCTTTTCGGAAGAAGAGTGGCGCAGATATCCGTGCAGCTCGTGGACTATTTTCTTGAGCATAAGGATCATGTTGAACAGACTTCAATACTACCTACACTCGAACTCCTGAACGAACGGATACTGCCGGAGCATGTTCAGCAGCTGGCTGTTGTGTTGAGCTGTTCCGATGCGGCTGCCACTCTGGAAGAGATCTGGGAATATATCGAGACAGACGATGATACTGCGGATAAACATGAGGGTGACCAGACATCAGGAGATCCCGGCAGCTCCGGTTCTGGATCTGTAATGAATGCGGCTACAGCCTATCGGATTCTGGGATTGAGTCCACGTGCTGATGAACGGCAGATAAGAGAAGCTTATCGACGGCTGGCGGTACAGTTTCATCCGGATGCGGTCGCCGGCTTCGATGAGGAGCGTCAACAGCAGAGTGCTGATGCATTTCATAGAATTCACTCTGCCTATGAACTGCTGAGGGCCCTGAGAGCTTGATGCTGACTGATTTGATCAAAAATCCATTGAACTGACAGATTTTATCTGTGCGGCTCAGCTGTTCCATGATAAAATCTAGGACAAATCATGATGAAATTGATTATACAAAGCATACGTAACAACGCGGGTCTGGTATTTCTGCTCTCGGTGGTATGGATGATTCTGAATGAAAGCATCTCATTGCATATAGTGCTCAGCGGACCGATAGTTGCTGTCGTAGTGCTCTTTTTCACCAACAGGCTTGTTCTGAAAGCTGACTATCAGAGCTTTTACAGGATTCGGCCTTTTGTTCTGTTTCGCTATTGTATCGTCCTGTTGAAGGAAATCTATGTGGCAGGTTTCCACGCCATGGAAAAAATCATTACCAAAAAGGTGAATATCAATATTGTCGGTTTCGATACCAAACTCACTGATCCCTTTCACATATCTCTCCTTGCCAACTCTATAACTCTTACTCCAGGTACCGTGACCATGGAGAAATCGGGGCAGCATCTGGAAGTTATCTGGATAGATGCTCATACACAGGATCCGGATGAAGCTGGCCGGGAGATCATGGGATCATTTGAAAGAATGCTTATCCAGTCTGACCTCCTGCAGGCAACAGAAAACTCCGGTAAGGAGAGTAATTCATGAATTTTCTTGTATACGCACTGCTTGGCCTGATTATTCTGCTCGTTGTCAGCCTTGTCCGGATAATTATCGGCCCGACAATCTGGGATCGGCTTCTTGGAATGAACCTTGTGACTACCAAAATCGTCATGGCAATTGCGGTATTGGCCGTGCTCATGAATCGAAGTTTCCTTATTGATGTGGCAATTGTGTACTCACTTCTTGGATTTATTGCCAGCATTCTGATCGCCCGCTTCATCGAGAAAAAGGGGCAGATGTAATGGAAATTGCCGGTTATATACTTATAGGTTTGGGGCTTGCTTTTTCTGCAATCGGAATCTACAGCGTATTGTTCTATAAGGATTTCTATGCACGTGTTGTCATCACCAGTAAGGTCGATACCATGGGGCTTATAACTGTATTGTTCGGGACCATGCTGGTAAGCGGCTCCTGGTCTGTGGCACTCAAGATTCTACTCCTCCTGATTTTCGATCTCATGACCGGCCCCCTTGCTACAACAGGCATTGCGCACTCTGCCTACAAGAGCGGGTATCGAATCAAACGTGAGTTCGGCCATGGTTGAGTTTCTGCTGCTTGCTTCCATTGTTCTACTGGCATTGCTGGCGCTGTACACCGAGACCTTGCGCATAGCAGTTATCTGTTTCAGCGTGTTTTCGCTGATTACCTCCTTTCTGTATGTGTTTTATCAGGCTCCTGACGTGGCGATTGCAGAGGCAGTAATGGGCAGCGGTCTTATTACCCTTCTATATCTGACGGCACTCAAGCGATACCGCGTTTACAGCGTCTGTTACACAAATACCGATTTTCCTACTGTGAGCGACAGGGACATTATTGAGGGAACCCGAAAGGGAGAGCTGGTAAGAGAGATCGAGGATTTCTGCTATGCGCGGGAGCTGGCACCGCAGCTGGTATTTACGCCTCAACCGGTGAGAGAGATTCTGCAGAGTGGCCGGCACGATCTTATAATTCACCAGAGCGGTGACAAGATTACGATTCTCGGGAACAGTGAAAATTTTGTAATTGATGAACTTGAGGTTCTTCTTGCCTTCAAGTACCAGGATCTGAAGGTGCTGGTAGAGCGTTATGGCGGTTCAAGTGAATATGGGGACAACTATCTACCGGAGGAGGACTGAGCAGGTATGAGAACAGTAATTGTCAGTATTTTTGTCGTCCTGCTTTTTGCAGGCATTTTGTTTCTATACTCCAGTCATGCCGAGACTGCCGGTAGGGATATTTCAAGTTACTACATCTTCAATTTTGCAGCAGATACGGGAGCAGGAAATGCGGTTGCTGCGATTTATCTGAATTACCGCGTGTACGATACGATTTTCGAGGCGCTTATACTGCTGGTCAGCATTGTTGCGATGCTTCATTTCTTTCAGGCAGGGGGTACGAAGAAACATGACTGAGCCAGACAGGACTGAAACCGAATTAGAGCTGTCCCAGACCGTATCCGAGGAACTGATCAGTATTATGACCGGTCTTCTGTATCCCTTTATTGCGGTATTCGGTACTTATATTATCTACAATGGTCATGATACCCCCGGAGGGGGGTTTCAGGGTGGAGCAATTATGGCAGCGCTTTTTCTGGTTCGTTTTATTGTGGCGCATGACAACGATCTTGAGGTTCACCTTGTCCATAACCTGGAGAAATTTCTGTTTGCCTTGCTACTTATTCTGCCTGGCATCTTTGTGTTTGCTGGACTGCAATTTGTTTTTCCGGGATTACGAACCACATATCTTGTTCTTATGAACTTTCTTATTGGAATAAAAGTAGCCCTGGGACTGACTATAGTCGTCTATAAATTCGGGTTTTTTGAAGGCAGGTAAACCGTGATCGACATACCATTTCTTCCCGATATTATAAACGGACAGACCGTTAGTCTGCTGCTTTTTTTCATCGGTCTGCTTGGCGTTGTTACTCAACGGAATATTTTCAAGACAATTATTGCAATAAATATTATGGATGTCGGTGCTATTCTTTTTCTTCTGACAGTCAACATACGGGCAGACAGTGTGCCTCCAGTCGGCTCCGAAGATATGATGAGAATGGCTGATCCCCTTCCTCAGGCACTTATGATCACTGCTATTGTAATCGGTATATCGGTGACTGCAGTGAGCCTTACCATCTTCATAAGCCTTGTCCGGAAACACGGCTCGTCCGACTGGACGAAACTTATTCACAGGATTGAGAGTCGATAATGCAGTTATATATTCTTGTAGTCGGTCCCATACTGGTAGCAAGTCTCGGGTATTTTCTCCCCAGAAAGCAGTTCAGGCTTGTATTGCTCACGTTTCAGATTATACAGACTGCAATGGCGGCCTATCTTCTGGTTATTGTACGGAGCAATGGAGTCATTTTACAGCAGGTCGGCGGCTGGTCTCCGGTGATCGGCATAGCCCTGCGGGCCGATTATCTCGGTTCAACCATGGTGTTCTTTACCACCTTGCTGTATCTGTTTCTGTTTGTTTTCAGTTTCAGAAAAAAGTACACCGACAATATGTTTCAGTTCCTGTACATCGTCATTCAGGGTGTGACGATCAGCGTCTTTCTGTCCCAGGATATCTTTAATGTCTACGTGCTCATTGAGGTCATGACAATCATAATAAGTGTCCTGATCATGTGGAAGCGCGACAAGCAGGCCCTCTATGACGGGACGCTGTACCTGCTTATCAATCTATTTACCATGAGCTTTTTTCTGCTCGGGATAGGCTTGCTGTATCGAACCCTTGGTGTACTGAATTTCCAGGCCCTTGAGATTCGGGTGGCACAGCTTGCTGATCCCCGCGCGCTTATTCTTCCTGCTTCATTTCTGTTGACTGCAGTGGCCCTGAAAGCCGCGCTTATGCCTCTCTTCAGCTGGCTGCCTCATGCTCATGGTACGCCCAGCGCACCCAGTATTGTGTCAGCGGTCCTGTCCGGTTTGCTGGTCAAGGTGGGAATATATCTGTTTATCCGTCTG
Source organism: Spirochaeta dissipatitropha (assembly GCF_054657935.1). Lineage (NCBI taxonomy): Bacteria > Pseudomonadati > Spirochaetota > Spirochaetia > Spirochaetales > Spirochaetaceae > Spirochaeta > Spirochaeta dissipatitropha. The sequence goes on along the minus strand of NZ_BAAHXT010000003.1, from coordinate 252,394 downwards.
CGCGACATCTTTGCGGCGGCGCTCGTAGTGGATGAGTTTTTCCTTGTTATCGGTACGGGTACCGCGCTCATAGGAATTTTTCTTGCGCTCACTCAACGCGACATAAAACTGATTCTGGCGTATTCCACGGTCAGTCAGATTGGCTTGATCATGGTCGGTCTGAACAGTGGTATTACCGAGGCTTACTGGGGGAGTGTGTTCCATATTCTGAATCACGGATTGTTCAAGGCATTACTCTTCCTGACAGCCGGGGCGATTGCCAAGGAATACGGCACGAAAGATGTGCAGAAGATCCGGGGCGTGCTTCGCAGGGTCCCGACGGTTTCGATAGCTGCAGTTCTGGCTATTGCAGGAATTATAGGCACTCCTTTCTTTAACGGTGCCATCTCCAAATACCTCATACAGAGCGGCTTTACCGGTGCCAGTGAAATAGTCATCTACATCATCAATTTTGGAACTGCCCTTGTTTTCGTCAAGTACTCAACTATGTTCTGGGGCAACAGCGGAGTCGCCCGCGTTTCTGTTCCGGATCCCTTTGTGAATACTGTCTCTATCAGCATGGGAATAGCCTGTATTGGCCTCGGTATTGCAGCCAGACCGGTAATTGGCTATCTGTTCGGGGTGGATGTCAGTGTTGAGGGTGCATTTTATCCTGACAAATTTTTTGCCTGGATACTGACGCTTGGGGCTGCCGTGCCGGTATACTACTTCGTAATCCGTAAAATTGCGGTCTTTGACACCATTCGCCGGACGCGTCTGAGCTTCCCGGATATGGCGCTCCTGGTTACCGTATTCCTGGCCGCACTCATTCTCTGGCTGTATTTTTCTGTTTGACCAACTCTTTAAGCAGAAAATTGCAGCAATTTATTTGCAGATTGATTTTTAATAAATTACAGTTCCTGTATTGCTCTGTTCCACAGATTGACAGGATATATCTTGAAAAAAAAACTAAACATCGAGACAGTGAGCAGTCTGTTTCTGCTCACTGTCTTTGTAATAATTACCTACATAACACTGTATGCAGTTCACATCCTGCAGAAGCTTGACGGTTCAGATGCCGAACGTTCCTTTCCGACCGCGGTCGTCTTCGATATAAATCAAATCGGAGTAATTCCGGATGCTTTTTTTGAGGTGGTAGATAATTATCCCGAACCTCTGTTGGTAATTCGAGAATTCAGGACGGATGGATTTTTAGCCTGGTATGCTAACAGAGACCTGTCCTACTGGTTTGATATAGAACCCATTCAGCAAGGCACCGCTGATTCTTCTGGGCCTGGGTTTTTTTATGGAGCCGGAAGGCCGGTTATCCGTGCGTTGGGGGAAGACAGGGAACCCATGTTCTTTCATCACCTTGAGTTCGAGCCATCAGGGTATATTGGCAGATCCAGGTACGCAGTATTCTCATACAGTGACAGGTTAGTCCCTCTGCATGAACTCTCCGAAGCTGGCCAAGGTGTTTTTATGAGTGGCCGCTATAACTTTATTCTGGACAAGTACTGTGAAACCAGCGAAGCAGGCTCGCAGCTCAAAGATTTGTTTGTCACCAGGGCTCAGGTTCTTCTGGATCCACCGGCGGCAGCATCAGGGGCATCAATCGAGACCTTCTGGTTTGGATTCGGGGGTATTTTCGTCCTGCTTGCAGGAATCCTGTCTCTGAATATTGCTGGAATTTCCCGGCTCTGGGTAGCAGGTCTGGAGCGGCAGTTGGGGGTACATATTCTCTGCGGGGCAGGAATCCGTCAATTATACCGTATCATATTCAGGCGTTACTTTCTTCTGCTGATATCGGGAAGCAGTATGGCCATCGCTCTGTATTCCCTGCAGTTCTGGCCCATGCTGCTGCATAATCCGCGCCCGTTTGTCCTGGTGTATGGGCTTGCTATTGCAGCTGTTATGATTATCGGGCTGGTTTTTCTTCAGCTCCCCCTTGAGCACATAAAAAGATCTTCGACAATGAACATGCTGAGGCATATATGAATAATCTGCAACACGCCGTGGATGAGTTGTTCCAACAGAAATTGCTGTATGTGGTTGCCGTCATCCAGATCCTGTTTACACTCATACTGATCTCGTTTATCTGGCAGGAGCTTCAGCAGGTAAATGCCACCCTGGAGATTATGAATTCCATAAAAAATCCACGTATGGTACATGATCTCATTGAACTTACAGGTCAGGAGGATTGGGAGCTGCGTTTTGCTGGTGCAGATGATCGACTGGAACGATTTCACCGTTTTTACCGTTTTCTGAGGAACCATACTGATTTCACCTTTCTGACGCGTTGGCGATCAATGGTCCTTACCCGGGGCCTGGGAAATAATAAATTTCCGCATGAATATCCGGCATTTATGGTTGATCCACATTTTTTCGAGACTATGGGGCTGCAGCTCTCATCCGGTGCTGCCTTTGATCCCGCTGAGTACTGGATCACTGGTAGATCAGGACCAGTACCGGTAGTGCTGGGGAATTCCTTTAATAGTGAAGTGAGAATTGGAGATGTGTTTATATTGAGTCTCCGTAGTTATGAGTTCCAGGCAATAGTTGTAGGATTTCTCGAGGAGGAATCGTACATGTTGTATCGTACCTGGGACCCGATTGCCGGACTTGATGATGTAATTTTCATGCCGGTTTTTGAAATAGCCAGCTTTAATCGTATAGAACGATTCGGATGGGTAGTTATGTACACGCAACAGTCACTTATCGTGTCGGACAATCCAGAAGAAAGCTTGCGGCTTGTCCGAGAGGAGGCTGCTCGACTGGACCTGGTGGATTATGGTTTCCGTTCATTCCAGGAAGCCTGGGAAGGGAGGTATTCTGATTTGAATGAAACGTACAGTATATATGCGATGTTGATCCTCCTCATTGGAGGGCTCTCAGGCTTCTCTCTTGCCTGTACGCAGGTGTACAGAATTGTGAGTCAACGTCATGTCTATGGCATACATGTGCTGTGCGGAGCAAAAAAACGGGATTTATTCAGCCGGGTGTTCTGGGAAAACTTCATTGTAGTCATGACAGCATTCCTTCTTATGCTGGTGTTCCGGGAAAGTAGCCGATCAGATCCTGTATTTATTCTGACGATTTTTAGTGGTTTGACAGGCTATGCACTGCTGGTCAGTACCGTGCCGGGCTTTTTGATAATGAACTTCAGGCTTTCTGAACTGATACGGAGAATGGAATAATGGCTTTACTTAGACTTGAACAGGCAGAGAAAACATATGGGCAGGGGCAGGCAAGCTGCAAGGCATTAAACGGGGTTTCACTTCAGCTTGAGGCGGGTGATATGCTGGCGATTACTGGTCCATCTGGCAGTGGAAAATCAACCTTGCTGAATATTCTCGGGATGCTGGATTCAGCAGATGCCGGTAGTTATGAACTGAACGGTAAGCAGCTGTCTGAACTGTCTTTCGAAAAACAGCGTGAGCTGAGGGTTCAGACAATAGGCTTTGTCATACAGTTCTTTGCCTTGCTTGAACGCTACACCGTCTACAAAAATATTGAGCTTCCACTGAAATATGCCGGCATTTCAGGGAAAGAGAGAAAGGAACGTGTGCAGCAGGCGGTTGTCCGTCTTGGAATTGAAGACAAACTGTATTCTTATCCCAATCAATTATCGATCGGGCAGGTTCAGAGAGCGGCAATCGCCCGTGCTATTGTAAGCAAGCCGCTGCTGATACTTGCAGATGAGCCCACCGGCTCGCTTGATTCAAGGAACGGCGATCGGGTAATCGAGATTTTTCATGAGCTGAATGCTGCCGGGACGGCTGTGGTAATGGTTACCCATAATGAACATCTGGCAGAGGGCTTTCCCCGGCGGATTCATCTGGTTGACGGCCGTGTAGCTGACTGATAATGCATGTTCAATGCCTGCAGCAGCATCGTGCTGCTGCAGGTTTTTAGACAGGAAGGCTGCGTTCCTTAGCTGTTTTTTGCCTCACGGCGCTCTATACGGGCACCGATAGTAGACAGGCGCTCGACCAGTTTTTCATAGCCACGCTCGATCTGGTATACATTGTGGATTTCACTCTGCCCTTCTGCGCACATGGCTGCAATCAGCATGGCCATGCCGGCACGGACGTCTGGTGAAACCAGGACCGAACCGCTCATACGGGCAGGACCGGAGACAACAGCCCGATGCGGGTCGCAGAGAATAATCTGGGCACCCATACCGATCAGTTTGTCGACAAAAAACATGCGCGATTCAAACATTTTCTCATGAATCAGGATGGTTCCGGCGACCTGGGTGGCTACCACAGTCATTATGCTGGTCAGATCCGGCGGGAATCCGGGCCATGGGGCATCGTCAATTTTGGGGATCGCGCCGCCAAGGTCGGGGTTTACGCTGAGCTTCTGGTGGCTGGGAACAAAAATATTGGTTCCGTCCGTTTCCCAGTGAATTCCCATTTTGTTATAGGCGATTTTTACCATCTTCAGGTTCTGTGGTGCAGCATCCTGAATTTCAAGCTCTCCGCGGGTAACCGCTGCCATACCGATGAACGAGCCGACTTCCATGAAGTCTGTCCCGATGCGGAATTCGCAGCCGTGCAGTTTCTTGACACCGCTGATTCTGAGAATGTTTGAACCGATTCCGGATATTTTCGCACCCATTTCATTCAGCATGTTGCACAGGTCCTGAACGTGGGGCTCACTGGCGGCATTTTCTATTACCGTGTCGCCTTCTGCCAGAGTAGCTGCCATAATTGCGTTTTCGGTCGCTGTTACCGAGGCTTCATCCAGAAACAGGGGAAGGCCAACCAGTTTGTTGGCAGTCATGGTAAATGATGCGTCATATTCGATTCTGGCACCGAGGCCGGATAATGCCAGGAAGTGGGTGTCGAGCCGTCTACGGCCGATTACATCACCTCCGGGAGGGGGCAGGATCACCTTGCCGCTGCGTGCCAGCATGGGCCCGGCCAGCAGAATAGAGGCCCGGACGCGGCGTGCCAGCAGCTGGGGAATCTCATGGCTGGTAATGCTGCCTGCCTTCACCTTCCATACCCCGGGTTCAGGGTTTTCAGTGCTTGCGCCAACTGCCTGGAGAATCTCCATCAGGACGTGAACATCCTCGATATCCGGGACATTGCGGAGTACAACTTCTTCTTCGGTCAGCAGGGTCGCTGCTATACAGGGAAGCGCAGCGTTCTTGTTGCCGCTGGCTTTTATGCTTCCTTTAATGGGGAAGCTACCGTCTACTACATACATATGCATACCGGCATTGTCCCAATCCTGCGGAATCTGTCAAGATAGGACAACTACGCAGACCGTAAATAGATAAAAAATAATCGAATATTTTTTATTGCATGGCCCTCAGTTCCGGTAGTATGAGAGATAGATAAGGACACTCAGTAATATGAGGATCAGCAAGCTGGTCAGTAAGGATTGCAATGCAGCTTTTCGGGCTTTTTTTGCTTCCCACCATCGCGATGGCCGGATGCCCTGTAGAAAGAATGTGATAATAGCAGACAGATGAATGCAGATCAGGTTGATAGCCAGCAGGAGCAAGGCTCCAATTGCAGCCTCCCAGGCTCCTGCACCAATCAGCATGCCGGATGTGGCGAGCGGTGGAAGCAGGGCTACCGCTACCATGACGCCAATGACGGCTCCCGGAACGGCGGCTGTCATAGAGACCGCACCGGCACCTCCCGCGGCGAGTCCCAGTACAATGTCAGGAATGCCGACACTTGTTCTGAGAGCGACTTCACCGCTATGTGGATCAATATCAGTCAGAAATCCAATTGGAATAGATACGGCGAAGGCCAGCAGCAAGCCAATTAATAAAGCGCTGCCAGCTCTGCGCGCAAGTCCGCTATCCGCCAGCATTGCCGAGAAGGCGAGGGCAATAGTTGGACCGAGCAGCGGGGCGATGACCATGGCCCCTATGATGACAGCACTATTGTCTTGAAGTAATCCAACAGCAGCCACTAATGTAGACAGTACCACAAGGGTCAGGAATACGGGACTGATTTTTGAAGAATCCTGTAAATCTGCGTACAGTTCTTCACGACTGATCCGTGCTGCTTTTTTCTGTTTTGATTCCGCAGAGTCCACATGAGATGATTCATCATCCTGCTTCGGAAGAGGAATGGAGGCTTCCACCGGCATGACGATTATCCTGAAATGTTCATCACTGCTGAACTGGTTGGACAGATAATCACTGATTGATTCTGTTTCTTCGACGTCGGCGAGTATTTTGACTATACAGCGATTATCACCAAGATCGGTACTCCATACTCCAAGTATTCGCCATTGTGTACTGTCGGCGACTGACTCCCGTATTGCTTCCTGGGAATCAGCTGGTAGGTATACATCGATGAGTCGAAGCGCCATTCTATCCCTCCTGAAGAGCATGCCTTAAGGTATAAGAGCATTATCTCTTACCTGTACAGCCTAATTCTTTTTTATCTCCGTGTAAATTAAAGGGGGCTTGAGCATCAGCACCCATTACCGGTAACCTTAATATATGGATAGTTATAATATACTCGTTAGCAAATTCGGCGGTTCCTCTGTGCAGGACGCTGAAACCATTCAGAACACTACCAGCATTATTGCTGAGCGCGCAACACGCTGTGCGCACGGCCCGATCGTAGTTTTTTCCGCTATGCGCGGGGTTACCGATTTACTGCTGCAGGCTGCATCAGCCGCAGAAAACGGCAGTGATAATGCCGCTAAGCTTCTGGTAGATATTCAGAACCGGCATTACGCAACAGTCAGAGAACTGATCGAAAACAGCGATGATCAGGAGAATTTGATCATTCAGATGAACGAACTTTTTTTCCAGCTGAAAGAGATTCTGCACGGTGTAAGTCTTCTGCATGAATGTACCAAGCGGACCCGGGACTACATTGTCAGCTTCGGTGAGCGTTTGAACTGTATGCAGATTACGGCCTACATGAAGAGCATTGGGTTGACTGCAGAGATGATAGACAGCCGGGAAATAATTCGAACTGCTGAGGAACATGACGGTGCGGAGGTTCTGTTTGATATCAGCTTTGAACTGATTCGAAAGAAACTTGAGGATTTCGTAGGCATTGCAGTTGTTCCAGGTTTTATCGGTTCAACAGATGATGGAGTCACGACCACTCTTGGCCGTAATGGTTCCGATTATACCGCTTCCCTGCTTGGTGCTGCACTCGGGGCTGATTCAATCGAGATCTGGACGGATGTTGATGGCGTACTCAGCGCTGATCCTCGAATAGTTCCGGATGCATTCATGTTGCCGAAGCTCGGTTTCCGGGAGGCCATGGAATTGAGTTATTTTGGGGCAGAGGTAATTCACCCCTATACCATGATTCCTGCAATGGACGCTGGAATTCCGATCTGGATCAAGAATACCCGGAATCCGGAAAATATAGGCACCGAAATCTCGGACACAAACTCTGACAGTTCGCAGCAGATAACCGGCCTTGCCAGCATAGGCGGCGTAGCCCTTATTAATATCGAGGGCGGGGGAATGGTAGGTATTCCCGGTTTTGCCGGACGTGTATTCAAGACCCTGGCCGAACAACAGGTTAATGTAATCATGATTACCCAGGCATCGAGTGAGCACAGTATCTGTGTAGTGATCCGTGAGGATCAGATTTCACTTGCGATAGATGGCCTGGAGGAAGAACTTGCTCATGAACTCAGCACTCACAGAATTCAGCCAATAGATGTGATTCGGGATCTGGAAATTGTTGCCGTAATCGGAGAGAATATGAGGGGTATACCGGGAATTTCCGGTCAGCTGTTCAGTGCTCTGGGTGACAAGGGCATTAATGTTCTGGCAATTGCGCAGGGATCTTCAGAGATGAATGTCTCATTCGTGATTAACCGCGGTGACCGGGATGTCGTGCTTCGCTCATTACACAACAAATTTTTCGGTACAAGGAAATAAAACGAATGAAATTAATCAGTACAAAGGGAAAGGCCCCACGGGTAGATTTTCCACAGGCCTTGTTTCAGGGGCTGGCACCGGACGGAGGTTTATACGTACCTGAAAGCGAAGCCGATCTGAAACAGGTAATCCGGGCTCTTGGTCCGAAGGACAGCTTTCAGGATGTTGCCTCAGCTATGCTCGGCGGTCTGCTTGGAGATACTCTTGGAGACACTGCCGAGTTTGCGGCATCAACATTTCCCTTTGGACCCGAAATAAAGGATCTTGGGAATAATATCTATGTCCTTGAACTCTGGCATGGACCTTCCGGAGCATTCAAGGACTATGGGGCTTCGTTTCTGGCCGCCTCCATGGAGCGTCTGCTCAGTGACCGAAATCAGAGGGCAATTATTCTTACGGCGACCAGTGGTGACACTGGGGGAGCTGTTGCCCAGGCTTTTCATAACCGGGAAAACATTGATGTTGTCATTCTTTATCCAGAAGGGCGGGTAAGCCCGCTGCAGGAGAAGCAGCTAACAACCCTTGGTGGAAATATTCACGCCTTGCGGGTAAAGGGCGCTTTTGACGACTGTCAGCGCATGGTAAAAGAAGCCTTCATGGATGCCGATCTGTGCAGCAAGGTGCCTTTGACCAGTGCAAATTCTATTAACATTGGCCGTCTCATTCCACAGTCTTTCTACTATGTCTATGCACATGCCCAGTTGAAGGATCTGAATACAGGTGAACGGATGTTTGTTGTTCCCAGCGGGAATTTCGGTAACCTGACCGCGGGAGTTCTGGCCTGGCGCTGGGGTATGCCGGTTGATTCTTTTCTGGCTTCTACAAATGCGAACGATGTGGTGCCGGAATATCTGAAATCCGGCATTTATACACCACGGGAATCAGTTTCGACATATTCAAATGCAATGGATGTCGGCAGCCCCAGCAATTTTGATCGACTCATGCATATTTTTGGCCATTCTATAGAAAGTATCCGGACCATGATAAGCGGTGAAATGGTGAATGATGAAGAAACACTGGCCCTTATGAAGCGCTATCATCTGGAACAAGGAATATTTCTCGATCCGCACACGGCCGTAGGAGTTGCTGCTGCAGAACGGCGTTTGAAGAATTTCTCCGGCGGTAGAATAATGGTACTTGGGACGGCTCATCCCGGTAAATTCCTGGAGGTTGTAGAACAGGCTACCGGAGTGCTTCCTCCTTTGCCGGAGCGGCTCGAGGCAGTGCTCAGCAAGGAAGGCTCATCGCTGCCGATCGGGCCGAATGCCGCTGAGCTCAAGACAGAACTGCTACGTCTGTTTGCCTGAGATGCATAGTAAAGGTTCAGTCAACCAGTGAGTTGACCAGCTTTTTTCCTTCGGCTGTGCGAAAAGGATTGTTGTGGTTCTTGAGAAACCTGCGGTATACGGTACATGCCCGGTAGTAGTTTTCCGGCCCCCGCCAGGTTGAGCTGAGGTCACAGCGGTATAGTTCCAGCAGCAATGGAAAAAGCTGGTGGCTCATCAAGGGGGCGCTGCGGTGGGTAGGGAGCCGCTCGAGGGCTCCCGGGATGCTGTGGTAGCGGATCAGCCACATAGTATCGGCGACAATATCATCGGGGTAGTTCATGGCTCTCAATAAGCGTCCTGCGATACCTGCTCCAATATCTGCATGAAGGTGGAAACGGTGCTCCTGGGTCTGTTCGGCATGTGGTTTACCTATATCGTGCATCAGGATTGCCAGTGAAACCCTCAGATCAAAGCTCTTCCTGTATTTCAGTGCTTCCAGTGAATGCTGCCAGACATTTCCTTCGGGATGTTCGCTCTTTCCCTGTTCCTGGTCGTCCAGCATTCCCAGTTCCGGCCAGATTTTTTGTATGAAGCCGGCCTGATGCAGCAAACCCAGGCTGCGGAAGGCCTGTTCACCCGTAACAAGCGATGAGAGCAGGGTTCGCAGGGCATCCGGGCCGGGATTGGTAACGCCTGCATGTGCCGTTATACTCTTCTCGAGTTCACCGGATATAGAAAGCGGAATCCTTGATAGACCGATAGCATGCCGGAAAAAATCTATGTCAGATTCGATTCCGCCTTCAATAACATTCTGTCGTATCCGCTCATATACATTTCCGGTATCGATAAAGCTGTCGGCTTTAAGATCATAGTTCCAGTTGTCAAGATCAGTGTGGCCCGGCCGGGTCTGTGGATCGGGATGTGAATCAAGGCAGCGTATGAGCAGCGTGTGCCCATGAAAGTCGGCAGCTGCCTCATAACCCTCGATCTGGGGATAATACACGGATTCAAAACAGCGGGCAATTTCGACCAGTCCACCGACTATGCTGATGTCTGCAAAGCCTCCGGGAGGGAGTTTGAGGTAATGGCGGATGGCAGAGTGTCCGCTCAGGTATACTGGTACAGGAAGCTGCCTGAGCTGCTGCAGTAAATTCATTGTAACAAAAATACGAATTGCCCCGGGAATTGTCTATGCTGCGGACGAGTTGCTGCGGAGTTTAAGCAGCATGTTCTCGAGGGGATTCAGGGCCGCTGACAAGGCTGGGTCTGGCAAGGGCTTTACTTCTGATCCACAGGATTCAGGAGCTGCTGCTGCATCCGCGCTCTGCTGAAAATCCTCGGGAAAAATTCTGCGGCGCATTGCGTAATCCTTGCTACGCGATTTTTTTACCTGGCAAATCATATCCTCTATAATATTGATTAATTCTTCCCGTTCTCTTCTTTCGAGCTCAGCGGTTGGCTTTTCCGAGAGTTCCCCGAAGCGGATTGCATTCTGATAGGCGCGGACCGCCCGATCAATGTCCTTGGGGTATAAAATGCTGGCGCCTATACCCGGGCAGTCGGCCGGGCTTATAAAATCCTGACCAGGTGTGTAGCGGATATTCATAAGCTCATCGATAGCTTTTTTCATTATATTCCGGATTTCCTCGCGGAATGGAGAGGAATTGATTTTGTGCAGTTTTGCATGAAAGCGTGACTGATACTTGATCCAGTTACGAATGACGGAAAACATATTGCTGTGCAGACTCCATCCGGGAATTATCCGGTTTGCGCCCGGACTGATCGTGCTGAAGTTGGGGTCTGGAATAGTTGCAGGAGGCACCATCAGGGAGAAGGGCATAGTCAACCTCTGTGCAAGCAGGATGGTACCGGTTGCAACGGTGGTGTAGGGTGCTTCGGTGAGGTTGATAGGAAACTGGACAGCACAGTCGAGTCCGAAAAATACACCTTCACCAATTCGGGCCTCGAGATCAGCCATTCTGGTTGAGTGATTCGATCCAACGTTGGCTCCATAACCAATATTGCCGTGGCCGGCACTCCAGTCACTGGCTATCAACAGGCTGTGGTGGTGCTGACCGACAAGAGGGCCGATTATGCTTGCAGTTGCCTCGCCTTGTCCTATTATGCTGCCGGGGCCAATAATGCTGTCGCGGATCAAGGCGCCGTTTTCTGCACCCCCGGTCTCGAGAATTGCACTGCGGTATACACGGGCCTGGGAATTTATTTTACTGCCGGGCTGCAGCACACTGTCGATCACCACGCAGCCACTGCCAATGCTGGCTGGCAGACTTGTGTAACTTCCCTCCAGTACAACGCCGCCAAGCACTGCGCAGCGACGAACCTCACCAGGATTACTGATGCTGCAATCCGGGCCGAGATAAATGCTTGCTGCAGAGTTTGTGTGCATGAGTCGGGCCTTGCTGCTTATAATGTTCATACTGCGAAGGCTCTGTGGAATACGCTCTTTCGGAGAGCTGGTTGGCTGTTTGTCTTCAGCCGCAGTTTCCTGCCAGGACTCAAGCCGCGCACGATGAAGGCTGTCGCGGATCTCGTCCATGGTGTCATCGGCCGTAAGCAGGTAGGGTGTGGGATGCGCTTCATTGAGCAGTTTCATAGGAGTTCCTACACCGAAGGGAAAGGAGTCGTCACCAGCTTCAAGACAGCTGTTGAAAACTACACTGTCAGGCTCCAGAAAACTGTCGGAAATCAGGCTGCAGTTATGTATGCAGCATCCGGAACCTATGAAGCTGTTGTGGATTCGCGAGTTACGGATTCCTTGTGGAATCCCGTTATGTATTCTTGCGTTTTCAGATCCGGAAACAAGCGGGTGCAGCGAATATGTCTTTCCGCTGTCGATCAGCACGGTTCCGGAAAAAACCGTATTGGATACCAGCTCAGGAAGCCATGGATCGCTGACACGTACAGCTGACCAGTCTTCCGAGCTGCAGTTCTGCTGTTCAAGCTCCCGAATTTCTTCAGGAGCAAGAGGGCGGAAAACGGAATCGTTCTGTAAGAAGTCTGCAATATGCTGCAGGTGCTGGGTAAAGAAAAAACCGGATATCATAGTTCACAAGTATATGGCAATAATTTCTGCTACACAACTGCAGAATCGGGTTTTCCAGCTGTACTGGTTCAGCTTCTGTTGCCGCCGAAGATTCTCAGGAAGAACAGAAAAAGATTAATAAAATCCAGATACAGTTTCAGTGCACCCATTATAGATAAACGGGCGTAATCAGCAGCAGAAACGTTTCCGCTGTATTCCTTACTCCACCGGGAAATAATCTGGGTATCATAGGCGGTGAGACCGACAAAAATCAGGACACCTGCGTATGAAATAATCCAGTTCAGGCCGCTGCTGGCCAGAAAGAAGTTCACCAGGCTGGCAATAATCAGTCCCCAGAGTGCCATTATCAGATAATGACCGTATTTTGTGAGGTCTTCCTTGGTGGTCATGGCATATATACTCATACCGGCGAATGTTCCCGCTGTAATAAAAAAAGTCGAGGCAATCGATGTCGCTGTATATGCCAGAAAAATGTAGGAAAAGAGTATTCCGTTCAGGCTGGCATAGGTAAGGAATGCAAGAATAGCAGCCTGCGGACTAATTTTCCTGATTCTGGCTGAGATGTACATGACCAGTCCTACCTGACCAACTGCCAGTAGTATAAATAGCAGTGGGTTTCCGGCAATTGAAAGCACCAGTCCGGATCCGGAGGCGAAAAAAGCAACAAAGCCGGTAATGACCAGGCCGAGGCTCATCCACATATAAACATTGCGTAAAATCGAATTTGCAGGGGCGTATGCCCTGGCTGAGGTTTTTTCGTAAACCATTTGTCTCTCCTGTTGATCCTGTTGTTTCTGAATACAAGATAACAAGACTTGGGGCTGGCGTCTATGATGGTATCGCCTGTCACTCAGAAGCGTGTACAAGCAATGGTCTTTCCGGTATTCTCTTGGTCATGAATGCACCACACATGACTTTTCGCCGGCCTGATGACATGCATCTGCATATCCGTCAGGATGATTTTATGCGCGCAGTTCTGCCGGAAACGGCCCGGGTTTTTTCCCGCGCAATCATAATGCCGAACACCATCCCGGCAATCATAAAGGCTGAGGATGTGACTGCTTATCGTGAGCAGATCCGGGCTGCCTCTGAGGGACTCGACTTCGAGCCGCTCATGACCTTCAAGATAATACCTGGTCTGAAATCAGATGATCTGAATGCCCTGAAATCGGTCGGTGTTACAGCGGGCAAGCTGTATCCTGAGGGAGCAACCACCAATACCGAGGATGGGGTCACGGATGTGCGGGAGATTTATCCGGTCCTTGAGATTATGCAGGAGCTTGGTATCGTCCTCTGTATTCATGGAGAAGATCCCGCAGTATCCTCACTGGAGCGGGAAGAAGCATTTCTGCCGGTACTGCGCAACCTGAGCCGCGATTTCCCCGGTCTGAAAATAGTCATGGAGCATTTGAGTACCAGGGCTGCTGTCGATGCAGTCGCTCAGCTCCCGAATGTTGCCGGAACGCTTACATTGCATCATCTTCTTATTAATATTGATGACATGCTCGGTGGACAGTTTAATCCTCATTATTTCTGTAAACCGATTGTAAAGCACCCCGATGATCAGGCAGCAGTCCGCAGGGCGGCCCTGTCCGGTGATCCATCGTATTTTTTCGGTACCGATTCTGCCCCCCATCCTGCCGCTGCCAAACACAGTCCGGTAATTCCAGCCGGGGTTTTTACTGCTCCGGTGGCCTTCCCGGCACTGCTTGAGTTTTTTGAGGATAATAACAGCCTCCACCTGGTAGAGGATTTCAGCAGCCGCTTCGGAGCAGAATTCTATGGCTTGCCACTGAACAGTGAGCAGGTAATCGTGCAGCGTGAAGATTGGCAGGTTCCCGGTGAAATAGCCGGAGTTGTCCCGTTTTTCGCAGGACGGAATATGCGTTTCCACATTACAAGGAGTTCATAATGGAGTTTATACCTGCAATCGATTTGCTGGACGGGTCCTGTGTCCGTCTCAGGCAGGGTAGTTACAGTGATGTCGACCGCTACGAGCTTGATCCGGTCGAGACCGCGAAGAAATTCGAGGCGGCGGGTGCCAGGCGAATTCATCTGGTAGATCTGAATGCTGCCCGTGGCAGTGATGAGGATGAGAGAAAGGGTAATCGCGCTATAATTGCAGCCGTGACAGCCGCAGTAGGTATTGGTGTCGAGGTCGGCGGCGGGGTGCGCACTGAAGAGGATGTTGCAGAACTTCTTGATGCTGGAGTCTGTCAGGTAGTTGTCGGAACCACGCTTGCGCGAAATCCTGCTAAGGTTGCCGGATGGATCCGCAGATTCGGTCCGGTGGTCCTGGCAGGAATAGATGCTCGTGACGGAATGGTCCAGGTAGCTGGTTGGGAGCAGTCCTCAGGACGTTCGGACATAGAGCTGGCAATTGAAGCGGCGGAAATCGGATGTTCAGGTATAATCTATACCAATATCGCCCGTGACGGAATGATGCAGGGGCCGGATATCGCACGGACAAACGCAATTGCAGCCGCTGCAGGAATTCCGGTGACCCTGTCCGGCGGAATATCCAGTCATGAAGATATACTCGAAGTAAGCAGGCAGGCGCATCCGCTGTTGTCTGCTGTTATCTCCGGCAGGGCGATTTATGAAAATGCCATTAATGTCGAGCAGGTTTTCTCGGATCTTCGAACCCTTAAAAGTGAAACTGCACGGATCTGGAATTTTGAAGGATACTGGAAACCCCGGGAGAACTCCCGGAAACCGGCTGTTATTCTGGATCAGCAGGCAGAAGTACGCTCCGTACTCATTCAGAATCCGAAAGCCAGTGCAAAGAGTATTGAACAGGGTGTAATCTGGCAGCTGCTGCCGGAGAACGGGAGGGTGCTGCCGGCAGAAATCGGTGAACATCAAATAGTATCATCTAAAGATCATGGATCATGTCTCGTATTCAGGGCAGACTTTTCTGCGCCGGCTGAGGGAGAGGTATCTGTTTCAGCCCGGAAAGGCTCAGACCCGGAGGCTTCTTCAAAAAAGGGGCTGCCCGGCAGGAGCGACGAGTCTGATTCTGCAGTCGAATCTATATCTGGAGTCGACACGCAGCAGGTCCTCGGAGACCTTGAGCAGCTGATTATCAAACGCAAAAAAACGATGCCTGAGGGAAGTTATACAAGCCATCTATTTTCAAAAGGCGAAATGAAAATAAAGAAAAAAGCCGGAGAGGAAGCAGTCGAACTACTGCTTGCGGAAACCGACTCCGAAATAATCTCGGAGTCGGCTGATTTTCTGTACCACTGGATGGTGCTTCTGGCGGAGCGCGGTATTCCGCTTTCGGCTGTTATCCGCGAACTTTCGAAGCGATAAAATCTCCCATCTGGGCAGTCCCGATGGTTTTGGTATCTGGAGAAGCGATATCTGCGGTTCGGTATCCTTCTTCAAGTACTGAGCTGATTGCCTGGAAAATCGCATCATAGGCAGCATTATGTCCGAAGCTGTACTTCAGCATCATAGCTGCGGAGAGTATCTGGGCAATTGGATTTGCAATGCCCTTGCCGGCGATGTCAGGAGCTGATCCGCCGGATGGTTCATACAAGCCGAAGGGGATCGCATGTGCATCCTGCGCTGACTGACCGTCAGCAGCAATAGATGCGCTTGGCAGCATTCCTAATGAGCCGGTTATCATTGCTGCTTCGTCCGAGAGAATATCGCCGAAGAGATTCCCACACAGGATTACGTCAAACTGGCTTGGGTTTACAACCAGCTGCATTGCCGCGTTGTCTACATAGAGGTGGCGGAGTTCAACATCAGGATACTCCCTGGCTACCTCAATTACGATTTCACGCCATAGTACTGAGGCATTCAGTACATTTGCCTTATCTATGGAGTGGACCAGCTTGTTCCTTCCCCTGGCGGCTTCAAATGCAACCCGGGCAATTCTTTCGACCTCAGGGCGAGTATATACCATGGTATCGAAGCCGCGATCGGCGTCTTTTCCCTTTGGTTCTCCGAAGTAGATTCCTCCGGTCAGTTCCCTTACAACCAGAATATCCAGCTGTTCACCGATAATCTCCGGCTTGAGTGGGCTTGCGTCTCTGAGCTGCGGGAATATAATTGCGGGTCGGAGATTTGCGTTGAGCTTGAAATGCTTCCTGAGCGGAAGCAGCGCGCCTCTTTCCGGTTGCTCGGCAGGGGGGAGATGATCCCATTTTGGTCCGCCGACAGAGCCAAAGAGTATGGCCTGGCTCTGTTCACAGATTTCTATTGTTGATTTCGGCAGAGCTGAACCTTGTGAATCGATTGCAGCACCTCCCACATCGGCCTGTGTGCGGGTAAACTGGATGTCGAAGCGTGCTTCAACAGCATCCAGGACCTTCAAAGCCTCACTCATAACTTCCGGGCCGATTCCGTCCCCTGGTAAAACGGCGATTCTGTATTTCTGCATTATTTTAGATCCTCCTCAAACTGGGTACAGCTGCTCCATTCGTGCTACTGTACTGCCGACAGATTAAAGGAAGCGTACGGCTCTGACAAGATACTCATGATTTCTCCTTCGAGAGCTCCTCGCAATTTACTTCAGGGGCTGTTCTAATTGCTCTGTTCTGTTATTATCACTTTAATCCCAACATTAATTCGGAGGAAATAATGAATAATACAGATGTTCAATCGATCGCGTTAGCAGTGCGGTCACTGACTATAGACGCAGTTCAGGCTGCTAATTCCGGTCATCCAGGGCTTCCTATGGGCCTTGCCGAGGTAGGATCATTGCTCTACGGAGAGGTTCTACAGTATGAGCCTTCAGCTCCGGACTGGGCAAACAGGGACCGGTTTATACTTTCTGCCGGACATGGATCAATGTTGGTGTATTCGCTGCTGCATCTCTCCGGTTTTGACCTTTCGCTGGACGAGCTCAAAAATTTTCGTCAGGTAGGATCGAAAACACCCGGGCACCCCGAGTGGGGACATACTGTTGGAGTTGAAACTACAACAGGGCCGCTGGGGCAGGGATTTGCGAACGCAGTAGGAATGGCTATTGCTGAAACTATGGCCGCTGCCCGATTCAATACTGTTAAGCACAGCATAGTGGATCACTATACTTATGCAATTGCAGGCGACGGCTGCATGATGGAGGGCGTTACCTCGGAAGCAGCCAGCCTTGCTGCTCACCTGGAACTCGGAAAGCTCATCGTATTCTACGATGACAACAACATTACCATTGACGGAGCTACTGATATTACTTTCACGGAAGATGTCGCTGCCCGCTATGAGGCTTACGGTTGGCAGGTGCTTCATTGTGATGCCTACGATATAGATGGAGTCAGGGCACAGCTGAAAGCTGCAAAAGCCGAGCAGAGCAAGCCGACCCTGATAATTGCAAAATCACTCATTGGGAAGGGTTCTCCAAACAAGGCAGGGACCTCAGGTGTTCATGGCGCTGCTCTCGGTGTGGATGAGGTTGCTGCCAGTAAGCGTGAGCTCGGAATTCCGGCGGATGCACAGTTCTACATCCCGAAGGAAGCACAGGAATTTTTCGCCAGGCGCAAGGCAGAGCTGGCTGATAGCCGTCAGGTATGGGAGTCGATTTTTGCGGAGTGGTCAAAGGAAAATCCTGAACTACGCAAGCAATGGGATGCAGAAAGAAGCGCTGATTTTGCCCCCGTGCCGCAGTTTCCTGAATTCAAGGTTGGCGATTCTATAGCAACACGCAGTGCCGGAGAAAAAGCGCTGAAGGCTGTCAAGGAAGTATATCCGAATCTTGTCGGGGGATCAGCTGATCTGATTGCCTCAAACAAGACCAAGCCTGCAGGTACTCTGGATTATCAGGTGGATCAGCGGCAGGGCACAAACATCAATTATGGTGTCCGTGAACATGCCATGGCCTCGATCTCGAACGGTATCGCGTTGTACGGAGGCTTCCGTAGTTTTTGTGCAACCTTTCTGGTGTTTGCTGATTACATGCGCCCCGCTATTCGTCTTGCGGCAATCATGAAGCTGCCAGCAATCTATGTCTTCACTCATGACTCGATTTTTGTAGGAGAAGACGGCCCTACTCATCAGCCTATCGAGCATTTTGCGTCCCTGAGGATAATTCCAGGACTGCATTTCTACCGCCCTGCCGATGCACTGGAGACAGCTGAACTCTGGCAGATGGCTATGGAGCGGATAGATGGACCCACCGCACTTTCGCTGACCAGACAGAATATTCCTGTATTTGCCAGACACGATTCGAACTGGAAGGAAACAATCAGAAAAGGCGCATACATAGCTTTCGAGCCAGAGGCTGCACCGGATATTGTCCTGGTTGCCAGCGGATCTGAAGTAGCTATGGCCATTGAGGCAGCCAAAATCAGTCCACGAAACGTTCGGGTTGTTTCTATGCCATCCCGTGAACTTTTCCTGGCTCAGTCAGATGATTTCCGTGCTGGTCTCATTCCGGCCGGGCTACGTGTAGTAGTTGCTGAGGCTGGAGTTTCCTCCGGATGGGAGGTTCTTACCGGCGGTCGGAGAGAAGATATATTCGGTATTGATGACTTTGGTCTTTCCGGACCTGCAGAAGATGTCGCTGAGGCTATCGGTTTCACTGCAGCCGGTCTGGCTGCAATACTGTAATGCAGCACTATCGCTCCTGCTAATTAAAAAAGCCTGTCGATTATGGGAATCGGCAGGCTTTTCTTTTAATAAGGCAGTTTGTTCAGGTGAACCCAACTGGCATAATATGATTTTTCTGATTCCTCGTTTTCTTCCGCAGCCCCTGCTTCGGGGATCGGGTAGGCAAGAAATTCATATATTCCACAGTTATCGGTAGGCATGAGTGGAATCCATTCAGGTCTGGCTCCAAAACTGGTTTTTATAAGCCACTGTATAAAGCCGGCATGAGTAATCACAAGAATGTGACGGCGGCCGTCGTTTGCGGCATCGATAATGCTGTTCCAGATGTCCACAGCACGTTCCCACAGCGATGAAATTGGTTCTGCCTGCGGTACGGCTTCCCAGCTCTTTCTACGGAATGCAGCCCACTCAGCAGGCATTTCACGCTCGATTTCCCGAATCGTCATGCCGGTGAATATGCCTGTATCAAGCTCCATAAGACGATCATCCAGAATAGCAGCCGGATACTCGTTGGCAGCTGTTATAATGTCTGCTGTTTCTCTGGTTCTCAAAAGCGGACTGCTCAGAACCAGTTCGATTCCCAGGTCGGACAGATGTTCGGCAGCTGATTTGCTTTGCTGCCTGCCTAATTCCGAGAGTGGGTAGTCTTTCTGACCCTGCAGTATGCCCTGGGAATTCCCTTCACTTTCACCATGGCGTACGATATATACCCGCAGCCGCTTGTTCAGGCGTGAAAAATCAGGTTTTGATTGTGTTGTTAATGCGTATTGCATGAAATTTCCTTTTAAAAATTATAGATGATCTCACTGCTTACTGCATCCTGAAAGAATTTTATGAGAGCAGTGTTAGCAGCGGCATGATAGAAGGTACCGCGGGAATAGCTTTCGAAATTAGGATCACCGGGCCATTGCAGTCCAAACAGGTTAAGAGTACGGTATTGAGGCAAACCATAAACATAAATATAATGCGTGCGCTGCCGGGGACTATTGACCTGGAAGCTCAGACGTTCATCGGAGTAGCTGATTCCGGATATGTCAGCAATAGTGTATATGAAACTTCCCTGTCCAAGCTCATTGTACAGGCTGATCATCTTCGGGTAGGACGGATTGTTATGAATATATGCATACAATGACTCAGGAGAGCGGCTGCCCTCTCTGCCTACAATAGACCCGCCGCTGAGCAGGAGTAATTCCGGTATGAATCCAAGTCCGTCTGATTCTGCGAGAATGGAAGTTACCATGGTTCTCCCGATTCCGGTGATCTGTTCATCGTCACGCAGCTGACCGAGCCGCTGCAGGGCCATGCCTGCTCTGATTGACAGCGCGGCATCAATCTGCCCCGCGGCCGCTTCGAGATAGATGCGGTCATCAATCCGAACCAGCTTTTCGATCAGCATATCGGCAGCAGGCTGCTGACGGCTGATCAGTGGTGTCCGTATTGGTTCAGGAAGGGGAGTCTCTGTCAGTGAATTCTCCAGAAGACCGACCAGTCCGGCAGAGCTGAGAGAGTCTATGCGAATATCGGTCAGATATCCCGGCAAGGCAGAATACAGTTCCGTGCTGCCTCTGAGCAGTACCCATTCCACGAACTGATGATCTCTCAGCAAGCGTGAGTCTCGGGCTGACACTCCTCCGAGCAGTTCCGAGCTGCGGCTGTTATCAGCGTTTTCCATTTCGAGACGCTTGTTGCGCAGGTCCCCGAGGAACAGGGAGCTTGCATAGGTAATCTGTTCGGGATGTCGCGTGGCAGCTGTGCGCATTGCATTGAATGCCGCGGTATAGTCATTTCTCTTCCAGCTTTCTGAAAGGTAAGCCACCATGGCTTCTTCCGTAAATTCGGGGCTGCTGTTCGGTCTTTGCCAGGTGCTGGTTCCTGCGTTATATCTGGTGCTGCTCCAGCCACGGTAAGCTGTGTTTATGTATGATTCAAGCTGTTCCGAGAAAACGGCCTGTGACATGCGGATTGTCTCACTTTCATACCAGGGGAGGACCTCAAGTTCAGTATCATCTTCACTGACTGCCGCAACACGCTCGGTCTTGATGTATCTGATGGTCTGCCGTCCGATTGTGCCCGGCAGGGTCAGGATTCCCCGGTCACTATTCAGTACAGCCCGAGCAGGCAGGGTCAGAAGGAATACATCATCGCCGGTATCAACCGAAATCACTGACATATTATCTGTCTGCTGTACGCTTGAGCCTGACTGCAGCTCCATGGGAATGATGAGCTCGAGAATCGGCTGCAGGGTCTCGGGAATAACAGGGATTATGCGAAGCTCGCTTGAATCCCCGGTCAGGAATTGAATGCTGAGTCCTTCGCTGAATAATACTGTTATTCCATCATCCAGGGTGTTGTATCCGGTAACTTTCAGATTCCGTGTTTCCTGATTCTGATCAATCACACGCACACCGGCTCGATGAGTCAGGGGAAAATGTAATCCCTCATACGCTACCTGCAGCTGAGAGATACCTGATGTGCCGCCAGATGAGACCTGAAGGGTTCCTGTAAGAGAAAGTTGGTCGCTTATATGACCGAAAATATCTGTGTTCTGGAAATGCCACTGCAAAAGTAACGCAATGAAGACCAGATGGAGCAGGGGGAAAATGAATACCCACCCACGAACTTTTTTTGACATAGAGGTAGAATAGCACTTCCATTATCGGTTATCAAGGCGATCAATCGCCTTGTATTCTGTCACTGTTGCATGTAATATGGGTCTACCTATGAAGCAGATACATCGACTGAAAGCCGCTTGTCTGGTCGGCATTACTTATTTCCTGACTCTGTTGCTGTTTTCCTGCGTCAGTACCGCTCCTGAAGAAAGGGTGGCGGAACCTGTTATCGAGGACAAACCTGAAGAGTTGCCCCCACCTGTTCTTGATCCCTATCAAAGTATAAGTCTTTCAATTCAGGCTGGTGATCCAGCTGCAGCTATAGAAGCCTATGAAATGGCTGAACTTGAATCCCCCGATGATCCGGGGACCAGAATTCTGCTGGCCAAGCTCTATGTCATTGCCGGCAGGATTGCTGATGCGGAGAAAATGCTGCTTCAGATCATTGAGGATCATCCGGATGCACTTACTGCGCATTATAATCTGGCTCTTATCAAGAATGCAGCTGGAGACCGTGAGGCGGCGCAGGATCTTCTTGTCCGTGCTGTGCGGAAAGACCCTGGATTTGCGGATGGTCATGCTGCCCTCGGCGAGATTCTGCTTGAAAGAAAATCTCTTGATGCTGCCGAACGGGCATTCACCACAGCAGTGAATCTGGCTTCGGATAATTTTGTTGCCAGAATCGGCCTTGGCAGCACGTATCTGCGGCAGCAGCGCTACGATGAAAGTATTCTCGAATTTACCGAGGCAATTGGAATTCAGGAAGATTATTCATTTGCCTATGTCGATCGTGCCCTGGCTTATGTCGGTGCCGCCAGGCCTGAACTGGCAATAAAGGATCTCACCACTGCAATCAGTCTGCAGCCTGACTATGCCTTCACCTATCTTGACCGCGGCCGTCTGTACGCGCGTACCAATCAGCCCGAGCTTGCCCTGGAAGACTTTCGCCGTGCTCTTGTGCTGCGTCCGGATGACTTTTATATCCGTGCGCAAAAGGCCGACGTGCTGTATGCCCAGGGGCGAAGTGCTGAGGCTTCTGATCAATATGTACAGGTACTCCGGACCCGGAGGGATTATCATCCGGCCTATGTGCCGCTGGCGGTAGTCAGCTTTGAACTCGGGAACTATGATCGCGCTCATCGATTTTTCGATGAAGCCTACCGGAATGATCTGTCCCGGGATAATCTTGCCTTTGCGGCAGCTCTGTCTCTGAAAATAGATGGAAAAGAGATGGAGGGTAGAAACTACATCAATCAAATGAGCAGGCACCTGCCCAGAGACGGAGTTGCTGGTGCGGTTGCCAGGTTCTATCAGAATCCTGGATCTGATCATCTGGCTGTCCGTGAAATGCAGTCCAATCAGGATGAATTTCTGGCTGCTCAGTTTAACCTTTATATGGGGGCTCAATATATGCTGATCGGGGCAGAGGCAAGTGCCTTTACATTTCTGACCCGCGCTGTGGAAACTGAATTCACCGGTCTGCCTGAATACAGGTTGGCCTCTATACTTATGGAGCGCTTGTAATGAGCCGCTTCAGCGAATTGACTGCAGTGCTGGATTCCTCCCGGCCTGTACTTATTCAGGCACATGATTTTCCTGATCATGACGCGGTTGCTGCAGCCTTTGCCCTGGGCGAACTGTTGCGTACCCGGTCATTCAGTCCTGTGCTATGCTACGGTGGGGATATTCAGAGTGACAGCCTTCGCGAGGCAATCGAAAGACTTGGAATCGATATCCAGTCAAGTTATGATCTCAAGCAAAGTAGAGACGATCTGGATGATGCCCAGATTATAATGGTGGACGGCTTTGTCGGTAATTCAAACATGACCGGAATACCAGGAACTGTAGTTGCTGTCGTTGATCATCATGAACCTCCGGTGTCTCCTGATCTGCCTGCCTATGATATACGCCCTGGCTATGGATCCTGTTCAACCATTCTGTATGAATACTTTCATGATGAGGGTATTACTGTCTCCCGGGAGGTTGCTACCGCTCTGCTGCTCGGAATAATGATGGATACAGCATTTATGACTCGGGGGGTTTCTCCCATCGATCTTGAGGCTTTTACTTTTCTGTTTTTCCGAGGAGACTGGCAGGACGCCAGCCGCATGCTCAAGAATTCCCTTTCTTTCCATGACCTTGCTGTTTTCCGTGAAGCGATTAATGAAGTGATCGTTGCCGAGGATTTTGCATTTATACCGATCAAGAAGGAATGTACCCCGGAGGTAATGGCTCTGGTTGCTGACTTCTTTCTTAACATCCGGGAAATTCATTTTGTTGTTGTTCTGCAGCAGGACCGTGAGGATTACCGGCTTTCTGTACGCAGCGAAGATTCCAGAAATCCAGCCGGTGAAGTCATCCGTCTTGCCCTTGAGGGAATAGGCAGCGGCGGTGGGCACGTGCATATGGGAGGAGGAATAATTCCTCTCGAGCTTTTTCCGGGAGAGCAGGGGACACGGCAGCGCTTTCTCAATGCCCTCAATCGCTGAACAGATTAAAAATCAGAATTAAACCAGGAGAAATAATGTTTACAGCAGTACACGAAAGTGACACCCTTACCAGACTGAAATCAGGAGACAGAGAAATCCTTCTGGTCGGCACTGCTCATGTATCCCGTGACAGTGTTGATCAGGTACGTGAAATAATTGCAGAAGAGCGCCCGGATCAAATATGTGTTGAGCTTGATCAGAGCCGTTATCAGTCACTTGCCCAGAAGAACCGATGGCAGAATCTCGATATTGCCCAGGTGCTCAAGCAGAGAAAAGGCTTTCTCCTGCTTGTTAACCTGGTGCTCGGGTCATTTCAGCGCCGGCTCGGCAATGATCTCGGAGTCAGTCCAGGGGAGGAGATGCTGGCCGCGATACAGGCTGCCGAGGAGAGTAATACTCCATTTCATCTCTGTGACCGGGAGATTCAGGTTACCCTCAGCAGGGCCTGGCGGAGTACTGGCCTCTGGGGAAAAAACAAGCTGCTGGCTGCCCTGCTGAGCGCGGGCTTCACCAGCGAAAAGTTCAGCTCCGAGGAAATCGAGAAACTGAAAGAAAAGAGTGAGCTGCATGGCATGATGGAGGAGTTGGCAGAATTTCTGCCCCAGGCCAAGCATGTGCTCATCGATGAGCGGGATCAGTTTCTGGCAACAAAAATTCATCAGGTTTCCGGCAAAAAATTAGTGGCGATTGTAGGTGCTGGTCACGTTCCGGGAATACTGCGCTGGCTGGAGGATCTCGAGAACGGTTCGGCAGCTGCTGGCCTGGAGCAGATCAATATTATTCCACCCAAAAACAAGATTTCGAAACTGTTGCCTTATATTATTCCGGCTTTGGTGGCTGGACTGATAGGGCTGGGATTCTATAGATCGGGTTTCTCCGGTGGAATGAGTGGTCTGTACCGCTGGATACTGGTAAATGGAACCTTGTCCGGAATTGGTGCTGTTCTGGCGCTTGCTCATCCTCTGACAGTTGTCCTGAGTGTTCTGGCGGCACCGATTACCAGCATGAACCCGACTATAGGTGTGGGCATGGTTTCCGGCTTGATAGAGGCAGTGTTCCGTAAGCCGCGGGTGGAAGATTTCGAGAATCTGCTGACGGACGCCGGTTCAGTTAAAGGTTTTTACCGTAACCGGATTACCAGGGTATTGCTGGTATTTATTCTGACTTCAATCGGTAGCTCTATCGGCACATTTATTGCGATTCCGCTGTTGTTTCCTGCAGCGATCGGCTGATCGCTTGATCGGGTGCTCTTTATATGGCGTTTTCTATATGGCGGGCCAGAACAAAGAGAAAGTCTGAAAGTCGGTTGAAGAATCTCTGAATACAGTAGAGATCTTCATACACTATATGCTGCTCCTGCCCGATAAAATGTACTATCCGCCGTTCACAGCGGCGGGTAATGCTGCGGCAGAGATCGATCCAGGCTGAAGCCTCTGATTTTTCACCAGGCAGTATGAATCTCGGTTCTATCCGGGTTTTTTCGGCATACCAGGCCTGCCTTTTTTCTATCCACTCGACATCGCTATCGCTTATGCGTGGGAGCTGGCCGTATAATTCTGATTCACGCCTGGTAGCGATGACTGCCATGGCATGATGCAGCAGCTTCTGGATGTGCTCAAACTCGGAGCCCACACGCTGCTGCAGTCGACCGCGTAACTGATGACGAGCAAGGCCCAGCAGGGAGCTGAGTTCATCTATGTCGCCTATTACTTCAAAATGGATATCGCTTTTTGGCAGGAATTCTCCGCTGTATAATGCGGATTTTCCGCTGTCTCCACCTTTGGTAGTGACAGCGGGCATTTCCTGTCCGCGTTTTGCGGACAGGAAACGAAACAGTCTTGAAAGCATTATGTGCTCTGATCAGAGCTGGATGCGCATGCCGATGCTACCACCGAAGCTGCCGCTCAACAGGCCGTACATAGCGCCGAGGTCAATTTTCAGCATGAACAGATTGATTGAGGCGCCACCGAAGATCCGTGCATCCCAGGCGCCGATCTCCTGCTGTACGCTTATGCCCTGGTCTCCGCTGAACTGAACTGCCGGAAGACCGGGATTCTGCTCGCGTGCTTCATCGTAGGCTGCCTGCAGCTTTTCAACGTCTTCCGGACCGAGGGGAGTATCATCTTCAGATACAACAATTTCTGTTAGAATACCACCGCCGGCGGTGCTTTTGGAGCGGCTCAGGCCGGCACCTATGTAGGGGGTAAAGATCAGTAGGTTGCTGCTGGCCTGAACCTTGAAATCCACGACGGTGCTTGCCCAGTTGAATCCTATGGTAGGATCGCTGAGTGAGAGATCGTAGGTTCTGGTTTGTGTCCAGTCATCCGGATCGGGGAGGCTGACCGAGTCCAGACTTATGTCCTGACCGAATAGCTCGCCGAGACTGATGTTGCCGGAGGTATGGTTGATTCCGGCTCCAACTGAGACCGTTGGCAGTCCGAGACGGCCGCGTATTACGCGGTAACGGATGTCACCACCGACCAGCATGGTGCTGAAATCAACGTCCATCGGCTCATTGATGCTGCTGAATTTGAATCCAATATCGAAGGGCAGAATAAATCCGCCGATACGGGCTTCTATAAGGGCTGCCGGCAATGGAACTCCGACAGATTCGAGAAGGTCGCGCACTTCATCCGGAAAAGCAGCAAGCAGATCCAGATCGCTGCCCTCGGAGAGTTTTCCGAGACTTTGAGAAGCCTTGGTCAGGGCTTCCAGCGGCATGTTGGTGGCACCCAGTGTCACTCCGACTCCGATGTTCGGCGGAACACGCAGCAGCTGTCCAATATGGGCATGTGACCATTGTAGTCCGATCATTGAATAGAAGGGCATTGCTTTAGCGACATCGCCGGCAAATCCTTCAAAACCCTCGACGATGCCGAAGTCTGCAAAAGGATCAGATATTTCGTTCTCCTCAGCAAATAACGGTGTACTGATCAGCAATGCGCAAATCAGGATTGCGGCAAAGCATAGAAGTATATTTTTCATGGCTCAACTCCTTTTTGACAAGTGTATCACTTGAATGTCCGAAAAACCAGCTAAGTGTTCCTCATCAGGCCGACTTTTCTGCGCTGTCCGGCTCAGCTTCCAGTATATAATCTTCAGGAATCACAATTTTCATTGCACCCGGTTTCATTGCGTAGGCTGTCTCCGGAAAACCTTCAGGTTTGCGGCCCCAGATCTGGAACTTCCGCGTATAATCAATCGGGCGGTAGGTCTGTTTGGCCTGCCTCAGTCCGGGGTCACCTACATCCTGTTCACGGTTAATCGTTCTGATTGATTCCGGCAGGCTTCGTACCATTTCACGGAATATGTACTGGTAGATGCCTTTCATCTCATGGTCGCCTTTTTCAACATGGATTACATAGGAGCTGCCGTCTGCAATGCTTTCGCCAAGTGCGAAGGCGGCAGGCTGCCCTTCAATACAGACGACACTTCCGCTCAGCCCCAGCTCGGCAAACAGTTCGACTGCATCCCGGGCTTCGCGGTAATCACCCTCGAGGGCAACCTGGTCTCTCCATATATCGAGTACTCTCAGGGCCGCAGGAACATATTCCTTTTTGAAATCAAGAACATGATGTTCGGGGTAGCTGCGTTCAAAATTGTGAATCAGATTTCTTTTCTTGTGAAACTTCTTTCCGCTGAGTTCGGCCATATCATCGCGGTCGTAGAGGTAGTCATAGTTGTCGCGATCAGCAACAGCCCAGGCAGGCATTTTCTGAATCAGTGTCTCGTACTGGCGCAGATGGCGCTCACTGACAGCACGTATGTAGTCATAATCAGTAAGGAATTTCTGAAAGAGTTGCTCACCCTCGGGGCCGTCCGGCAGACCCTGGGGCAGGATAACAAACCTGAATCCTTTTTTATTGCCCTTGCCGATTATCTTTCCATCCGGGAGGCGGGAGATTTCATAGGAGTATTCATTCCTGAACAGGTATAATCCAGCAAAAGTGAATTCGGAAACACCATCGGGCAGGCTGCTCAGGATCGGGTGCAGTTCAGGACGCATGTCTAAATTTATAGCAGAAAACTCTGGAAATGCTGGAATCGTCATAAGCAGCAAATGTACTCAAGTTTCTCCGTAATGCCAAGGATTTTATGAGCGCTGGATGAAGCTGCGGAGGTCGTTCGTAATAATCCTTCTTTCCGTAGGTAGTGAAATACGTTAGTATCGCGGTATGAATCAAGATATAATTGAAACTGCAGTCTCAAGGACAGTCTCGTTACTGAAGAGCGATGCAGAAAGTCTGAAAAATTCCGTGCTCAAGCGATTTCTTGCGTATGTTCAGGTTTATACCAGCTCGGATAAGGATAGTCCTTCTATTCCTTCAACACAGAGGCAGTTTGATCTTGCTGATATTATTGCCGGTGAATTGAGAGAGCTGGGGATATTGAACGTAGAGTTGAAGGATAACTGCTACGTCCTGGCGCGTGTCTCGGCCAGTCCAGGCTATGAACATCGTCCGGTCATCTGCTACATGGCACATATGGATACCTCTCCAGATGCCCCTGGTGAAAATGTAAAACCCCGGCTCTGGGAAAATTATCAGGGTGGGAACATTCTAATTTCACCGGAGGTTGAACTGACCGTGGAAGAGAATCCTCTTCTCGGAAACTACATCGGAGGAACTATCATTACCAGCTCAGGGGATACCCTGCTTGGTGCAGACGACAAGGCAGGTGCAGCAGAAATCGTTGCAGGCATTGAATTCCTTCTGCAGCATCCGGAGATCCCTCGCCCGCCAATCGAGCTGCTTTTTACCCCGGATGAGGAAATCGGCCGCGGTCTGGACGGTTTTTCGAGGGACTGGCTACAGTGTGAGGCCGCCTACACATTCGATGGAGGTGAGGAAGGAGAACTCGAAGCAGAATGCTACAACGGTTATATGGTGGAAATTCTCTGTCAGGGATCGGTGATTCATCCGGGATATGCCCGCGGGCGCCTGGTTAATGCAGTTTCCATGGCGGCCTCCTTCATAAGTATGCTGCCGAGGAATGAGAGTCCTGAAGCAACAGATGAGCGCTATGGCTATTATCTGCCTGCTGAAGTCACAGGTGATATGGATTCGGCCAGGATCGAAGTAAACCTCCGGGACTTTGAAATCAATGAAATCGAAAGAAGGATCGATGCCTTGAAGGCTTTCGCTGCAGCGGTTGAGGCCCAGTATCCGGGGGGCAGGGTAGAAGTGCGGGTCAACAGACAATATCTGAACATGAGAGATACCATTGTTAAACATCCCGATGTCATGGAATTTGCCCGAAAGGCAATCGAAGATTCAGGGGCAGATCTTCTCGAGCGGAGTATCCGCGGTGGGACAGACGGAGCCCGCCTCTGTGAACTCGGCGTTCCCTGCCCGAACATTTTCGCAGGAGGAATCAATTTTCACAGCGTGCGGGAATGGATCCCTCTTGCAGCCCTTGAGCGGGCAGCAGCTGTGGCGGTTACTCTGGCCTGCCGCTGGGCATTAGGTTCAGCCCCGGTAGATGCGCGGGACCCTGGCTGATACAGCGCAGGTGATTTCATATGATATTGTACCGCAGATATCGGCAATGTCATCGGCAGTCCAGGGTTGTTCACTGTGGTCTCCAGCTTCAGGAGGGCCGAAAACTACGGCCCGGTCGTAGAGCTGTACGTTGCTGTCTGATCCAAGATCAACCATGAGCTGGTCCATGCAGACCCTGCCGGCAATGGGGTATGTTCTGCCGCTTATCCAGATTCTTCCGCGATTGGACAGAGCCCGTGGCACACCGTCGCCGTATCCAACCGGGATGGTTGCAATCTGTGTGTCTTTCTCTGTTGTATAGGTCATCCCGTAGCTGATCGAGCTCCCTGCGGGCACCGTCTTGATATATGCTACTGCAGATTCCAGGCACATGGCCGGTCTCAGGTCGAGCTGCTGCGGGACATCACTTGAGGGGAAGTAGCCGTATATCATTATGCCGGGTCTCAGAAGTTCGGAGTCCCTGTTTTCACGGGGAATTTCCCGGGTAATAACTGCGCCTGAGTTTGCAGTGCTCAGTACATCAATCCTGATGCCCTGAGCCCGGAGCTTCCGGACGGTATCCTGAAATATTCTGTCCTGCTCATGCATATAGCCAAGATCTGCAGCGTCAGCTGCGGCATAGTGGCTGACGACCCCAGCCAGGTCGAGGTATTCTGCTGCCTCGATTCGTCTGCAGAGTGCTAAGGCTTCTCCGGGGCTGCAGCCGATCCGCCCCATGCCGGTATCTATTTTGAGATAAACCCTGATTTTTTCTCCACTGGATGCTGCTGCCTCAGCCAGGAGATTTATCCGCTCTGTGTCGAAAACGAAGGGACTCAGTCTGTGCCTGGCAATCCGTGGGCATTCTTCAGGAAAGAAGGGGCTGAAAAGGTTGATCTCTCCCTTGATTCCTGCTTCCCGAAGCTCAGCACCTTCTGCAGGGCTGGATACTCCAAGCTGATCAGCACCTGCTTCCTGCAGGCTGCGGGCAACTGCTGCAGCACCGTGCCCGTAGCCGTTTGCTTTTACAGCCGGACAGATTCTGACGCCGTCAGGAAGCGACTGCTTTATCTGGAGAAAGTTGTGCCTGATTGCAGACAGGCTGATCACTGCTTGTGTGGGTCGCATAGCTGGGATTGTACTCTGAAATAAATAAGTATGGAAAGTACTTATATTAAGTGATATAATACATGTAGGTGACGTGCAGGATTGTAATGAAATATTCGACGGGTGTTCACAATGTAATACGCCGACTCAGGCTGTTTTTGCCGCTTGTGCTGCTTTTCCTTATTGGATGCAGCGAGGGTGGTGTGTTCATGCCGAATGTTCAGCCCAGCAAGGATCTGGAAATTGTAACATCCGAGCCCGGTGTGACTTATATGCCCGGCAGCAGCCTTCGGGTAATCATCTCGAATGATCAGCCTAACCGTTCTTTATCGGAAGAGGGTTTTCTGCTTGATGTGCGCCTGTTCGATGCATCCCAGGAGGAGCTTTCCAGTATCCAGTTCGCTGGTGATGATCTTGATGAGCTTCCGGACATTGGCCTTCCGTCAGACACTCTCCCGGGATACTACGAGATGCGTTACCGTCTGTATCAGAATGACAGGCTGGTTATCAGTCATGTGCAGCCGTTTTTCGTAGGCTATGCAGATTTCAGCCTGAATGGTATTTCGGTTTATCCATCCATTCTTGAACCTGATTCCCAGGGAATTATGAGGGTGGATATTCAGTTTGATACAGCAGTTGAAGATCAGGAGGGTAACAGGCCGGAGGATCTTTATCTGGTATGGAGACTTGACTCCTCAACTGTTCACCAGGGCTTATTGAGTGAAGGTGCGGATGAGATCAGGATCCGCAGTCCTGAGCGTGAGGGTAACTATTCCGTGCAGGTCGATGTGTATCCTGCTGCTCCAGAAGAGGGCGGTCAATTCAGTTTTCGCTCGGTCAATCGGCTCGATCCCGCACCGCGGGTCACGGTTCTGAAAGATCCCAAGCCCAGATCATATGAACTACAGCCGACCAGTTCATACTATTCATTGTTGAGACTTAACGGGAATCTGCGCGATATCGGCCAGAGGATGCAGTCAGGAAATGAGCAGTTCAGGCCGGAATCAGGTGTTGAGCCTCAGCTGGTAATTTATAATGATAGATTGGGCCACGATTTCGACGGCAGCGATCAGCTGTATACCGATGATTATGTACTTCCTCCGGGATATGTTGATCCATTTACTGTTACCTTTCGAGGGCGTTTTGATATCCCCGATGGTCCTGAAGCTGAAGAAACCTGGCTGCGTGCTTCACACGGTTCATGGTCGGCAGCTCTTACTGGAGACTACGAACTACTTCGGGCTGAAATCGGCTGGCACAATCCAATCGAGTTTACTGCACCAAGGCAGATAATTCCGGATGATACCCAGGTTCAATGGAGCTTTTCGTATCTTGTAGAAGGCAGTGTAGCATTCGGCATGTGGACAGTTAACGGCATGCTGCTTCATGTGGATTCAGTTGACCTGCCGTCGGGTTTTATTTCAGATAGCGTGCAGTCAGAAACTGGTGTGCTTCAACGGCCAGTGAGTAGAATCGGCGGTGGTGTAATAGGGATTCTGGAAGAATTCGGAGTGTTCTACCGCGAAGATGAACTTCCCAGTATAGATACAGGGAGTTTCCGTCGTGCTATGGAACTTTTATTTCCTCATACCCTGATTTTTGCTGATAGTTTCACAGGATCTACCGAAAGACTTGAAGATTATGATTTTTCTGAGGGTGTAACATCTGGTGGAGGATTTCTTCATATTCCTGCAGGAGCATCCGTCCGTCTGCCATCGGTGTTTTTCAGGAATGCCGACATTATACTTGAGCTGCTTTTTGCCGAAAATCCTGAAGATGAAAGCTCGTATCTGCTGCTCCAGGCTGCTGATGCCATGAATACCGTGCATGCCTATGAAATCCCACTGAAGCAGAAAATGCAGTTGCATGTCAGCCGGGAGGGAAGGGTTTTTACTCTTGAGCAGACTGCAGATTCGCAGGATATCGAGACAGCAGGAGTGGCGATGGATGCCGCTGCTGTGGCAGGTATGGAGTATGTTCCTGATTCTCTGTCGGTGTCGGCTGAAGTTGTTAATAACTCCGGAACGGATGCGGTGCTCCGTATGCAGCATGTGTTGGCCCGTCACAGCAGTTCTTCCGGAATAGATGACTTTTTCTGAAGGAATGAATAGATAACCTCCCATTTATGCGTTAAAGTTATGCTTGATCCGTTCTCGGATATGTAAATAGTCAAGGAGGGGATATGCCCGGATCTAATGCGCTTCGCATCCCTGGTTTAGTCTGTCTGCTGATGCTGCTGGTATATACCACAGGAGCGCAGGAATTTTCTGAAAGAAACGAGCTGGCTGTATTCAGTCTGAGTTATGATTCGGTGCCAGTCAGAATCGAGATTCCCCGTGAATTGCAGAACAAGCTGGAACTGGAAATCATTGTCGACAACCCCAGGACAGGAACCGACAGGGGCCGCAGTGTGGCTGGAGTCACAGTACGGATACAGCAGCAGGATCTCCGTGTCCCCACACCTGAGGAGGTGCGCTCGGAATTCGAGCGGGCCTTCACCAATATTGATCAGCGGATCCGTCAGGTGTTTGTCAACATAGGCCGCTTTGACGTGGTTGGTGAAAGCTATTCAATCGACGGAGAGGACGTTGACAGCTTTGTCCGTCAGATACGGCAGTTCAGGGCAGAGAGCATTGAGCTTTCAGAAGAGGTTCTTCTGGGACGACAGGCCTTTACAGAGTCTGATTTTAATAGACTTGCCGACGGTTATTATCTTGTAATTCCTTCTGTCAGCTATTACCGGGCCGAACTCACTGAAGATGCTACCTACAGGGTGGAGATCGAGGTTAGTTTTGCCTTTATCTCAATGGAAACCCAGCGTACCTTCGAGCGTTTCACGATTTCATCATCGGGGACGGGAGAGAATCTGTCAGCAGCTATTTCCAGTGCAATCAGCAGTATTCCTTCGAATCTGGATTTCAGAATCAGAACAGTCCCGGAATTCCAGATTCGCACTGGTATTACGGACATAATCGGCCGGCAGGTATTAATCGAATTCGGACGCAATATGGGTCTGAATGTCGGAGATGAGTTCATGATAGTTCACTATCGGGATTTCGGAGTATATACGGTTGAAGAAGAGACGGGTCTGATTTACATAACCGATGTCCGCGATAACTTCAGTTTCGGCATACCTATCTATTCCAATCCCCGGCCGATGATC
The DNA here is from genome assembly GCF_054657935.1 of Spirochaeta dissipatitropha. Classification (NCBI taxonomy): domain Bacteria; kingdom Pseudomonadati; phylum Spirochaetota; class Spirochaetia; order Spirochaetales; family Spirochaetaceae; genus Spirochaeta; species Spirochaeta dissipatitropha. The sequence goes on along the minus strand of NZ_BAAHXT010000003.1, from coordinate 218,789 downwards.
GGGGACCAGCTTCATGAGGTGCCTCGCAGCGGAATAGAGGCTGAATTCTATGGCGGTGTTCAGTCCATGAACCTTATGACAGATCCTGAGCGAATTGATCTGCTGCCGATTATCGGAATCAAGGCGACAGTTTCACGAGGGTTCTATCCGGTACGGCCGATAGTTAAAGTTGAACTTCCTTTTATCTTTGCGAGGGATGATTTCAGGTCACCCGAAACTGGTGATCCCTTTTTCGGTGTAACTGCAGCCATTGGCGCAGAGTATCTGATGATTCTCGGACGGCTGCGGTTTTCTCCTTTTGCAATGCTTGGCATTACGACCGGTCGGTTCGGGCTTGATTTTGAAGATGAAGAAACCGTCGACCTGGCCGGGATCGGAATTAATGCCGGAGCGAGAATCGGGTGGCATCTCAGCCGTAATTCGGTGTTGTATATTGAACCAGGCTTTTCGGCATATATTGGAATTGATCCTTTGCCGTCTGTCATCGGTCCGGCGCTTACAATGGGAATCAATATTAAATGATAAGAATTCAAAATTTGGTAGAAATAAGGAAGGTGTATATGCTTCGAAAATTACTGGCTCTGTCAGTGTTCACGTTGATTTTGCTGTTGTCCTGCGCCAGCAGGCCGGCAGGAGACGCGGCAGCTGCTCCGGATAATATATTTTATGGAAGAGGTGAGGCTGAAAGCTTTGCTCAAGGCATCAATGCTGCCAAGATGGATGCGGTACGGCAGGCGGTTATTGCTCTTGTCGGTGAGGCAGCTGAGCGTGAGAACGCAGAAGCTCTGCAGAGAGAATTGTATTCCACCCGCAATCCGAACAGTTTTGTGCAGAACGACAGAATGGAAATCCTGCAGCGGGAAAATGTCGGTACTATTAACAATCCACATTTTATAGTGGAGATCGAGATACCCGTGCAGATGAATGTTGTACAGCGTACGCTGGATAGTATGGGGATTACGCGTAGTACAGCATCCGGCGATCAGGACAGCACGCGGACAGCACCGTCCGTACCCACCCTCACTCAGGAAGAAGCCTACGACGGTGCAGATGCTGAGCAGGCGCGATTTCTGCAGAGATATATAGAAAATATGACCTATATGGTTTTCTATCCGGAAAATTCGAATACCCAGGAGATGTTTTTACGCCAGGCAGTGGTACAGGCCAACAGCTATCTGGCCGAGCAGGGCTATACCTTGATTGATGCTTCCCAGGTTGACAGACTGCGTCGTGACCGGGAAATGGTGTTCGAGGCTGAGGCTCAGCGTGAAGTCAGTCTTATTCAATGGATTGCTCAGCAGCTGAATGCCGATGTCTACCTCGAGGTGGAAGCCGATGTGAGTGGCAGTACCCAGGATGACAGTCATTACGGTAGCGCCAATATTACTATACGGATCTATGAAACCAGTACCGCTCAGCTGCTTGGATCTGTTCCTTTCAGCAGTCAGAGGACTTTCAGCCGAAGCAGTCAGCAGGATGCAATATCCAACGCCGTTCAGTCGGCAGTATATGGTGCTATGCCGACCGCTGTTCGTCAGTCCCAGGCGCTGCTTGCCCAGTCCTATGCGCGGGGTGTGCGCTATGAAATGGTATTGCTTAACACACGCGATGCAAGGGTTATGAGTCAGGTTCGGAGCCGACTGCGTGATGAAGTGAGCATGATTGATACTATCAGTCAGACAGCGGATGAGACTCGCTATGCAGTCTACATGTACGGGAGTCTTGATGAGCTTGAAGACCTCATGTATGACCTCTCATTCAGGGTGCCTGGAATGGAAAATCTGTATCTGGTTATGAGGCGCGGCAAGAGTATAACATTCGATATGGGAATGTAGGTTTACCGGCAATTTTTTGCCGTGGATTTTTGGAAAGTAAGAGAAAAAGGGATAAGATTGTACAGATCCCGAAATTTCAGGAGGAAATATGAAAAAGGTGATTATTATTGCAGGTATTGCGGCTCTGCTGTTTTCCTGTGCGAGCACATCGGAACCAGCATCACGGACTGTGCCGGCAGACCAGACCACTGCCTCGTTTGAGGTTCTTCAGCATCGGGGTACAGTTCTCGGAACGAATACTCCGGAATGGGTTATTCAGTCTATTGAACTCACTGCCAGTCAGCTCGAAGCCCTGCCTCAGTATGAAGGTAAGTATGTCTTCGTTGCCGAACAGAGCGGTGGAAATCTGAATGCAGTGCAGACATGGGCGCAGAGCGTGAATGTAGCCGGTGAGTTTGCTCGCCGAGTAAGTACCCGTGTCGAGCAGCAGACCAGTGCGGCCCTTGCGGGGGACCTTGATGATGCAGCTACCTACATCGAGCAGGTAACCAACACCCTAAGCGCTGCAACCTTTGCCGGTATGAGTCAGGAAGGTGAATGGTGGGTTCAGCTGCAGTGGCTGCCGGAAGGCAATCAGGAATTCCGTTATTTCATTCTTATGACCATCGACAAGGAGACCCTTGATCGGCAGATCGCCGATTCTATCGACGGTATTCGCGGTGAAGACGAGCTGAATGATAATGAAGCAAGGGTTCGTGATCTGGTCAAGGGCGGACTTTAGTCTTTACGGAAATGGGCGAATGGCCGCATCACGAGGTGCGGCCATTTCGTTACTCTCGTCTGGCAGTATTAATCAATGTGTAGCAAGGATGTATTCATGCGGGTAAGAAATCTGGTTCATGTTTTTTCTGGTATAGCAATGCTGTTTACTATCTCTCTTTTTATCGGCAGCTGTGCTACAGCAGAAAGAAGAGCTGAACGCGATGTGCCCGATTGGGTGCTGCAGCGTCCTGTCGGCGACAACGATTATGAATATTTTGTAGGCACCGGTTTCGATGAACAGGGTAGTCAGATACGAGCTGAAGATGTGGCAGTCAATAATCTCATATCTGCAATTATCCGTTTTATCGGGGTTGAGGTTACGTCGGAAACCAGTGCTACGGCCCGGGCCACTCTGGATACCTATGAAGCCGATCTGGTGCAGCAGGTGCAGCAGAGAGGTGAAGCGGTAGTTTCCGGCTTCCAGATTGTGGACAGTTATGTTGCAAGATCCGGTGATCAGGTCGAGGTTTTCATGCTGGGGCGCTATGAGCGGCGTCAGCTTCTCGAAGAGCAGCAGAGATTCCGTGAAATGTTCCAGGAACGCCTTGATGCTGTAGATGTACCTGAAAGACGGGGCCAGGAGGCATATGCTGCGGGCCGCTATGGCGCTGCCATACCTTTTTTCCTCGAAGCTGGAGCAGCAGCAGCTGTAAGCAGCATCCAGAATGCAGATATCCGGTTTGACCGGAATATGGTGCAGGCACGGCAGATTATTGAGAATCTGGTGTTCCGTCCGCTGCACGAGAGCGTGCAGGGAGTCGCCTATCAGTCGCTTGATACTGCGATGGGTGTAGAAGTTTTCTATCAGCGGGATGGTGAGTTGCTTCCCGTTGCAGATCTCCCCATACAGGTCAGCTATCGTGAAATGCTTGATGGTCGTCGACTTGCTGTTAGAACCACGCAGATTCGTACTGATAACAGCGGCCTGGCAACTTTCCGGCATCCAGCGCCGACTTTTGTCGGGGAGGAAAGGGTAGGATTCAGCCTGGATCTCAGTGGGAATATGGAGCCTCTCATGCGTCTGCAGGGCCGATACCGTTCCCTGGTGCGTTCGACGGAGGATGCTCTTATCAGGGCGCGGACACACACCTTGCTGCAGGTTGAAAGCAGTGCCCGTCATGTTCCAACCGCAGTGCTGGTTCTTGATACCGATATGGCAAGTAACCCGCTCAGGGAGCAGCATACCAGCAGCGGTATACTGTCGGCATTGAGTGCCGCAAATTTTAATGTCAGTTCTATAGATATCGATCCGAGAATGCTCCAGAGCAGGACAAATCAGGAAATAGCAGCTATGGTAGCTGATCTGGATGTGGTTGAGCGCCTGATAATAGGTACGGCTTCAATATCTGAATTTACTGAGGATGACGGTTTTATTGTGGCTGTTCGGGGCGGATTTCAGGTGTATGATGTGCATAATGGTCGGATCCTGTTTACTTCAAGCCCGTCCAGTCGAACCCGGGGAAGCAGTTCATCCGGTGCAATATCTTCGGCCTTCAGAAATCTCGGTACCGGTCTGGGGCAGGAGCTTGTCAGAACCCTGCCTTGAGAGTCAGAGCTCTGTACTGAGAAAAGGTCGCGGGTCATCGGAAACAAGTCCGGCGGCTCCGACCTTGAGAAGGCGTTCTCCATCAATCCTGTTATTTACTGTCCATGGAAGCACCCATCTGTGTGATGTTCTGGCTCTCAGGCCTGCCTGCTGATACTCAGGCTTCAGTCCGTCACAGTTGCCTATAAGTCTACCGAGGCCCCTTCTCAGATACCATGGTACTTCCGGGTCGCGTGAGTAAATGATTGCGGTTGGTACTTCCGGCATTATAGATTTGAATCTCTGCATCTCAAGTGGATTGAAGGACGAAACAATCAGGGGTGCTTTGGGTCGTATGTCCTTGAGAAGGCTGGAAAGTGCCTGGGCAATTCCCTTGTCTGTGCTTACTCCATTCTTGATTTCTATGTCGAAGTACAGGTCATCCCCGTAGCAGTCCAGAACATCTGCAAGCAGGGGAATACGCTCTCCCGAGAATCCTGGATCCTTGCTGCTGCCGACGTCTATATTCCGGAGTTCATTCCAGCAGCATTTTTCGACTTCGAGCTTCAATCCAGCAACGCGTTCCAGATCATTATCGTGAATTACGACCAGTTTACCGTCATCGCAGATATGTATATCCAGTTCAATGCCGGGGATTCCTTCTGATCGGCATGCCTCGAAAGCAGCCATTGTGTTCTCCGGAAAATCGCAGCGGAGGCCGCGATGGGCGAACAGCAGAGGGTATAGACCGGTATCAAAGCCATGAGGAAGTTTCACTCGAGTTCCTCGCCTTCTGCATCGGTAATAATCTGCTGTCTGAGACGTTCGAGATCATCGTTGATCTTGCTCTGTTGCTCGAGTTCCCGCATTCCTGCTTCCATCTCGGTGTCTTCGCTGAGTTCGGTATACAGCTGTTCCAGAAGATTCGTGCCCTGAAGTCGGCCGGAATCACTGGATATACGCAGCTGTTTACGGCAACGTGATATTTCGTTTTCCAGTTCGATTTTATCGGCTTCGAGAACAGCACTCCGCTTGCTCAGGCTGCTGATTTTTTCGACAGCAATGTCCAGTAGGTCCTGTCGATTGCTGCTTTCGGCCAGTTCCTGACGATGCCTCCACAATTCCAGGTCGTCTGAAATACTTTTCAGTTCTCTGTCAGTCTTCTGTAGTGAAGTGAGATATTGAAGGGTAATTTCCCTCAGGCTTTTTGAATCGAGTGATGATATATCCATTGGCTCCATATATACATGGTAGCTCTTAGTGGTAGTCACGGTCAATTGTTTCACGCTACCATTATTGCATGAGTACAGGCCTTTCTTTATCCGAGGATCCGATAGCGGCTATAGCCAGCCCTTTTGGTGAGGGTGCAATCGGTGTTATCCGCTGCAGCGGTGATGGTTGCATAGAGTTGATTGCTGCAGTTTTTTCCCGGCCGGATGCCATTCGCAATGCAGCCGGGCACAGCATGCAGCATGGTTATATACAGGATCCGGAGCAAGGTAAGCAGATAGATGAAGTTCTGGCAGCTGTTTTCCGCGGGAAAAAGAGTTATACCGGGCAGGACAGCGTTGAATTGTACTGTCATGGAAATCCGGCGGGACTGCAGGCTGTCATGGGGCTGCTACTACAGAAGGGCTTTCGTTCTGCAGAGCCAGGAGAGTTTACCCTTCGTGCATTTCTGAACGGTAAGCTGGATCTGACCAGGGCCGAGGCGGTGCATGAAATCGTTACTGCAAAAACCAGAACTGCTCATTCTCTTGCTTTGAACCGGCTTTCGGGTAAAGTTTTTGACCGTATTGATGCTGTCAAACACAAGTTGGTACGTGCAATGGCTGCTGTTTCAATTCAGCTTGATTATCCAGAGGATGAAATCGGTGAAATCCCGCTGCCTCGCGAGGATCTCGATTTTGCCAGACATGAGCTTGAACTGCTTGCGGATACCTACCGCAGCGGACGCCTTTACCAGGAAGGTGTCCGTATAGCCCTGGCCGGAAGGACAAATGCCGGGAAATCCAGTTTGTTCAACCTTCTGCTGCGAGAGGACCGCTCCATTGTATCGGATCAGCACGGAACTACCAGGGATTACATTGAGACCCTCCTGAATATCGAGGGCATACCGATTCGACTCTTCGATACTGCAGGTCTCAGGAAGACCGATGAAATAGTGGAATCTGAGGGTATACGCCGTTCCGAGGAGATAATCAGAGCATCTGCAATTGTTCTGTATGTAATTGATGCTGCCGTTGGTCTCTCCGGTGATGATCTTGAGCGTCTGGATACTATCCAGAAGATGAATGTCCCCGTACTACAGATCTGGAATAAAATAGATACACTTACTACAGAACAGCTGCATGCTCTGCGTGAGACGGCTGCCGGTGGGGCTGGAAATGAAGCTTCACAGGACGCGGTATTCCTGAGTGCATTCACCGGAGAGGGCCTTGATGAGCTGCATCGTCTGGTTCTGGCGTCGGTTGGCGGCGGAGCGGGAATATCGGACGGGGCCGTTGTAATTGATTCCCAGCGGCAGCACGATTTACTGCAGAGGGCATTGCAGGCGCTTGATCAGGTCGAGCAGGATATCGTTCAGCAGGATCCAATGGATGTGCTGGCGCTGGATCTGCAGGAAGTTCTGAATGCACTTGGTGAAATTACCGGGGAAGTGAGTTCTGCAGACGTCCTTGATGCCATGTTCAGCGGCTTCTGCGTCGGCAAATAGGCAAAACAGGCCCCGCTGTGATACAAGAGTAGTATGGACTACGATGCAATAGTAATCGGTGGAGGACATGCGGGGATAGAAGCTTCGCTGGCTCTGTCCCGTCTGGGATTTTCCACCTTAATGATAACACAGAATCTCGATACGATCGGCAAACTCTCCTGCAATCCTGCGATTGGAGGACTCGCCAAGGGAAATATGGTTCGCGAAATTGATGCTCTTGGCGGAGAGATGGGCCGGATAATCGATGCCACCATGATTCAGTTCAGAGTTCTGAACCGCAGCAAGGGGCCAGCTGTTCAGGCACCCCGCGCCCAGGCTGACAAGGTAGCGTATCAGAATCTGGCGAAGAAAACTCTCGAGCGACAGGATGGACTGGAACTGTTTCAGGATACAGTTGTTGATTTCCTTCTCGATGAGAAGGAAGGAGAGCTGCCTGTCGTGACCGGTGTCATTACTGAACGGGGCCGGCGTTTTTCCTGCCGGACTATTGTTTTGACTACCGGTACCTTCCTGAACGGGCGGATCTTTGTCGGAGAGTACTCTCAGGAAGCCGGGCGGATTTCAGAGCCGGCTGCCAAGGGGCTGGATAAACCGCTGAAAGCACTTGGTTTCAGAATGGGGCGTCTGAAAACCGGAACCCCGGCCAGGGTGGCGAGGAGTTCGCTGGATTTCAGTAAACTTGAAGAGCAGTTCGGCGATTCTGATATGCTGGCATTCTCTTTTTCTGCTGGAAATGTCGACCGGCCGATGCTCTCCTGCTATATCACCTATACCAACGAGAATACCCACCAGGTAATACGGGACAATATTTCCCGCTCTCCCCTGTATTCAGGCCTGATTGTTGGTTCCGGTCCCAGATACTGTCCTTCAATCGAGGATAAGGTCCAGAAGTTTCCGGATCGGGATCGTCACCAGATTTTTATTGAGCCTGAAGGTGTGGATACCGATGAGATGTACCTGAACGGAATATCCTCATCCATGCCCGAGGATGTGCAGGAAGCTTTCATTCATTCCATTCCCGGACTTGAGAATGCAAAGATAATGCGGCCCGGCTATGCCGTTGAATATGATTATATTGATCCAAACCAGTTGTATCCAAGTCTGGAGACAAAACTGGTGCAGGGGCTCTATGTGGCAGGTCAGACAAATGGAACTTCAGGTTATGAAGAGGCAGCAGCCCAGGGGCTTATGGCAGGAATCAATGCTGCCAGGAAGATGCAGGGTCAGGATGCTGTCATTCTTTCCCGGGCAGATGCCTATATCGGAGTGCTGATTGATGATCTGGTGACCAAAGGTACCGAGGAGCCGTACCGAATGTTTACTTCACGGGCAGAACACCGGATTAACCTTCGTTATGATTCGAGTGATATGCGGCTCTACGAACTCGGTTACGAGATTGGCCTCCATTCGGAAGAAAGATATCAACGTTTTATTGAGAAGCGTAATCACATTGAGTCGACCAAGCAGTATCTTCAGCAGCGCAAGGTAAAGGCAGCGGATGCCGAGAAAACTGTGAACGGTGATGCTGAAATCCTTCAGCGGAGTCTGGGTAAGAGTTTCTATAAACTGCTAAAGGATCCCCTGGTGAGCATGGAGCTGCTGTTGAAGCTTGACAGCAAGCTCCAGGAAGAGCCGGTAACATGGCTGCACCAGGTTGAGCTGGATGTAAAGTATGAAGGCTATGTCGCGCGGCAGGAGCTGCAGATAGAGCGTTTCCGGAAGATTGAACAGATAAAAATACCTCCTGCGTACGATTTTTCTGATCTTGAAGGCCTCTCGAATGAAGCCCGGGAAAAGCTCAAACATGTGCAGCCTCTCTCGGTTGGGCAAGCCTCAAGAATCAGTGGAATCCGCAATTCTGATGTGGCAGTATTGATGCTTGCTTTCAGTGACAGGAGAAAGTCTTGAAGTCTGAGGAGAGAGACTTGTTGATCGAGGGGGCCGCCGAGCTTGGAATTGAGCTGAGCGAGGGCGAGATTAAGGCCCTTTCCGTGTATGCAGATGAAATCGCGCTCTGGAATCCGAAGCTTGGTCTGGTTAATGCTGAAGGAGAAGAACTGATCCGGAAACATTTTCTTGATTCTATGGCGGCTGTTCCCTTTCTCAGGGATTTTCTGGCGCGTGAACGGGTCCTGACGGCCGCTGACCTGGGTTCAGGTAATGGTTTTCCCGGAGTTGTATTGCAGATTCTCCTGCCGGATGTCAGGTTTACTCTGGTTGAGCGCTCGGGGAAGCGATGCGGCTTTCTGAGAAATGTCAGCGCATTGCTTCCTGGTATTGAACTTGAGGTGCTGCAGGCAGAACTCAGTCAGGTTGATGCTAGTTTCGATTTACTGGTCAGCAGAGCCTTCAGACCGCTACAGCCGGAGATAACAGCCGGGATGCAGAGGATAACTGCAGCTGGCGGCTCCTGGGTTTTATACAAGGGAGACAGTAGGAAAGCCGCTGCCGAACTGGAAGCCGCGGGCCTGCAGGGAGGAATCCTTCCTCTCAAGGTGCCTGGAGTTGCCGAACAGCGCTGTCTTGCGCTCGCAGGAAGGGCATCAGTATCTACCAGCGGCAATCAGTAACTGGACCGGAGATGCCGCTGAAATAGCTTTTATGGTGATAGCGGCTATCGCCCGAGGCTGCGGAGCCGCTTCAGCAGTTCCTTTTTTGCAATAAGATCAATCAGTCTTGCCTCGACAAATGCCTGAGCGCCTTCGGTGAACTCACCTGCTGCAAAACAGAGGCCTCGACCGGCTTTCAGCTCCTTGATCCGGCCATGAAAATCCCTGAGCATCAGTTCACCAACCTGTCCGGAGGAACGTATGTACCTGAATAGAATAACATCTACCCATTTGCTGGTTTCAATCTCTGCCAGAATATCCGTGTACTCGCTGCGCTGAACACTGATGTCGGTAATTTTTGTCTGACTCTGTGGAAAGTAGCTGGAGGTCAGTTTCCGGCAGAGAGTTACAAATTCCGAGGGTGGCGCAATCAGGTATGTCTGCAGATTCTTGTTCTGCTGAAGCTCGGATGCCGATGAAATCTGGGATTGAACATCCTTGTATTTGGGATTCATGTTGTAGATTTCACGCAGGAGAGGCAGTGCCCTGTCCAGCTCCTGGTTTCTGGAATATGCAGAGGCAAGCCGGTACTTCAACTCAAGCAAAACATCCGTAGGGATATCCGGATGTCTGAGTCCGATTTCGAAATCCAGCTGAGCCTGTTCGTATTTTCTCAGTTTAACATTAATAGTGCCTGAATATAGCGAAGCCTGAGGCCCCCATTTCGGGTCGGGACGAAGATGTGAAAAAATGCGCAGGGCCTTATCGTTCTGACCGGAATCGAAATAGCACTGGGCCAGGGCAAACAGGGAGGCTTTGTCTTCAGGCTGGGCATCGATAACACTCTTGAGGCGACCGATAGCATCCTTCAGTTTTTTTGCTTTTGCCATGGACAGGCCCAGATAGCGCCTGGTATCAATGTGATCTGGTTGTGTTATTTCGGCTGCCCGGAGAAACTGCATGGCCTTGTCATAGTTTTTTCTCTGGTATTCCAGGAAGCCCAGATTGTAGTTGACGTTAAAATCATCACCGTTGAGGGTTCGGGCAACAACCATGCTTTTATAGGCGTCTTCATAGCGTTTCAGTTTGAGGGCAGACAGTCCATGCCTGAGCGTAACATGAAACTCGTCGATGTGAGGATAGCTCGGGCAGAGGTCCATGAGTACTTCGAATGTCCGGTATGCTTTCTCCCAGCTGCCTTCTTCAAAATAGGCATCTGCCACCACCAGCAGTGCGTCTCCGTCCTTTGGATTCGAGCTGAGTTTCTTGCGGGCCTCCTTGAGCATGCTGGCTGAGTCCCGGGATCGTTTGTTCTTTTTTTTGCCGCCCTGGCTGTTCTCACTGCGCTTCAAGGATACTGCAGCCAGAAGCAGAATCAGTATGACAGCAAGCAGTGTGAAAAATGCAATTGTAATACCCACATCTACATTATCTTTCGCAGTATAGATAGATGTCAATTGTTGTCTGCAGAAAAAGAGTGTATACTGGTGATAGAAACCTCATTTCGGGAGGGCTTGTGGCTCATATTGGCATAAAAACTGCGGATGGAAAGTTCTATCCTATAACTACTGACGAAGGAACCTCGAAAAAACTGCTTCGCCTGATACCCGCCCGGGAGCATCAGACAAGTGTGCAGATAGATTTATATCGTGGAAATCCTGATACTGCGATTGCAGATTCCGAATACATCGGCAGCCTGCTGCTTGAGCGAATAGAACCCGAGCAGGACGGGTCACGACGTATCGAACTGGTTCTCCAGTACGACGAAAATCATGACCTGTCGGCCACGGCAACAGATCTCGGAAGTGGCAGCTATCAGAGCTTTTCGGTAAGCCTGGATGCGCTCTCCGGAAACACAGAATTTGACATGCCGGATTTCCCGGTAGATGACGAACAGACTGATTCAGTTTTTGTTGACAGCTTTCCTGAATACGATACCGGAGAGGAGACTGATTTCGAGCGTGAACTCGAGTCCGGCCTTGAGGACAGCGACATGTTTGCATCTTCTATGCCTGAGCCTCCGTCCTTTGAATCTGAAAGCCATGACTCAGCGAATGTAGTATCTTCCGATGAGGATGATTCTTTCCCCGATGAATATGAATCTGAGGATGAACCCCCGGTTGTACGGAAATTACCGGTCTGGTTTATAGCATTGATTGCCTTGATTGTACTGGCTGCAGCCGGACTGATTGCTTTTGGCATTTTTCTGCTTGTCCGAGGCTCGGCAGCTGCTGCGCTGGAAGGTGCCATGCCAGTCTTGCTTGCCTGGATAACTGCGATAGGGTAGTCTGTACCGCGAATGAAGTACTTGAATCTCCCTCAGTCTGTGTGTCGATTTATATCCTTATCGGCTTGTCTTTTGTCAATCAGTTGTTTTATCCTGTTAAGCTGCTCATCATCCCAGCCGGAAGGTTACGGCCTGTTTATACCCGGGGATTATTTCGCTGATGCAGATTTTTCGGATGAGTTATCCCTCTATGAAGGTGTTCTTGAGTATTCGCCCGGTGCAGCTTTTACTGCTGGACGCTATCTGGAAATACATATGCAGGATACACAGAGTGCAAAGGGATTCTTTCTTCTGTCACTTGCACATGATCCGCCTCCCTTTAATTCTGAGTCTGCGTTGCGACTGCTGGAAATTGCAGACTCGCTTGATGATGCCGAAACCGCCTACCGCATTGCCGAGAAAATCGAAGAAAGTGATATCTCAGGTCCTGAAGTAGACCGGGCACTGGCCTCCTTCTATTACAGTGGTGATTACGATAACTATCTGCTTCCGGTTCTGGAACGGATCGATGAGCTGTATGGAATGCGCCGGAGAGATCCGGAAGTTCTCATGTGGGAAATAGTGTATGACCTGAGAAATAGTGAGCGGGAATTTCCGCATGAGGCAATACAGAGTTTGAATACCTGGTTTCGTGCCCACGATGTGCACTGGCGTCTGGAGCGGTATATTCAATTCAGACCTGAACTTGCAGAGCAGATGCAACCGGGGAATTTACGGCTGCTGCAGTTGAAGGCTGCTGTCTCACAGCAGCAGTTCCGTGGGAATATCCGGGAGTTTTTCGGTATTGCCGAAGAACAGATGACTGAAGCGCTGCTTTGGGACATATACACTGCTGCACTGCAGGGAAACGATCGGCATGGAGCAGCGGCGCTGTTCCAGGATTTTGCCCGGAGCAGCAAAAGTGAGGCTTTTGAAATAACAGCCCTGGAGCTCTCCGGCAGAATACTGGCCCTGAGCGGCTTGCACCGGGCTGCACAGGAAGCGTTTCTGCTGGGCTTGTCTGCAATAGATTCATCGGATTCGCATGCGCTTTCCAGCCTGCAGGGACAGAGAATTGCCTGGAACTGGTGGAGGTCCGGCATAAGGATCGGAGCAGATACGGCGCTGGTACAGTCAGAGCAGCTTTCTGACTGGATACATAATCTTCATTATTTTAATGATATAATGCATGATTTTATCTCGCAGCTCATACGTGAACAGAGATGGAATGCATTACAGGATCTTTATATTTCTCTGGATGGGAGTCTCAGTACTCCTGTCGAGGCACGGCTGGTATGGGTGCTTGCAGAATTGCAGCGTCTCGGATTGCTGGACAGCAGCGTTCTGAATAGGCGGAAGCTACTGCAGACGGCAGCGGAGCAGAATGAGGATCCGTATTACCGCCTTGTGGCAGAGATAGCTCTTCAGCAGAGGCCTGAACTGCCGCTGCTTGCCATAACTCCACAGATACCTGACAGGGGTCAGGATTATGATGAGTCGGTATATCTGCAGTGGACCGAGCAGATGTACCGTGCTGGATTGCTGGATGACGGTTACCGGCTTAAACACCGCTATGCAGTGCTTTTTTCTTTCGAGCGCTTAAGTGACTATGTAGAACTCCATTTTCAGGCCGGACGTTATATAGACGGCATGCGGCTGGTAGACCGCTGGCTTCGGGTGAATCAATCCGAACTGCCTCCTGAACTTGGTGAGGATTTTATGCTCCTCCGTTACCCCATGGCTTTTGAAGAGGAGATGCTGGAGGTTATCGAGCGTCATGAATTGCAGCCTGCGCTTTTCTATGGTCTGGTAAGAGAGGAAAGTTTTTTTGATGCTGGAATACGATCTCATGTCGGCGCAACCGGGCTGGCGCAGTTAATGCCGGCTACTGCACAGGATATGATACAGCTGTTGCGTCTTCAGAATCCTGATCTAACCGATCCTCGCACAAACCTCAGCATAGGATCATTTTACTTCAGAAGACTGCTGAATCGTTTTGAACAGTATGTTCAGGCATTGGTTGCATATAATGCGGGGCAGGGACGGGTAAATACCTGGAGGCTTGAACCATGGGCGAGAAGCTCGATTCTGTTTCATGAGGGGCTTCCCTTCGAAGAAACCCGACACTATATCCGTAAAATTACTGTGACGGCTGTTCATTACCAGCAGTTGTACTTCAGCGGTACTGCAGAGGAAGTGTTTTTTCAGATTTTCCCTGATTTTGATCCTTATACCGATGGATAATTCAGCCGATACAGCAAAAAGGAGGGGTCTGTGAGCGATCTTCGTCAGACTGATCAAAGCGGCTGTCTGCAGGCTCTTGTCCTGACAGCGGCTGGCTTTTTGACTATTTCTTTTATTCTTTCTCTGCTGCCGTACCAGCAGTATGGTTTTCTCTCTATTCTTGCTGCACAACCGGGGCGTTTCCTGTACCGCAGTTTCAGTTTTGCCGGGCTGATAGTCCCTGCTGCGCTTTATGTTTCCGCAATGGCTCTCAGGGCACCGCGGTTTCGTTTTGACTGGCTCGGTGCTGCAGTGCTTTCTGTTCTGCCTATGGCATCGCTGGGTGCCGGCCTGCGGCTGGCACTATCGGTTGAAATCGAGAATTCAGTTATTACTGCCTGGGCTGAGGCCCGCTTTGGCAGCACAATTGCGGCCTGGTTCTTTCTTTCTCTGGCCGGCGTTCTTGCAGTTTGTGTTCACCAGGTGTCGCGCCTGGTGCGAAACAGGTTTATTGATCTGTCAGAAAATCCAGGTTCACTTTCTGGAGGGGCTGACTGGAAAGACCGGCAGCGTGTGTATGAAGACTATACAGATCCCGAACAGGACTATGCCCGTGATGATGCTCATGACTACGGTGAAGAGATTCATCGGGACAGTGAGACTGGTGAAGATGAGACCCAGGAAGAAGATGCACTTGAATCAGACAGGGCAGGCTTTTCAGGCAACAGCGCTTCACTTCTCACTCCGGGTTTCAATCGTCTCGTAATGTCTGCTCCGCTGCGTACTGCGGTTCTTGATGAACAGAGAAAAGCTCCGGAGGAGTTGTCCGTCATTCAAACTGAGCCCGAACTTGAGCCTGAGATCGAGCCCGAGATCGAGATCGAGATCGAGCCCGAGGCAGAACTCGATATGGAAATTGAGAGCGAGAGTGAAATCGAAAATCAGGATGATCTGACAGAAGAGCCGCCGGTAATCCACGTTACCTTTCCCAGGCCTGCATCTATGGTGTCCGATTTTGTTAATGCCCGGCCATTGCCTTCTGTGACTGAATCAGCTGATGCAGCTGAAGAGGATGAAGATGAGGTTGACGGTGCAGACGTGGTGCAGACAGAAGCCGATTTTGAACTGACCGAGCATATTGAAATCGATCTGGGTGAAGTCCCGGAGGCCTCATTTGATGATGATGTTGAAGAGGATCTTGAAGAGGATACTGAAGAGGACGTTGAGGATGAGAGCGCTGAGTTTGAAGAGCGGGAGCGCGAAGCGCGTATTCTGGAAGAGGCTCCACCGCCTAAAAAGATAACCAGGGGCAAATACGCTGTTCCGATTGATGGTCTGCTTGACCATTACGAAAATACGGCTGTTGGTGTAGTCGGTCCTGAAACCCGAGCGGCGGCACAGGCCTTGAAGGAAACCCTCAAGGAATTCAATATTGATGCTGAAGTGACTGGTATTCGCAAGGGGCCGGTTATTACGATGTTCGAGATTCTTCCTGCCCCGGGTGTCAAGCTGGCGAAGATTACCTCACTTGCGGATAATATTGCCTTGCGCCTGGCTGCCCAGTCGGTGCGTATTGTTGCCCCCATTCCGGGCAAGCATGCAGTAGGTATCGAAATTCCGAATCACCGCAGAAGCCTGGTAGGCTTTGGTGAGCTGCTGCATCAGGATGCCTTTGCAAAAAGTGATGCGGCAATACCTCTGGCCCTCGGGAAGGATATTCCTGGTGATGCCCAGATAGTTGACCTGGCCCGTACTCCACACCTACTCATAGCAGGCGCAACGGGTTCTGGAAAATCAGTCTGTGTGAACAGTATTATCTGTTCAATTCTGTATCGCCGGGCACCTGAAGAGGTTCGTCTGATTCTGATTGACCCGAAGATTGTAGAGCTCAAATTCTATAATGATATTCCGCACCTGCTGACTCCGGTAATAACAGATCCCAAGCGGGCCTTCCAGGCCTTGCAGTATGCAATATATGAAATGGAGCGGCGCTACAGTCTTCTTGATGCCATGGGTGTCAGGGATCTTTCCAGCTATAATCGGAAAATCAAGGAACGGAAGCTTGCAACTGCGAATCTGCCGTATATTGTAATTATTGTAGATGAGTTTGCGGATCTTATGGCAACCAGCGGTAAGGAGCTCGAGTCCACTGTGGCGCGTCTCTGTGCAATGAGCCGGGCGGTCGGGATCCACCTTGTTCTGGCAACGCAGCGACCATCTACCGATGTAATCACCGGATTGATCAAGGCCAACATTCCCTCACGGATTGCCTTCATGGTAGCCAGTAAGGTCGACAGCCGGATAATTATTGATACTGGTGGGGCAGAAAAACTGCTGGGCCGTGGGGATATGCTCTTTACCAGTGCCTGGGATCCCTTTCCATTCCGCATGCAGGGTGCCTTTTTGACCGAAGATGAGGTCGAGCGGGTAGTTGCGCATGTGAAGACCCTTGGTGAGCCGGACTATATTGACGATGAAATATTTATTGATGATGAAGAAGCCGATTACATACAGCCGGAACTAGAAGACCCGCTCATGGAAAAGGCTGTTGACATTGTGGTTTCTGCCAACAAAGCCTCTGCATCCTATTTGCAGCGTCGGCTGAAAATAGGCTACAATCGGGCTGCTCGCCTGGTCGAAGAAATGGAGCGGATGGGTATAGTAGGTCCGCAGAATGGCAGCAAGGCCAGGGATGTTATCGGCTCAGCAGCCGACATGTAGTGACTCAAATGCAAAAAGTCGGTCGATGACCGACTTTTTGGTGCCCTGTTTCATAAATTCTTACAAAAATGTAATTGCTTTCCGCGAATGTCTTGCCGGTATCGGAAATCCGGTTTACTATTGCATTAATATATTTTCATAGGAGGATGTGTATGAAAAAGATTTTACTTTTCATGCTTGCTTTTTCTCTCTGTGCTGCGCTTGCTTTTGCAGGTGGTAGACAGGAAGAAGTCGTAGATGTCGATGACGGGGAACAGG
Organism: Spirochaeta dissipatitropha; assembly: GCF_054657935.1. Taxonomy (NCBI): domain Bacteria; kingdom Pseudomonadati; phylum Spirochaetota; class Spirochaetia; order Spirochaetales; family Spirochaetaceae; genus Spirochaeta; species Spirochaeta dissipatitropha. Next base: position 201,934 of record NZ_BAAHXT010000003.1, on the reverse strand, counting down.
TTGGACAGTTCGAAGGACTGTTGACTGTTGATCACAGCAGCTGGGAAAGGGGACAGCAGGGCGGACGCTTTGTAATGTCTACTTTCGGCAGTGATCCCAGAACTTTTAATACAATTGTTGCAGCTGAAACATCTTCAACAGATGTTACAGATCGTCTGTACAGCGCAGCCGTTCGCAGAAACCAGCTGACCCTTGAGTGGGAACCTGCACTTGCAGAAAGCTGGGTCATTTCTGATGACGAAAAGACCATTACCTATACCCTTCGCGAAGGTCTGAAATGGTCAGATGGTGCGGACCTTACTGCGTCCGACTTTGTTGATGCGGTTAACCTGATCTATCTTGATCCTGCAGTTGAGACCAACTCACGAAATGCATTAATGCCAAGCGGTCAGGCAACAGAATGGGAAAAGATTGACGAGAGAACCTTCAAGGTTACCTTTCCTTTCGTATACGCTGGTATTCTGACTGGTACATCAATTTATCCGCTGCCGATGCACATTCTTCGACCTATCGTAGAAAATGAAGGTGCAGCTGCAATCAATACCATCTGGGGCGTTGACACCGATGTTACCAGTGTTATTGGAAACGGACCTTTCAAGATTCGCAGCTATACACCTGGTCAGCGCGTTGTACTTGAGCGTAATCCACTGTATTGGGAAAAGGATGAGTGGGGAACTCAGCTTCCTTATGTAGATGAAGTGGTTATTGAGTACCTGCCGGATCAAGATACACAGCTGCAGCGCTTCCTTGCTGGTGATCATGACTATCTTTCACTTCGTGGTGAAGATGTCTCCATCGCTATGGAGCGTCAGGAAGAGGTCGGTTTTGATCTTTACAGCGTTGGTCCACGTGCCAGCTCGAACTTCTTTGCCTTCAACCAGAACCCGAACGGCATTGAAGAGCCCGAATTGACCTGGCTTTCAAACAAGACCTTCCGCCAGGCAATGGCTCACCTTGTTGACCGCCAGGCGATTATCAACAACGTAATGTACGGCTTTGGGTATCCACAGTACTCATTTATTCCTCCCTTCTCTCCCTATTTCTGGGAAGGGGCAGCGGATGCATCGTTCCCATACGATCCTGATACCGCTATGGATATGCTTGATTCCATCGATTACGTAGACCGGAATGGTGACGGATGGAGACAGGATCCTGACGGAAACCGCATTGTGCTTGACATGCGTACCAACGCGGGTAACCGCGAGCGTGAGGCAATCGGTGAGCTTTTCGCTCAGGATGCTGCTGAAATCGGAATTCAGGTTAATTTCCAGCCCGAAGATTTCAACACCATGGTTGGCCGTCTGGTCTCAACCTATGACTGGAACATCATTCTCATTGGTCTGACCGGTTCGGTTGATCCGATCAGCGGTGCAAACGTATATCCTTCACGGGGTAACCTGCACATGATCGAGCCAAGCCAGGAAACTCCCCGCCGTGACTGGGAGCGCCGTGTAGATGAAGCATGGGATATGGCTAATAACACAACCAACGAGCAGCAGAGAATTGATGGTTTTCAGATTATCCAGGAAATCTGGATTGATGAAGTGCCGTGGGTTCATACTGTAAATGCAGCGCTGGTACATGGTTACAAGACAAAATGGGGAAATATCAAGCCTCAGTCTGTAACTGGTTTTGAGTGGGATGGTATCCTTCACCGGATTTACCTGAAGTAATCACAAATTAAATTAGAGCGGGGGCAGCTGTTTCGGCAGCTGTCCTTCCTCTGTTCAAGGTCGGTTTTCATGAGCTCTACTAATTTGGCCACACGTATCAACCAGATCAACTGGCGGTTCACCTTACTGTTGGATCCCTTCGTATGGTTGATATTCTTTTCCGGAACTGGTATGGGATGGCTGACATCCCTGTTTTTTGCTGAAGTAGCAATGTGGATGCTGAGACTTGTATGGATCAGCCCGATGATGCTCAGGTTTATCCTGCGTCGGCTGGTGCATATGATTCCCATCGTTCTTGCGGTTGTTGCTATCGGTTTCGGTCTTATTCAGCTTGCCCCTGGTGACGTGTTCACCCAGATGGTGCTGAATCCCAATGTCCGTCCTGAAGACATCGAACTGTTCCGTTCCCAATTCGGCCTGGATCAGCCATGGTATAGACAGTTTTTCCTCTACATTTTTAACGCCCTGCAGGGGAATTTCGGTTGGTCGATGACGCAGCGTGCACCGGTCTTTGTACTGGTTCAGCAGCGTGCGGCAGCAACTATCCTGCTCTCTTTGACATCACTGGCCTTTGCCTGGTTTATCAGTATACCTTTTGGAATCATTGCTGCTACCAATCAATATAAATGGAAAGATCAGTTCATTTCTTTCTTTGCCTTTTTTGGGTTAGCGATCCCGAATTTCTTTCTTGCCTTTCTTCTCATCTACTTGATTTCGCGACTCAATCTCAGCTTTTTCCCGCTTGGGGGAATGACCAGTATTGATCACGAACAGTTGAGCTGGATTGGTCAGCGGCTTGATATTGGCAGGCATCTCATTTTGCCGGTTTTTGTAATTGGAACCAGTCAGATGGCCCAGCTTACCAGGTACATGCGTGGTAATATGCTGGAAATTATGAATCAACAGTATATCGTAACTGCACGGGCCAAAGGGCAGAAGGAAAGCAAGGTTATATACCGTCATGCTCTCAGAAATGCAATCAACCCGATGATTACAATTCTTGGTTTTCAGCTCGGGGTAATTATGTCAGGTGCAGCACTCGTAGAGAACGTACTGGCATGGCCGGGTCTTGGACGTCTGATTCTCAACTCTATTCTGCAGCAGGACTTGTACATGGTAGTCGGCAGTCTGATTTACGGGGTAATTTTGCTGGTAATCGGTAATCTTATTGCTGATATACTTCTGGCGATTGTCGATCCTCGGATACGGGTGAATTAAATGGAAACGAATATTAACGCGACAAATATGGAACCACCTGCAGCAGATGACATTGCGGCAGATATTGGTGCTGAAGTGGATAAAGGACAATCACTGTGGTCGGTATACCTCAGGAGATTTCGCAAGCATACGCTTGGTAAGGTTGGGCTTCTTATTCTTCTGACCCTGTACTCAGCAGCACTTATGGCAGATGTTCTCTCGCCATTCAGCATGACATGGGCGGACAGAAATAAATCCTATCATCCTCCGACAAGTATAAATTACATACACCGCAGTGATGATGGATCATCCTTCCGGCCGTTTGTTTTCGAGCAGCGTCTGGTAAATCAGGCAACCCGCGAGTACGGTATTATTCCTATGCGTGCCTTGCGCGCTATTACCGTAGAGACGCAAGCCGGCCGTTCCGAGCGCAGAGCAATAACTACAGCGCGTACACCGGAAGAGCGAAAAGCCGTAATTATGGATGAAATGCAGCGGCACTACCGTCTGGCAGAAACTGATCCGATATTGCAGCGGCTTTCGAATGAGATAGATTCAATTGAAGCCCTTGGCGATATTGATGAGCACCGCAAACTGAATCTCGGTGTCCGTACCGTTCAGGGAATCGAAACCGATGTAGTTATCTGGCTTGCCAAGGGAAACAAGAATTTTCTGCAATTCTTCGGAGAAGGTATTCCCTACAGATTCCTGGGGATGTTCGATAGTAATCGTCATTTCCTGACTTCTCCTACCGGTGGTTTTTTCCTTATGGGAACTGACCAGCTCGGACGTGATCTTCTGTCACGGCTGTTGCATGGAAGCCGTGTGTCACTGTCAGTAGGTATTCTCGGTGCTGCGATTACGTTCATTCTGGGAATCATTATAGGTGGTATATCAGGTTATTTCGGTGGTGTTACGGATACTATCCTTATGCGGCTCTCTGAAATAGTTATATCTTTTCCATCGCTGTATCTGCTGTTTACCCTGCGTGCCAGCTTTCCGCCTGGACTTAATTCGATACAGGTATATGTTCTGATTATCATGATTCTCTCGCTGGTTGGCTGGGCTACTCTCGCAAGGGTTATCCGCGGGATGGTTCTGTCAATCAAGACCGAGGACTATGTACTGAGCGCCCGTACCATGGGATTGAGCGACTGGAAGATCATTTACCGCCACGTGCTTCCGAATACATTCAGCTATTCGATTATCCAGGTTACACTGGCTATTCCTGGTTTTATTCTCGGTGAGGCGGCTCTCAGTCTGCTGGGACTAGGAATCAGTGAACCCCAGGCATCCTGGGGACTTATGTTGTCCGTAGCTCGAAGCACACGGGTGGTTCAGGATTTTCCATGGATACTTATACCGGGGTTCGCAATTTTTCTTGCAATCCTGGCGTGGAACTTTTTTGGTGATGGTATCAGGGATTCAATGGATCCTCGCAGCAAACATTAATGCCAGCGGAGACAACAGGAAGTATATATGAGTGATAAAATATTGGAGGTTAAAAACCTCCAGACATATTTCGATATGCATGGCTACACCGTCAAGGCTGTTGACGGTGTGGATTTTCATGTGAGTAAAGGTGAGACGCTGGGTATTGTCGGGGAGTCCGGCTGCGGCAAAAGTCAGACATCCATGTCTATTATGCGCCTGGTTCCAAACCCACCGGGGAGAATTGTAGGTGGCGAGGTTCTTTTTAATGGTCGTGATCTTCTCAAACTCAGGGAAGATGAAATGCGGAAGATTCGGGGTAATGATATCTCGATGATCTTTCAGGAGCCGATGACTTCACTTAACCCGGTGTATACAATCGGGTATCAGATATCCGAGGCCTTGATGCTTCACCGTGATATGAGCAAGAAGGAAGCCCTGAAAGAAAGCGCTCGGCTTTTAACGGAGGTTGGAATCAGCGATCCGGAGTCCCGGGTAGCGGAATATCCCTTTCAGCTCTCTGGCGGTCTGCGGCAGCGGGTTATGATTGCGATGTCCATGGCCTGCGAGCCGTCTCTGATGATTGCCGACGAGCCCACAACGGCTCTGGACGTTACCATTCAGGCACAGATTCTGCGTCTCATGGGCAGGCTCAAGGAAGAACGTGACACCGCTATCATGTTTATTACCCACGACCTTGCGGTTATAGCTAACTTCAGTCAGCGCGTCATGGTTATGTATGCCGGTGTCGTTGTTGAAACCACCTCTGTACAGAATATTTTCAAGAAACCAATGCATCCGTATACAAAAGGCCTGCTTGGATCCGTTCCGGTACTCGGTGAGAGCAAGTTCAACAAGGATGGCAGCCGAAGAATACTTCAGACCATTCCAGGTACGTTGCCCGATCCGAAGAAGCCTCGGGTGGGTTGCCGTTTTGCATCACGCTGTCCAAGTGTCATGAAAAAATGCCGCGAGGCAGAACCCGCGCTGGTGCAGCTGGAAGAGGACCATCAGGTCAGGTGTTTTCTCTACTCCAATGAAATACGGAAGCCTCTATATAACGAAACAACGAATGATTCTATGGTCACCGGAGGTGAGGCGTGAGTAAAAAGCTGCTTGAAGTCAGAGGGCTTCGAAAAACCTTTCCGGTAAAGGCAAGTCCTTTCTCCGGAAAATCCCTGAGCCTGAAAGCCGTTGACGGAGTCGATCTCGATATTATGAAGGGTGAGACCCTTGGTCTTGTTGGTGAGTCCGGCTGTGGTAAAACCACCATCGGGCGTTGCCTTCTGCGATTGTATGAACCCGATTCCGGCCGTGTATACCTTGATCCGGATCAGCATCGTCAGACAATTACTGAAGTAGATGCTATAGATCTTGAGTATGCAGAGAAGCTATCCATGATCGAAGAGCGTAGCGGTGAAAAGTCATTTGCTGCCAAAAGAGAGATGCGTAAGCTCCAGCATTCTGCTGATCAAATCAAGCATCGTGCTGATTACATTGCTCGCAAGGCAGATATTCTCTCCATGAACCGGCATGATCTGAAGGCTGCACGCCAGCGTATACAGATGATTTTCCAGGATCCCTGGGCTTCTCTGAATCCCATGATGCTGGTCAAGGATCTTATTGCCGAGGGTCCCAGAGAATTCAAGACTCATAACGGTCCCCAGCTGAATCGCTGGGTAAATGAGCTTCTTGACAAGGTAGGTTTGCCGAGAACAGCAGCCAACCGTTATCCTCATGAGTTTTCAGGCGGTCAGCGCCAGCGTATCTGTATTGCCAGGGCTCTTGCACTCACACCTAGTCTTATTGTATGTGACGAGCCTGTCAGTGCGTTGGACGTGTCGATTCAGGCACAGGTACTGAATCTTCTTATATCCTTGCAGGATGATTTTGATCTGACCTTTGTTTTTATTGCGCATGACCTGAGTGTAGTCCAGTATATTTCCGATAGAATAGCCGTTATGTATCTTGGAAAAATGGCGGAGAATTCGGAGGCCTCGGATTTATACAGGAACCCACGGCACCCGTACACGATCAGCCTGCTTTCTTCTATTCCTGTGGCCGATCCTGACTACAAGAGCTCAGGTATTATCCTGCAGGGAGATGTGCCGAGTCCGGTAAACCCTCCACCCGGCTGTAGTTTTCATCCACGATGCCAATATGCAACAGAGATCTGTAAGCAGGTTACTCCGCAGCTTGAAGATAAAGCGAAAGGGCATATTATAGCCTGTCATAATCCACCGAATGGCTGATCATCGATGATACGTGTTAAATCACATTATGCATTATATGCAGATAATCGGTCCGCTCCGGAGCTCAAGCTGAGTCCTCTGAGGCGGATCGGTTTTGCCTTCTCTGCTTTGCTGCTTCTGACTGCTGCAATCATGGCCTTTCCGCAGATTCAGCAGTTTGATTTCAGCTTCGGCACATTGTTTTATATAGCTCTTTTTGTGGCCTGTTTTGTGGTGGCAGGAATGAATCGTCGTTGTATATTTGATCTTGATGCTGAAAAAATAACCTATCGTTCCAGCTTTCTTGGGTTCAGGCTGTCAGAAAGCACAGATTCCCTGAAGGATCTTGAGTCGGTGCGCTTAACTGCATTGCGTATGATAGGTAATTCTGCCAGGCCGAGTTCGACTGTTCTGAATGCCGGTTTCGGTTCCTATGTAGAAAAGAGAAAGATGTACTACCGTTTGGAGCTCGTATTCAGCGATAAAGTTGAAAAGATTGATGACGGCAGCGACGGGGCAGATATAAATGCCACGGCAAAAACCCTGGCATCACTCATTAATCGGCCTTTTATATACAAAGAAGGCTGATTCCTTCCGATTCTTAATGTATACTTTACATAGATGGCACAAGAAGAAACCCAGAGCATAGCATCTATCCAGAAAAAGCTGCTCGAGCTTAGTCGCGAGAACACGGGCCTGCGCAGGATGCTGAATACTAATCCTTATACCGGACTGCCAATCCGCCGTGTGTGTGAACGTCGTTTGCTGGAACTTCATAGTAATGCACAGACAAAAGGTTCCTATCTGCTTCTTATCCGACTGGATAATGAATATGAGCGGATCAAGGATCTTCGCGACCAGAGTAAGGCTCTACTGGTAAAGACAATTCTCAGAATCCGTAAGCTCTGCGGGGATCAGCTGTATCAGTCTGATAGGCTGGATGAGTTTTTCTGTATTCTTCCCGCCGAGCGCATTGAGGACAGTGAGAATGAGTCTGGAATCTACACCTTTATGGAGCAGCTTAATGCCTCAATTTCCAGGGAGCATGAAGCTCCGGCCAGCGATGTACATTTCGGGGCATTTATTGCAGCTGTACCAGTTTCCGGTTTTTCAGCGGATGATGCTGTCAGGGTGGTGTTTGATCTTCTGCTTGAGGCGATCAGGAACCAGCAGCGCACACTCGTTTATAACCCTGGATTAGCTGATTTGATTCATCGTCGCAGGGGGCTGGAACGCAGCATAGCTGATCAGACCAGTAAAGGGTTTCCTGATTTTTTCCAGCGTTTTCAGCCTATAGTGGATAATGATCATCGTATTTGCGGAGTCGAAGCACTCCTGAGGTGGAAGCATCCTGAATTTGGACTTATACCACCAGATGAATTTCTGTCAATTGCCGAGGAGAGCGGCGGGGTCAAGCATATAGCACAGTGGTCTCTGTATCAGGCTCTTCATGCTTCTGAATCCTGGACTGTGGGCGACAGGAAGCCTTATGTCAGCGTCAACGTATCTGCTTTACAGTTTTTCCGGACCGAGATCGTAGAACGCATTCTCGAGATACTCAAGAGTCTCAATGTGCCACCCGGTAGACTGCAGCTTGAGCTTTCAGATGCAGCCTTCCATGGCAATATAAAGGTAATACAGAGCGGACTCGATCGGCTTCACAAGGCTGGCGTCAGATGTGTTATAGATGATTTCGGTGGCTCTTATTCTGCCCTGAGGCATCTCCCTCAGCTGCCGCTTTCAGCGGTCAAGTTTTCACGCTCCCTTCTGGAAGGAGCCTCAGGAAATCCCGTGCAGGCATCTATTATCAAGGCTGTGATTCAGGTCTGCAGGGATGCAGGAATCCTGACTCATGCTGGTGGCATAGAATCAGCGGCTGAGGCGGCTTTTTTTATTGATATTGGTTGTGATTGTCTTCAGGGTTATTATTACAGTGCGCCAGTAGAAGCCGGGGTAATCAATGATTTCGTTTCAGCCGGAGGAATTTTACCTGCATGATAACTGTAACTATCTTACACTCCGATTGCCAGGGCATGATAGCGCGTGCCCGTTCCCAGGCTTCTTTTGCCTCAGGTGTTGAGTTCCGGCTTGATGCTCTCGATGAAATCAAGGCATCGGATTTTATGCTTCTTGTGAATGAGGGCCTGACGCTCTTTCGCCGCGTGGTAATTACTATTCGTCTGCCGCAGGACGGAGGTAAATATAGTTCCAACCGTGAAGTTCGGAACAGGACGCTTATTGAGCTCCTGAAGAAACTTGATAATAATCCAGGTAATTACATCCGTGGAGGGAGTGGTGCCCCCCGCGACGCGAATCACGGGCTTTTCCTTGATCTCGAGGTAGAACAGGCGGGAACTACTGATGATGTAGAGCTATGTCGACTCTGTGACCGCGTTGATGCACGGGTCATCCGATCCTGTCATGTGTTCAATACAGCTGACTGGAAGGGATCTGACAGAATCGCCAGAACACTGAAGCGAATTCCGGAGCATGAACTACCGAAACTTGCACTTATGCTTGAGGATAGCCGGGATTTACTTGAACTTCTGAAGCTTGCTGGAAATAATCGACCAGGGGATCAGCTTGTGCTTGGAATGGGAAAATGGGGTATCCCTTCCAGATGTGCTCCGCTTGCCTTCGGATCCTTGTGGACCTATGCTCATGACGGGAGCGCCGAGGCTGCACCGGGACAGTTATCTGCTGAATACCTTTCTCTGAGTTGCCGAACCGGGAAGCATAATGCTGATACCCGCTTTTTTGCTATTTTCGGCAATCCTGTCATGCATTCGAAGTCTCCTGAATTTCACAACAAACGTTTTAGGGATGAAGGTCTGAATGCTGCATATATCCCCTTTCCGCTGAGTCATGGTGAGCTTGGCATAGATTTTATGAATGCCTTCCCCCTGAGGGCTGTATCGGTCACTGTTCCTCACAAGGAGGCAACACTGACCTGGAAGGGTGCGCTGCCTGACCCTTCAGTGAGCGCATTGGGGGCTGCCAACACTGCGGTCTTGAATGGCGACGAAATCCAGCTTTTTAATACAGATGTTGAAGGATTTCTGCATCCGCTGCTGGAAAGCGGCTTTCCTTTATCTGACAGCCGCTGTGCAGTAATCGGTGCCGGTGGGGCTGCCAGGGCAGTAGTATTTGCTTTGCTGCAGCATTCTGCAGGAGTAATTGTATACAACAGAACCGAAGCACGAGCTGAACAGCTGTGCAGCGAAATGGCTGTGCTGTTTCCGGAGGCTGACTGCCGTCCTATGGGATTGAGTCCTGATTTAGGTGCGGAGGCCTTTGATCTTATCGTTCAGACGACCCAGGTGGGCATGGCACCGGATGCCGAGGCCGATCCGATTTCCGATTATGTATTCAGCGGAAAAGAGACCCTCTACGATATTATCTACACTCCTGAGTATACGAGCCTGCTCCGGCGGGCGCAGGAATCAGGCTGCCGTGTAATTACCGGAAGAGCAATGTTTGAAGCGCAGGCGGCTGCGCAGAGCCGCCGCTTTATAGCTGCTACCAACTGAAACGGTGAACAGTTGTCCGCCGGTATCTTTGGCCGGGCTCCAGAACTATGCTGGGGTACTCCGTGTGATTAAGTGCATCAACCCAGTCCTGAGTCTCCAGGCAGACAGCTCCGTGCGATTCGATTAGTGCATTGTCCCGAGCCTTGATCCCACCTGATGGAATCATGTTTGAGCTGTAGAGTTGAACTGCTGACTGATCCGTGTATATTTCCATTCTGATGTTGCTGCTGTCTGCGCTCAGCTCTGCCGATTTCTGTACGCTGCGTCCGGTCATCGGATTTTTTTCTGTTGAGCTTTGCAGCAGCTGAGTAAGCTCCGGCGGCAAAACGCTTTCCGGATCAAGCCCATGGCTCCACGACTCATCATTGTTTTTAAGGATATAGCAGTGGTCATAGCCGCCGGCAACCGCTGCAATGTCTTTGCCAATGGTTTTGGTTTCCTGAAAATCCATTTCTGCTGGTACGGTGTGAGCCCCCTGATCGGGGAGTAGTTCACCATTAACCGGCAGATAGCGGTCAGCATGCAGTTTCAGTTCATGCTGCAGTATATTGCCGCTTCCGGCACCGTTCAGGTTCCAGTATGCGTGATTGGTTGCGTTGATAGGACTTGCCTTGTCACACTCGGCTTCATAGTGGAAAATCAGATCATTCTGCTCGGTCAGCCAGTATGCTGAGTGAAACTGCATAGTACCAGGGAATCCTCCCTCACCGTCCGGACGTTCATAGCTGAATATAACGCCGGCAGCCATTTCACTTTCGATGCAGCGGGCAGAAAAATTCTTGCGGGGAAATCCCTGGCTGCCGGAATGCAGGCAGTTTTTTCCTTCATTGGCCTCAAGCTGGAATTGCTGGCCGCTGAGCTGAAATCGGGCTCCTCCGATTCTGTTTGAAACCGGCCCTACTGTCACTCCGAAATAGGGAGGATTGCGGACGCAGTCTTTCAGCTTGTCAAATCCGCAGACCGTCTGAATGGAATCTGTGTCTCCCTGGTTCCTGCTTGCCGGGACTGAGAGTCCGCAGAGGCTTGCACCTACACTGCATACATCAAGGCATACGCCACTGGAATTCTGAATACTGATAAACAGTACATCGCTGCCCTCATGTTTCCCGAGTTTTTTCATTGAAATGGTCATTGTGTTTGCTCCTTGCCCTCCACAGACAGAACGTTACCTCAAAATCCAGGCTATTGCAATCTTGCATGTAGAATCATAGTGCTATTTCGAGCTTAAACGCGTGTGCGTACACATATTTTGTGGACAGCTGCAATGATGTGTGTTAACGTACACACAGGAGGGTAAATCAGTGAATTATGTGATTGGTCTTGATTTTGGTACCGACTCTGTACGTGCAGTGCTAGTGGATACAGGGAACGGTAAAACCATGTCCCAGGCAGTCGAGTATTATCCTCGCTGGAAACAGGGACTGTACTGTGATCCTCACAGCAGCCGATTCAGACAGCATCCACTGGATTATATCGAGACACTCGAGGCGGTAATCCGGCAAACACTTGCTGCATGCCCGCAATGCAAGCCTGGAGATGTAAAGGGGATTGCCGTTGATACCACTGGTTCTACACCGATATTCTGCGATGCTGACGGACTGCCGCTTGCACTGAAGAATGATTTCGCGGAAGACCCCGATGCCATGTTTATACTCTGGAAGGATCATACCAGCGTCCGTGAAGCAGCGGAAATCAATAAGCTGGCCGCAAGTTGGCCCGGGCAAAATCCTGTTGCTTATGTGGGCGGTATCTACAGCTCGGAATGGTACTGGGCGAAAGCCCTGCATGTAATCAGAAATAATCCAGAGGTCAGGAATGCCGCAGCAAGCATGATTGAGCATTGTGACTGGATCCCTGCGCTGCTCACCGGAACTATCGGGGCCGGCAATATAATGAGAAGCCGTTGTGCTGCCGGGCACAAGGTGCTATGGAATGAAGAGTTCGGAGGATACCCAGAAGAAACATTCTTCAAGCAGCTTGATCCCAAACTTGTTGAAATTCGTTCTTCTCTCGGGACAGAGACTCACACCAGTGATGTATCTGCAGGTGCCTTGTCGGCACAATGGGCTGAGCGGCTAGGTTTGACCAGGGACTGTGTGGTCGGAGTAGGTGCTTTTGATGCTCATATGGGTGCCGTCGGGGCCGGAATTGGTCCGTATCAGCTTGCCAAGGTAATCGGTACCAGTACCTGCGATGTGTACCTGGGGCCGGATGAATCATCTAATGATGTAGTTGTAGGAATATGCGGTCAGGTTAAGGGTTCGGTTATCCCTGGTAAAACCGGGTATGAGGCAGGGCAGTCGGCATTTGGCGACGCCTATGCATGGCTTAAAAAAACATTGATGTGGCCGCTTTCACTGATTGAGGAATCTGCAGCAGCTGAACATGGGGTTTCCGATACATCGAAACTCGAAGCCTTCCTGAATGACGCAATTCTTCCCGGACTTGAAGCGCGATGTCGGGATATCAAACCCGGGGAAAGCGGAGTGCTGGCCCTGGATTGGCTGAACGGCCGCCGCACACCAGATGCTGATCAGCTTCTGCGTGGTGGTTTTGCCGGTCTGAATCTTGGAACCGATGCCCCGAGGATGTATAGAGCTCTGGTTGAAGCAACAGCCTTTGGGGCGCGGGCAATTGTCGAGCGCTTCCGCTCTCAGGGACTGGAGGTGCGTTCCCTTATCGCTCTGGGCGGTGTATCCCTGAAGTCGGAATTCGTAATGCAGACCCTTGCAGATATTGTGAACATGCAGATTTCTGTCAGTGCCGCAGAGCAGGCTGGTGCTCTGGGAGCAGCAATGTTCGCTGCTGCGGCAGCCGGTGTATACCCGAACGTGGAAGCGGCACAGAGGGCAATGTCAGCTGGCGTGCACAGGATTTATGAGCCGAACCCGGTGAACGCCACCCTGTATGATGAAATCTATCAGCAGTATCAGGCATTCGGAGAGTTTGAAGAGCGCTATTCAGAATTCAGGTCAAGGGATCGGGATTGAACAAAACGAAAGAAGGAGAAATGAACATGAACACAGAAATATTCAAGGAAAAAGAGATATGGTTTATTACCGGCAGTCAGGACCTCTATGGCGAGGAAACCCTGAAACAGGTAGCCCAGCAGTCCGGTAAAATAGCAGATGGCTTGAATGCCTCGGCCGGGCTGCCGGTCAAACTTGTATGGAAACCGGTGGTTTTGAGCAGTGCCGGTATTGCGGGGACAATCAGGGAGGCGAATGCTGCCGACAGCTGCATCGGGATTATTACCTGGATGCACACCTTTTCACCGTCCAAGATGTGGATTCGCGGTCTGTCAATTCTGAACAAGCGGCTGCTGCACCTGCATACCCAGTTCAGCCGGGATATTCCCTGGGATTCCATAGACATGGATTTCATGAATCTGAACCAGAGTGCGCATGGAGACCGTGAATTCGGGCACATCAACGCCCGAATGAATCTCAAGCGCAGGGTTGTTGCCGGGTATTGGCAGGATAAAACTGTTCAGTCAGAAATAGGAGCCTGGATGCGGGCCGCCCTTGCCCTGGATGAAGCCGCACATCTCCGGGTCGCCCGCTTCGGCGACAACATGCGGAAGGTCGCGGTGACCGAAGGTGACAAGGTAGAACTCGAGATCGCGCTTGGTGTACAGGTCGATGGATATGGAATCGGGGATCTGGTCAGCGCCTGTGATAAAATCAATCAGAATGAGATTTCACAGCTGGTAGAGGAATATAAAAAGCTCTACTCCTTCAGTCAGGATGTGCTTTCCAGTCCGGAAAAAATGAAGGCCGTCGAAGAGCAGGCCAGGATTGAACTCGGGCTGCGTTCCTTCCTGGACGCCGGGGGCTACAAGGCTTTCACAACTACCTTCGAGGATCTCTACGGTTTACCTCAGCTCCCGGGACTTGCCGTACAGCGTTTAATGGCTGACGGCTATGGTTTCGGGGCGGAAGGAGACTGGAAACACGCAGCTCTGGTGCGCATAGTCAAGGTAATGGCTGCCGGATTAGCAGGCGGGACAAGCTTCATGGAAGACTATACCTATCATATGGATCCTGAAAACTCCCTGGTTCTTGGTGCCCACATGCTTGAAATCTGCCCGAGCATAGCAGCGGCAGGAAAGAAACCATCACTCGAGGTGCACCCTCTTGGAATCGGAGGCAAGGCTGATCCGGCACGTCTGGTCTTCGATGGAGAGGGCGGTGCTGCAATAAATGTATCTCTGGTCGATATGGGTGACCGTCTGCGCCTTATTGTGAACGAGGTTGAGGCCTACAAGCCTGAGCAGAGCATGCCAAATCTGCCGGTGGCCAGGGTACTCTGGAAACCACTGCCTGACTTCAAGACCGGTCTTGAGGGCTGGATACTTGCCGGCGGAGCACATCATACCGCATTCAGTACGGCTGTGCATGCCGGACATATTGCTGACTTCGCTGAAATGGCAGGCATTGAACTCATACGGATCGGAAAGGGCAGCAGTACTGAAAGCCTGAAACAGGAAATCCTTCTGAGTCGTCTTGCTGCAAAGCTGGGGTGATTATGAGCGTATATACAGCGATCAAGGAAGAAGCCTACGAAGCAAACATGGGTATCCCCGCTCACCAGCTGGCGATTTTTACCTTCGGCAATGTCTCGGTAATAGACCGAGGCTTGGGCGCAGTGGCAATAAAGCCCAGCGGAGTGCCGTATGAGGATCTCAAAGCAGAAGACATGGTGGTTCTTTCACTTGAGGGTGAGACCATAGAGGGGAAACTGCGGCCGTCCAGCGATACGCCTACACATCTGCATCTATACAGATCCTGGAAGGAAATCGGCGGAATTATTCATACCCATTCTACATATGCAACATCCTGGGCCCAGGCCGGGCGTGATATTCCCGTGTACGGCACCACTCATGCCGATCACCTTGCAATGGATATTCCCTGTGCCAGCCTTATGAGTGCTGCAGAAGTAGAGGGGAACTACGAGCTTGAAACCGGCAGACAGATTACCAACTGCTTCAAGCAGCGGGGTATACGGGCAGAGTTCTGTCCCATGGTTCTTATTGAGGGGCACGGTCCCTTTGCCTGGGGTAAGACAGCCGCCAAAGCCCTGTATCATGCAGCTGTCCTGGAACAGATCGCACAGATGGCCTGGATGACCGAGAGCCTTGTTGCGGCCAGAGGGCTTCCGCGCTACTATACTGAAAAGCATTTCCAGCGCAAACACGGGCCTGATGCCTACTACGGACAATAAAGAAGAGGGGGATTATGAGCACATCCGATCAGCCAGTAACAATCAAGGATATTGCCAGAATGGCTGGCGTATCCATCGGCACCGTTGATCGGGTGCTGCATAATCGAGGCAGAGTTCTGCCGGAAACCGAAGCCAGAATCAGGGAGGCAATCGAAAAGACCGGATATGAACCCGCTGTTTTTGCTTCCCGCCTGAGTAAAAGCAGATCATCTTCCCTCGGGATTATCATGCCGCTCCCGGAACAGGATTCCGGCTACTGGGAACTCTGCAGGAAAGGGCTGGAACAGACGGCCGCCGATCTGAGACTGTATAATGTAGCAGTCAATTACTTCCACTTTGACAGGCATTCGCCTGTGTCTGCTGAGGCAGCAGTACGAGAGGCAGCCGATTCAGGGGCTGAGGGTTATCTGATTGCCCCGGTTCTGGCTGATTTTTTTACCCAGGTGCTGCAGCAAGGCTGCCTTGGAAAGAATATTGTCCTTTTTGACTCCGATATTCCGGATGCTGATTTTTCCTGCTGTGTCAGTCAGGATGGCTATGCCTCGGGACGTCTGGCGGCACGTCTGCTGCTGCAGTCAATGTATGAAGCTGTCGCCCGGAACGGAAACAGGCCCTTCAGCTTATTTGCAGCAGATATCAGCGGCAGCGACTATCATCTCAAGCAGCGCTTATCGGGCTTCCTCTCGTATCTTGAAGAGCGGGCTATCCAGGTTCAGGCAGTCGAAGGTGAGGATGGAGATGCCGGCCCGATCCGTAAAAGAATACAGGACCATGCCCTGTCATTGGCAGGAGTATTCGTGCCGAATGCCATGACCCATGCCTACAGTGCAGATTCAATCGGTATTGAGAATCTCGAGCTTCACATTGTCGGCTATGACGCCATTCCCGAGAATCTGGCAGGAGTCCGGAACGGTGAGATCGATTATCTCATTTCTCAGCGCCCCGAAGAACAGGCTGCCGCAGCCCTCGGGAATCTCTATCGATCTTCGATACTCCGCAAGGAAATCCCTCATCGCGTCGTCATGCCGATCGATATTGTCGCCCTGGAGAATCTGAGTGACTCCTGAATAATCGGAGGTCTTCATGAATATGAAACTGTTGATTGACGAAAATGCACTGGAACTGCTGCCGGCTGAGCTTGCCCGGCTGTATCCCGGGAGGGAAATCTGTCTGGTATCCGATGCAAATACCCGGTCTGCTGCAGGGCAAAGAGCCGAATCGCTGCTTGCCTCCAGTGGAATCAGGGTGCACAGGATCGATCTTGGTGGGAAGGTGCAGGCTGATGCCGACAACTTCCTGCTGCTTCTGAGCAAACTCGACAATCATTCGGTCATTGCTGCCTGTGGTTCAGGTACCATAAACGATCTATGCCGCTATGCTGCATTCAGGATGAATTTGCCCTACTTTGTAATTGCCACAGCACCTTCAATGGACGGCTACGCCTCGCATGTTTCTCCCATAACCATACATGGCGTTAAACAGACCTTTCCGGCTGTTATTCCCGATCTTGTGTGTGCTGATATCTCAGTATTGAAGGCTGCCCCATTCGGGATGATACAGGCTGGATTCGGGGATATGATCGGGAAAATCACCTCCTTACTGGACTGGAAGCTCTCGGCTCTCCTGACCGGAGAGCCAATCAACAATGATTCACTGATTCTCATGCAGTCACAGTTGGATAACATGCTCTGCCTTACGGTGGATATTTCTGGCTGCAGTTCAGATTGTATCGAGGCTCTTGCCCGAGGTCTTATCGGCTCAGGGACCGCAATGTATCTCGCTGGTTCATCACGGCCGGCTTCGGGCTCGGAACACCATATTTCACATTATCTTGAAATGTGTGGCGAGATGCATGAACGCAGCCTGCCGCCGCATGGGATCAAGGTCGCCTTAGGTCTCTGGTTTTCCGGAAAAATGTATGAGGAACTGTATCGCATGGATCTGTCAAAGCTGGCAGTTGAGCATGACTGGCAGGGAAGGGAGGACCGGATTCGCAGGTACTATGGTGAACGCTCGGATTCAGTTCTACAGATTCTCAGACAGCGCAGGAATAC
The DNA here is from genome assembly GCF_054657935.1 of Spirochaeta dissipatitropha. Classification (NCBI taxonomy): domain Bacteria; kingdom Pseudomonadati; phylum Spirochaetota; class Spirochaetia; order Spirochaetales; family Spirochaetaceae; genus Spirochaeta; species Spirochaeta dissipatitropha. Next base: position 184,595 of record NZ_BAAHXT010000003.1, on the reverse strand, counting down.
CGATGTGCTGGATACCATTACATTGCAGAAGAAAGCAGCCGAGGTGCATGATCTTATCGGCAAACATCTTGAGACCTTACAGCGGATACCGGAATATCTGGAGAGCAGCGGGATCTGGCAGCGTGATGATCTCGCCGGGATACCGAATGACTGGATATATGCCGCCGTCAGAAGCGGTTTCGAAATCAGAGACCGATTTACCATTGCAGTCCTGCTTGAGGTAACCGGTCAGCTGGAAGGGATCAGCTCAAAGCTCTTGAAGGAGTATGGTGATCCTCCGGAATCTCAAGAATAAACTCTGTAGGCTGACAGCCGGCAAGATACAGTTTTCCCTTGTGATGATTCTGGACTATGTGCCGGGAGATGCTCAGACCCAGGCCGGTGCCCTCTCCGGCTTTTTTGCTGCTGTAGAAGGCTTCGAATATTTTTTCACGGTCCTCTTCAGGGATTCCTGTTCCGCTATCGCTGACGCTGCAGAAAATGGTGCCTTCTTGTTTCCAGGCACTGATTCTGATCCAGGGATGAGTATCGGATGCATAGTCAGATTTTTCTATAGCATGTGCTGCATTCAGAAGTAGATTTACCAATACCTGGCTCAGTTCGCTTTCAATGCAGTACAGTTCAATTTCCGGAGGTACCTGTATTTCCATGTGTACGCGTCCGATTGCAGGACTGGTAAGAGCTGCACTTTTTCTGACGATATCGGCAAGAACGGTCTTGTTAAATTCTTTTGCAGTATGCATGCCTCTGGAATAATGAAGCAATGACTGAATGCTGGCCGATATCCGCTCCAGACCTTCATGTATATCGGAATAAATATCGGTGGTGGCTTGATCCTTGCTTTCTTCCTGAAGCTCCAGCTGCTTGATACCGCTGATAATAAAACTGAGAGGATTGCTGATTTCATGTGCCATATTTGCGGCCAGTTGGCCTATTGTCGATAGTCGTTCCTGTTTCTGAAGCATTATCTGTAGTTCCAGTAGACGCATCCGCTCGGACTGAAGAGTGCTTATGGCATTATTACGTTCCTGCAGCAGGCGGTTCCAGGAGCTGACGTCATGTATGGTTACGGTTGTACCTGCATGTCTGCCGTTCTTGTCCACCAGGGGCTGTATCCAGATGTCAAGATGCTGTAATTCCGTGTTTTTTACCCTGCTGGTCTCGAAATTGCTCCGTTCATTCAGCGGCACTGACTCAAGCAAACCGTTTAGTGTGCTGCAGCTGCTTATATGGCTGTCAATAATCTGCACCGGATCTATATCGAGCAGCACCTGTGCATAGTTGTTGACATCCTGAACATGGCCGTATTCATCCAGAACCAGCACTGCGGAATGCACATCCTCGAGTATAAAATGCCTGTTCACCGGAAGTATGCGCATAAGGCTGTAGCGATGAACCGCCAGGAAAAAGAGAACTCCTGCCAATGCGAAGGCTACCGGAGTATAATCCTTGCGGATAGATGGAAGGAGGCGGAAGACGTAGAGAAGGTTAAATAGAATTGGAATAAATGCCCCGAGTGAAATCAGTACTGTCTGCCGCTGGATTGCATGTCTGGATGCCGCTGTAACGCTCACCATGAGTACTACACCGCCGATCAGTAAGAAGTACAGATAAATTCCGTAGATCCAGAACCATGGACCGTACACGGGACGTAAGACTGTGTAATTGCCGATGCGGGTTGCTCCAACATTCACCCAGAATTGAAGATGATACTCGTTGGTCCAGATTACGATTACGATAATCACCGGAAGTATGGTGAACCAGCGGAGGGTTTTCCATGTGCCCAGGTGAGGGAAACCGGCAAAACAGAATCCGAAGGCGAGCCAGGCCAGCCCTGAGCCAAGGAAAAACATGTGGCTGACCTTGGCGGCGGATATTGTGATTATTTCTGTGTTGGCAATCAACTCTACTGTGTTTGCAGCAAGGAAGAAACTGACCATCAGCAGATACCAGATCAGCGACCTTGCTACCTGCTTGCTGCGGTAAGGCGCGATCGAGCTTATGGCAAGCAGGGTTGAGCCCAGGGCAAAGGGGGCAATAATCAGGAAAAGATGATAATCAATTGCGGAAGGCATGTTTGGAATGCATCTTGATGCTGACTATGGTGAGATCCTCCCGGCTGAAAGTGCTGCCCTTCAGCTCATCCAGGAGATCCTCTGCACCCAGGAGTCGGTGAATCTGGCTGATAAAATCCTTGTGAGCGTCTGCCTGGAGAAACATTTCTTCAAGCAGGGTCCATGGGACGGAGTGGCTTGCGCCTCGGTCATAAACACCGTCAGTCATAATAACAATTCTGTCATGCTCATGCAGTTCAAACTCCTCTGCAGCGTACATCACTGTCTCGTGGAAGCCGAGGGCGGGTGCCTGCAAGGGAAGCATAATCAACTCATGTTTACGGACAATGCAGATGGGCGGGTTTCCTCCGCCGCTGAGACGCATGGTCATGGTCGATGGATCGATCAGGACAGCCGAGCAGGATATGAGAATATCCAGAACGGCAGAGAAGCGTTTACAGAGCTCCTTGTTCAGTCGATTTACAAAGTCCTCTATGCTGTATTCTGCACTGAGAATTCTTGATTTAAGGTTGTCGAGGCTCATCTTGAAGACCGTGGCTGCCATAGCTGGCTTGACTCCGTGGCCACTGACATCCGATACGAACACAGCAAGGCGACCATCAGGCAGCTGCAGACTCTGGTAGTGGTCTCCGCTTACAAATATTCCCGGTGCAGCTGCGCTGCTGGCCTGGAAGGTATAGAAGGGTGATTCCGGAGTGGCTGTGGAAAAGAATTTGCTCTGGAATTCTCCGGCTGCCGTAAGCTGATTCTCTATCTGTCTCTTGAATTTTTTCTCGTCTCTTCGTTCCCTTACACGACACAGTGCCCGGTTCAGTTCAAGTTCAAGCTTGGTCTTGTCCCATGGTTTCAGGATCAGCCCTTGTAGCTGGGTAGATGCTGCCTTGGTAATATCTTCCATGTCGGAAAAGGCTGTCAGCAGGATCAGGCCGATGTCGGGGTAATGATCAGCAATAAACTGCAGCAGCTGACTTCCCTTCATTTCCGGCATTCTCAGATCGGATACGACAAGAAGTACTTCATCAGCATGCTCTTCCAGATAACTGAGACACTTTGACGGGGAGTCTATGGTTTGCAGCTTGATATTCTGCTGACTGAGCCATGGACCTAGATCACGATCGATCGCCCTGAGGACCGGCGCATCGTCGTCAACACAAATTATGGTTTCGTTCATTTTACATCTCCTCATCGTATAATATAGTTAACTATAGCACCCGAATCAAAAAAACCTTGATAACCCTTTAATCATGTGATGCTGAGTTGAATCCCGAGCGGACTTTTCTTACGAGGCTGAGCTTGCGTACCTGCAGATGAATTGGTTCACCTCCAGGCAACTGCAGACCGCTGACAAAGAGATCTGCTCCACGCGGCTTCAGGGCTGTGGGGCGGATGAGTCTCCGGATCGGTTTGCCGTTTCGGTCGCGCTCGGTTGTTTCTGCCAGATCAGAAGATGATCGAAGAATCCGCTCGAGCAGGCGTACTTTTCCCATGTAGTCAATCCCGCGTGCCTCGTTACGTTCTTTCGGCAGATGCCTGCTGCTGATCTGTTCGGGGAGGAGTATCAGCTTCTGTTCCAGAAGGTGCTCCATGAGCTCCCGGGAGTCCTGCTCGGTGATTTTAGCGTGAATCAGCTCAATTCCCGGACTTTGGTTCCCGCTTTTTATTGGAGTATCTGTTATATGGCTCTTCGAGCTGCTCGGTTTCTGCTTCTGAGTGTGGAGAAAAACGGACTCTGGCAGGAGCGGGAAATGATACGCTGTTTCTATGCCGGGCAGGCTTCTGCTGCGGGAGGGAATATTTCCGAGCCCGGCGTCAGCGAAGGCGGCTTGCACCTCACGCTGACTACCGCGCATAAGATATACACCTGGGGCGAGTATTTCCTGAATCAGGCGTGAGATGTTGTGGTGATGTTCGATAATATGGCGCCTTTGTTCATCAGCCTTGAGAATTGTTCCCGAGTACAGAGAAAGACTGCGGCCTTCTGTCTCCCAGAGCTCCAGCGACATGGTGACATTCTGCGGTAGATTTCCCTTGCTGTACGTGGACAGGAGTTCAAAGGCCTCGGGTTCATGGATAAAGGCATGCAGGCATCGGTCCCGTGTCAGTTCGAACTGGGGATAAATATCACAGCGTCTCGGTTCCAGCAGGCTCGCCAGGGGGAGAAGTTTGCCAATGGGGGCATTGTGGGTAATGGTTACCTCGAAGGAGGGTTGAACGATGACAGATTCTTCCTCGGCTGCAATATCTACCGGGTTATCCGAAGCTATCACTGATGAAAGCTCTGCACTGATGCAATGCTCCTCACCGTCAGGCCAGAGAATTCCGAGGCTGCACAGGGCTCTGTAGGTGTCTGCTGTCCAGCTTGCAGAAGGACCGTTGCATGCAGTAAAAGAAAACTGCAGGGCAGAGATAAGGTCCTTGATCAGATAACGGCTGGAGGGCTGCAGCAGGGACAGAAAGGCATGGCAGCCCCTGGCAGTAGCTTCGAGCTGGCGGGATTCCGGTACTATCATTCCCGCAGCAAGGTAGGCCAGGGCCTGTTTGCGGGGAAGTTTGAGAAATTTCTCCCAGGCAGGGCGCGAGGACATGTAGGCAGTAGAATCCTGATTCCCGGGTCTAAGTAATCCAATGGCGGCTAATGCATGAATAATGCTTTCTATAGCCGTTCCGAGAACTCCTTTGGCGGGAAACTGGAAGAATATTCCCTCCAGCAATTCCATGTCCTTTTTCCGGATTCCGCCACTCTGCTTGAAAATCTGCTGGGGGTGGCGGAAGAAGGAGTAGAATGTAAACCAGGCAGCCTCATTCATGGGACAGCCTGGAGCTGCAGCCGTGAGCTGTTCAAATGGAAGAATGCGTGACATGTTGACTGCATGTTCCTGCAGCAGGGGTCGGAGTATTGGATTCAGTTGAATACTTTTACTGTCGGGATCTATTACAATCAGCATCCGGTCTTCCAGATTAAGCATTCTTTGATGGATTTCGACTGGACTGAGCCTGCCGTGGAAAATCTGCTGGGCCCTCTCGGGAGAGAAGCTGGCAGAGATATCAATGACCGTGAGCCAGTAGCTGTCGTCCTGGTCTATGAGATCTACTATGCGCTGCTGCACCTCAGGACGTCGCAGGAAATTACACAGATCGCTGCAGAGTTCCTGTTTACGGAAAGGGGTGGATACCGGGCCCAGGTATGTACGGTATATATCGAAAAATGCGCTGTCGGGCAGGGACATCAGGTATCTTTTGAATAGCTCTTCGCTCATGACATGTACAGCTTATACTTCGGGGTCATAGAGTTCAATATGGTACTTGTAGCCCTGTTCGGTGAGAAATTTCTGTCTGTTTGCACTGAATTGCTCCTCTGTAGTGAATCTGCTGATCAGTGAATAGAAAAAAGCGCTGCGGGTTTTAGGCCTGAGTATGCGGCCAAGCCGCTGGGCTTCTTCCTGGCGGGATCCGAAGGTTCCGGAAACCTGGATTGCCATGGATGCATCCGGTAGGTCAATCGCAAAGTTTGCCACCTTGGAGACAACAATTACCCGAACCTCTCCATCGCGGAAGCTCTGGTAGATTTCCTCCCTTTTCTGATTCGGTGTGCTGCCGGTAATCAAGGGCGCTTGCAGTTCTTCTGCGAGTTCTTTCAGCTGATTGACATACTGTCCGATTACAAGAATCGCGTCCTCGGGGTGTTTCGCGATCAGCTGACGGGCGGCCTCGATCTTGAGAGGGTTTTCGCTGGCAATACGGAATTTTGCACGCTTGTCAGCGATTGCGTAGGGTATCTGCAGATCCTGCGGAAGAGGGAGGCGGATTTCTATGCATTCTGCAGCAGCGATCCATCCCCTTGCTTCAAGTTCTTTCCAGGGAACATCATAGCGCTTGGGACCGACGAGACTGAATACATCTCCCTCCAGGCCATCCTCGCGCACAAGTGTAGCGGTGAGTCCCAGTCTGCGTACAGCCTGAATTTCTGCTGTAACCCTGAACATAGGAGCAGGCAGCAGGTGCACTTCATCGTAGATAATCAGACCCCAGCTCCGCTTGCTGAAAATCGAGAAGTGGGGAAAATCTGCATCTACATCCGGCCGCCATACAAGAATCTGATAGGTAGCAACGGTAATCGATCTGATTTCCTTGCGTTCCCCACTATATTCGCCGATGTCTTCCCGGGGTATATCGGTCTTGTCCAGCAACTCACGAATCCACTGATGAACAGCGGCAATATTGGTGGTCAGAATAAGGGTGCTGGTCTGGAGCTTGTACATAGCCTGAATGCCGACAACTGTTTTTCCGGCTCCGCAGGCCAGGACAACTGTTCCGAAGCCTGTTCCCGGCCGGCCATCGCCGGCGAAGTTTTCTACCGCGGCTTTCTGGTAATCACGGGCTTCGAATGGGCGTCCGGAAGCACTCGTGGTTCTGAGTGAGAAATGATAGTCGTCACCCTTGTTGAGCGGGGCCAGGTCTTCTACGGGATACCCGACATGGATAAGAAGTTGCTTTACGGTTCCCCGACGGTAGAGATGAACCAGGAATCCCTCCTCATCCGGGATTGCCAGTTTTGCGAGTTCACGGTTTTCCTTGAGCTCTGCCAGTACCCGGGGACTGTGCACTCGTAGGAGCAGCATATTTTCACCGGCTTCTGGAGCTGCTGTCTCCATGCTTATAAGACCATAGCGGTGATATAGATCACGGATAGTAAACAGCACGTTCTCGGGAATGGTGAATCGGCTGAAGCGGTGCAGATCACTTTCCATTGTCTCCAGGGTCAATCCTGCAGATGCACCGTTCCAGACGCTCAAGGGACTGATGCGGTAGGTGTGCATGTGTTCGGGTGATTTAACCAGCTCGGTAAAGCTGGCAATGGCGGCGCGAGCGTCTTCAGCACCGGGATCGTGTACATCAAGCAGAATAGATCCGTCACTCTGCACAATTAAGGGAGTTGCTTTGCTCATGAGTATCCAGAATACAGGAAATAGCTTGCAGGATGCAAGCAAGGGGATCATACTATAGCTATGAGTGAACGTACAGCCAAGATTTTTGTAATTGATACGAATGTGTTTATTCACCGTCCGGATGCGATAATGAGTTTCCGGGACAGTCAGATCGTCATTCCGCTGTGGGTGCTCGAGGAACTTGACAAGCTCAAGAGTTTCAGTGACGAACGGGGTCGAAATGCCCGTCATGCTATCCGCTTTCTTGAGAGTTCAAGTAAGGGAGGAAGGCTCAGCGAAGGTGTTAAACTGGAGAACGGTTCAATCCTTCGGGTTGAACTGGATCATGCCCGTGAGGTGCAGGCTGATCTCCAGCTGGACAAGAATGACAACAAGATTATTCTGGCCGCCTATATGCTGCAGCAGCAGGGGAACGAGGTGTTTTTTGTTTCCAAGGATATTAATGCCAGGGTCAAGGCGACCGCACTTGGTCTCCGTGCAGTAGACTATGAAAAACAGAAAGTCAACATTGACACCCTGTACTCGGGTTACAGCTATCATGATACCAGTGTCGAGAACATGGAGAGTCTCGAGCGGGACGGAGTTCTCAGCTGGAACGACCAGCTGATCCCGAATCATTTTATCGCCCTTCATGAGCATGGAAGTGAAGATTATACCATTTCCCGATATCGACCGGATCAGCAGTGTCTGTGTTTTGTTGATCATAAAATGCAGTCGGTCGCAGGGATCCGCCCGCTCAATGAGGAGCAGCTTATGGCCCTGGATCTTCTTATGGATGATTCAGTACAGCTCGTCACCCTTGTCGGCAAGGCAGGTACCGGAAAGACTCTACTGGCACTTGCTGCAGGTTTGAAAATGGTTATGGAGGACAAGAAGTACCAGCGGCTGCTGGTCAGCCGGCCGGTCGTCCCGATGGGGAAGGACATTGGCTATCTGCCCGGAGCGAAGAACGAGAAACTGTCCCACTGGATGCAGCCCTTGTTCGACAACCTTGAATTTATACTTGGGGTATACAAGAAACCAAATGTCAAAACACCGGACCAGCTGATCAATAACAAGATCATTGAACTCGAAGCGCTTTCATACATCAGGGGGCGCAGTCTGCCCGAACAGTACATAATAATCGATGAGGCCCAGAATCTTTCTCCGCATGAGGTGAAAACCATTGTGAGCAGGGCCGGACAGGGTTCCAAGGTTGTACTCACTGGAGATCCCTATCAGATTGACAGTCCGTATCTGGACTCAAGTTCAAACGGGCTTACGTATCTTGTGGAGACCTTCAAGGGTCAGGACCTGTTTGGTCACGTTACGCTCACCAAGAGCGAACGTAGCAGACTGGCCGAACTGGCAGCAGAGCTGCTCTGAAATTTTCCCGGCAGACCTCGGGAAAATTGCAGTTCAGACAGTGTTAACCGGATGCCCGGCAGCATAGGCACGAATGTTCCCGGCTACCGCAGCGATGACCCTCTGTCTGGCTTCAGTGCTGCCCCAGGCTATGTGCGGACTCAGGAGCAGGCGACCTTCCGGGACATCGAGGAGGCTGGACTCCTGTTCCAGGGGTTCGTTGGTGAATACATCTACAGCAGCCCCCCGGATTATACCTTCTCTCAGGGCTGCCGCCAGGTCATTTTCCTTGATTATGCCACCCCGGCCGACGTTTATAATCAGTGAATCCTTCTGCATAAGCCTGAGTTCTTTCAGACCGATGAGACCATTGGTCTTTTCGGTCAGCGGTGCATGAATAGAAATAATATCGGATTCTTTAAGGAGCTCATGCAGATCATGGCGGCAGTACTCCGGAGTGCGGTCCATTCCGCTGCTGGAATAATAGATTATCCGGCAGCCAAAGGCTGAGGCAATTTCTGCAGTTCTTTTCCCGATTGCCCCCATGCCGATAATTCCCCAGGTTTTTCCGGATAGTTCGAACCAGGGTCTGCCGAAATGTGTGAATACCGGGGCTTGAGAGTATTCACCTTCTGCAATGTATCTGTGGTAGTAATCAGTCTGCTGAAGCAGATTCAGGCAGAGATTGAAGGTATGCTGGGCCACACTGTCGGTTGAGTAGTCCCTTACGTTACAGACAAGAATTCCCAGTTCTGTCGCGGCATCAACATCGATATTATTGTAGCCGGTGGCAGTCAGGCAGATCAGACGCAGCTTGTCTGACAGTTCATGCAGCAGGCTGCGGTCAAAGATGATTTTGTTGGTTATAATAACGGCTTTGCCGTGGCACAGACGTATGACATCTTCTGTATCCGTCTGATCATAGATATCGATCTCACTGACGTCGTGAAGCTCCTGGAGTGAAATGTCATTACCGATAGTTAGTGCGTCAAGAAATACTGCTGAAGGTTTCATGTAATAAATATAACAAAAAATCAGATTTTCTGCAGTTGCAGACAGGGCATAAGCACCGTAGAATATATAGATATGGAAGTACCGGGAAATCAGGATCCGAATGAATATTGCCCCTGTTGTGGAGAATCGACGGGTTTGCCGGGTCTACCGTGTGCCTTCTGCGGCTATGCCCATGAGATCAGCCATGGTCCCAGCTATCACGAGGTATTTGATCTGCCCTTCCGCTGCATAGAGGTTCAGGATGCACTTGAGCGGCTGGACGAGATGCTGCTCATACTGGATGGAATAGACCGGGAGTTGGCTGAAGCCTGCCGTGTATTTTCTTCTTAATCTGCTCAAGCCCTTGCAGCGGGGGACCGATAATGTATGAGATGGGTGTATCAAATGCTCTTAAAATGAACTACCGCGCGCTGTTCCTCGTTGTCTTCGCGGTTCTGTGTGTTTCCGGCCTGTCAGCAGAGCTCGTTTTTTCTGACCTGCATGCTGGAGAAGATGACAGACTTCTGTTCTCCGCGACAGTCAGCGCTCCATCAACGGGGGAGTACAGAACTGCTTTTTCCGCCGATCTTCAGAGCGGCCGGATCCAGCAGCTCAGTGTCTTTCCCGAATATATCGCTTCAGTCAGTCCCGCCGGAATGGTTCGGGTTCAGAACCGCTTCGGACTTTTTTATCTGAATCCGGCTAACGGCAGCATTCATCCACAGACAATTCTACCGGCATTTGTGCATGGCGCCCAGGTTCAGTCCGGCAAGGTTCTGCCGGTTTCTTCATCTCCCAACGGCAGCTATTTTACCTATCTTGATCCTGTCAGTCCGGCTCACGGGCGCTTGATACTGCATGACACAGCTCGTGACAGGAATGTTGTACTGGCGGAAAGGGTTCCTTTGACCCTCGGCGATCCACCGGTGCGCTGGGCTCCAGACAGCTCTCTTCTTATATATAGCGAGAACGGGAAACTCTATTACTATTCACTTCTTCAGCATGAGAGGGGCCGGAGTCCTTCTTCTGATTTGCGACTACTTGGTCCTGGATCTATTTTCAGTGTTCAGTGGGGCAGATCGGGACATCTGTATTATGCGAGCGGAACAATTGTATATCGTGTGCTTCCTGGTGAGCTTTTCACCAGATCGATTTATCAGCAGGTACTGGCGATCGGTGAGATTGTCGGCAGGCTTCCTTTCGTCTTTGAATCGAATTTTGACCGGTTTTATATTTCTCCGGATGGCGATTCGCTGCTTTTTTCCAAAGCCGGCAGAAATCTGTTTTTTATCGATCTGAAAGAATCCGATTCAGGGCGCAGTACAGGAATAATTACACTGCCATATATGTATCTACCGCGCGGCAGCAGTATCGATCAGGTTCTCTGGTCCGCTGATAACATTATTACTATTGCTGCATCCTCACTCGAGAATGGACAGAACACAAGCAGGCTCTTCAGGGTTGTCGATGCAAATTTTTCAGCTATCCAGCAGAACGACATTCTGGGAATCAGTCTGAGTCCAGGGCAGGATCGGATTATTATCAGAACAAAGGACAGTGTGCAGCTTCGCAGATATCGTGACTGGACTCTTGTATCCGAGTTTTCTGCTCCCGGATCATATGACGCATTGTGGCTGAATGACAGGGAGATCCTGATCGCCGGGAAATATATCTATGAGCTGATTGATGTCAGCAGCGGGCAGAGGAGCTGGGCCGGTTTTACCCAGCCAGCTGCAATCGGCCTTGATGTGCACAGCCTGCAGCAGCTGGTTGCCGGCGGTGATGAAATCAGGGAGTGGAACCCACAGACCGGAACATGGAGAAGGCGGGAAAATTTCCTGATTGCAGATCCTCGAACGGCCAGCCGGAATTTCCGGGTGTATACCGAGAATCAGCCGGAGAGCAGCCGCTACCGTAATCTGATAATGCTCAGAGATTCGCAGGGCCTGCAGACACGTAGCTTGATTCCCAGGCCTGAACAGCGTTATGAAGAATTCCCGGCTCAGGATGATCCCGTCGATCAGCGTGTGTTTGCACATGGTTCACGGATCAGAAGGCGTGAGATTTCCCTGGTTTTTAATGCCATAGACAATGATGAGGGCTTGCTGCGAATTCTGCAGGTACTGAATGACTTCGAGATCAAGGCAACGTTTTTCCTGAACGGTGACTTTATAATCAGAAACCCCGCAGCTGCCAGGGATATTGCTGAAGCCGGACATGAAATCGGGAATCTGTTTCACAGTTATTTTGATATGACGGATGAGCGTTTTCAGATAACCAGTGATTTTATTCAGCAAGGCCTGGTCTTGAATGAGGATCTGTTTTTTGAAGCGACCGGCCGGGAGCTTTCTATGCTCTGGCATGCTCCCTATTATTATGTCAGTTCATCCCTGCTTTCAGCCGCCGAGGAATTGAATTATCAGTACATCGGCCGTGACGTTGATGCCCTTGACTGGGTGGCAAAAGGGTTGCAGGATGGTACACAGAGTATGTATCGACCGAGTGCAGAGCTTGTCGAGAGGATCGTTGACCTCAAAAAACCCGGTTCGATAATTGCAATGCGTATTGGTGTTCCGCACGCCGATCGTATTGATGGTGGAAGAGATGATTATTTGTTCCAGTATCTTGATATACTGGTTAACTCTTTGACAGAAAAAGGCTACAGTTTCGTTCCCGTGTCGACATTACGTGACCGGGTGCGATGATTGAGAGAAAGAAAGGGAGGCTGAGCATGGGATATTCCCGAAATGCACTGAACGCGTATAAAGAGACTCGTGTCCGGACTGCCAGTCGTGGAAAGCTCATTGTAATGTTGTATGACGAAGCAATTCGTCAGGTGGATGTTGCCATAGATATCCTGCAGCAGAAAACCCTGCAATACGATCAGGTGAATAGTGCGCTGACCAAGGCGAAGGACTGTATAACTGAACTCATGGTTTCAGTTGATTTCGAGCAGGGCGGGGAGATCGCAAAAAATCTTTTCAGCCTGTATAACTATTTCAGTCATCAGCTGCTCGAAGCTAATATTCAGAAGAATGCTGAAATACTGATTCCGCTCCGCAGACAGATGAGTACACTGCGGGATGCATGGGCGGAAATCGCCGGAAAAGCCCAGGACGGCAGCTCCATGGGTGGTGTGAACGTAGCTGGCTGATGAGCGGCGATATATCACAGCATGAAGCCATACTAAGACGGCTGAGGAAACTGCTCGAACAGCAGCGCAGCCGCTTTCAGGACTACCTCGACGTTCTGGATTCGCAATACGAGCATCTGGAAGCAGACAGCCTGGAAGGGCTGGAATCCAGGCTCTCTCTCGAGACAGAGATTCTTGAACAGTTAATTGAAACACAGAAAACGATTGCTCCTCTTGAGCAGATGTACCGCCGCCAGCCAGGTGCCGGACAGCTACCTTCGGATATTCTGAATATGCAGCAGAATCTGACGGGTTTGCGTGAGCGCATAGCGCGGCGGACAGAACAGAATCATGTAAAACTTGTGGAAAAGGCCGAATTACTCGGAAAAAAGATTACTGATCTGCGGATTCCCAAGCGCTATACCTCTCCATATGCCGGACAAAGCAGCGCTCAGATGCTGGATATTCACGGCTGAAACCCCTATTATTGAGGCATGAATCAGGAAAGCCTCTTTATACTGGATGGATACAGTGTTATCTATCGATCATATTTCGCCTTCATTCGAAGCCCGCTCCGGAATTCCAGGGGTGAAAACACCTCTGCCTTGTTCGGTTTTGCCAGGACTATCCTTCAGCTCTTCCAGCGTTACAGTCCTGGATATTTCGCAGTTGCTCTGGATTCAATCGGTCCTACATTCCGGCATGAGCAGTATCCCCCCTACAAGCAGACCAGAGATAAAACTCCGGATGATCTGATTTCCCAGATACCGCTGATCGAATCATTTCTGGATGCCCTCGGAGTTCCCCAGATACGGGTTGAAGGCTATGAAGCCGATGACATTATGGCAAGCTATGCACGCCTGGCCAGAGACTGCGGAATGAACTGTTACGTTGTATCCGGGGACAAGGATTTGTTGCAGCTTGTTGCAGGATCTGTAAAAATTCTCAAACCCGAGAAGGGTGGCCTCACAGAAATGGGCCGGGAAGAGGTTCGCGATGCGTGGGGTGTCAAACCTGAGCAGATTCTTGATTATCTATCGCTGGTCGGTGACAGTGCCGACAACATTCCGGGGGTAAAGGGCATTGGTGCTAAAACTGCTGCAGCTCTCCTTGCTGATTATCAGGATATGGATGATATCTACGCCAATATAGAAAAAATCAGCTCGAAAAGTCAGCGGAGTAAACTTGCAGAAGATCGTGAGAATGCCTATATGAGCCGTGAACTTGTCAGGCTTGTAGAAGATATGGAGCTTCCCTTATCACTTGAAGAGCTTCATGTACCCGAGCTCAGGTTTGCCGCCGCTGCCGGAATACTCGAGGATGCAGAAGTCGGATCGATAGCCGCTGAGCTGCGCAACCGTGCTGCCGCTGCCGGAAATTCAGCAACAGGAAATCCAGTCAGCGGCGAATCTGCTCCCGTTACACCAGCCGTCAGCGAAACAACTGAAGCTGCACAAACACCGGGCAGTCAGCAGCAGCAGGGGGATTATATCCTCGTAGACAATATAAAGAAGCTTGAGGAGCAGGTGCAGGCTGCCCGTAAGGCAGGAGTCTGCGCCTTCGATACCGAGACTGATTCTCTTGATGATATGACAGCCAACCTGGTGGGATTTTCCATGAGTTCAGAACCCGGGAGCGGCTGTTATTGCCCCCTGAAAGGGCCTGATGGACCAGTGCTGGCACTGGATGCAGTAGTTGAGACCCTACAGCCCCTGTTCGATGATGACTCAATCTGCCTGGTTTTCCAGAATGCAAAATATGATTACAAGGTGCTGCAGCGCCATGGACTTCGAATCCGGTCCATTGGATTCGATACCCTGCCAGCAGCCTGGGTCCTTGATGCATCTTCCAACAGCTTCGGTATGGATGCCCTTGCCGAGCGTTACCTGCAGTACAGCACCAGTAAATATTCCGATGTAGTGCCGAAAAACAGCAGTTTTGACCAGGTGGCTATGGAAAATGCAGTGCAGTATGCTGCTGAGGATGCAGATATTACCCTGCGTCTCTACACCGTATTCCGGCAGCAGCTTGCACAGCGGAAGCTGGAAAAAGTGTATTATGAGCTTGAACTGCCATTGATCCGTGTTCTGGCTGAAATGGAGCTTGCGGGAATTTCCGTCGATGTTCCGTATCTGGATGCGCTCGGCGCAGAGCTGGAAAAGCGTCTTGAACAGATCACTGCAGATATCTACGAACTTGTGGGCTACGAATTCAATATCAACAGTACGCAGCAGCTGCAGCAGGTGCTTTTTGAAGAAAGGAAACTCAAGCCGATCAAGAAAACCAAATCAGGGTATTCCACCGATGTTTCGGTGCTTCAGGAACTGGCAGCCGAGGATCCTGTACCGCAGCACGTCCTGCAGTACCGTCAGCTGGCCAAACTCAAATCGACCTATGTAGACAGTCTGCCGAAGCTGGTAAACCCTGAAACAGGAAGGCTTCACACCCATTACCATCAGACAGGAACTGCAACCGGGCGTCTGTCCAGCAAGGACCCCAATCTGCAGAACATTCCTATCCGTGAGGATGAGGGACGTAAAATCCGCGAGGCATTCAAGCCGGCAGATGGACATGTCTTTGTCAGTGCGGATTACTCCCAGATAGAACTGGTGGTACTTGCTCATCTCAGTGACGACCCCGGATTGAAGGCGGCCTTTACCAGTGGTGAGGATGTGCACCGCAGTACCGGATCACTGATCTTCGGAGTAAGTCCTGATGAGGTAAGTTCCGAGCAGCGGAGAATTGCTAAAACCATCAACTTTGGCGTAATGTATGGAATGTCCGCTTTCAGATTGAGCCGGGATCTAGGTATATCCAGGAAGGAGGCGGATCATTTCATACAGTCATATTTTGCTACCTATCCAGCCATTCAGAGATTTATTCAGGAAACCGTTCACAAGGCAGAGGAGAGTGGCCACACAACTACACTGATGGGACATGAGAGGGTTCTTCCGGCAATCAACAGCAAGAACAAGATGGAAAAAAGCGGGGCTGAGCGGGTAGCTGTTAATACACCCATACAGGGTACGGCGGCCGATATAGTCAAGCTTGCCATGCTCCGCGTAGACCAGAGGCTGCAGAAAGAGGGCCTCAAGAGCCGTATGCTGCTGCAGGTTCATGATGAATTGATACTCGAGTGTCCACTTGAGGAAGCTGACCGTATAGAGGCAATACTGGCGGAGGAAATGCCTGCTGCTATGGAACTCAGTGTTCCTCTGCAGGTAAGTATCGAACGGGGAAAGAGTTGGGGAGACATGCACTGATGGTCCTCGGTCTCAGCGGGAAGTACTGTGCGGGGAAAAGCAGTGCTTCAGCCTACCTCAGAAGTAAAGGCTGGCAGCATATTGATGTCGACCAGGTGGGGCACCGGCAGCTTGAAGCTCATTCTGCCGAGGCTGCTGAACTTTTCGGAAAGGAAATTATTCATGCTGATGGCTCGGTAAATCGCAAGGAGCTCGGCCGAATGGTGTTTTCAGACCCGGAAAAGCGCCGTCAGCTTGAGACTCTGCTGCACCCCGCGATGGTTGAAGAAATCCGTGTCCGGATTTCAGCGAAACCTGAAGCTGATTTTGTCCTGGATGCAGCCCTGCTGTTTACTATGGGGCTGGATAAACTCTGTGACAGGGTGCTGATTATTGACGCACCCCTGCTCAAGCGCTGGCTGCGTGCCAGAATACGCGACGGGAGATCAATTCCTGATTTTATTGCGAGGAACAGGGCACAGAAGCATATTGTTTCTCAAGCCCGGGACTCAGAAGCCGATATTCAAAGGGTATCGAACCGCGGGTTCCGCTGTAGTTTCTACCGAGCGCTCGAGCGCCGGCTGCCGCGCTGAATCAGGAAGAGGGAAAAATGGATCGAAATCGACAATTAATCACCGGACTGGGTGTAGCTCTGTTTTTGACATGTGTAGTATTAATTGGAACGTATTGGTTCTATCCGCGCCAGCAGGCTGCGGAAAGTGCCCTCGCGGCACGCGCAATGGATTTTGACCCCTTTGCCGAACTGGAAGCGCGCCAAAGACCTTCAATCAATGAGGTTCCTTTCGGTGAAGATCTCGAAGCTGATCAGCCTGGAGATCAGGCTCAGGACAAAGCTCAGGACCAGGCTATCAGGCAGGAGCTTCATGAAGACGGGATAACAATAGTCTTTGGGATCCGTGACGATGACTCCCTGAGCCGGGCTGCCAGACAGCGTCCTTCGGGTGTGTCGGCAGATGCTGCTGCCTATGAACAGATGCCGGAAAGCGATGAACCTGCTGCGGCCCTGGATCATACCAGCGATCGAATCAGCACAGAAACCCCGGTGCAGGATGCCCGGGTCAGTCAGACCGCTTCGAGCAGGGATCGTACAACCGCAGAAAGCACAGCTGCTGCACCAAAATCTACCACCACAACTGCGACAGCAACAGCTACTGCTACTGCAGCTGCAACCGCAGCAAGACCGTCAACCTCCGGATCCACAACAGGCAGACAGCCATCCGCCCCAAGCCGAGCAGAACAGGAGTTCTGGATTCAGATTTTCTCCGGCAGGAGCCGGGGTGGCGCAGATGCAGCCAGGGAAAAATTCTATGAGGAAACCTCCATGCATCCGCTTATGACTACGATTGACCATGAGGGCCAGATATTCTATCGGCTCAGGGTCGGTCCCTATATTGACCGCAGAGATGCCGAGCAGTTACTGGCTGGTTTATCTTCGGGAAGTTTCGGAGAGTCCTACATTTCTATTGTATATAATTAAGGCCGATAATAGTCAGGTCGGCCGCAGCTTTTCCATTGCGCAATCCAAGCAGCTCAATCAGCTTCTGGCGGTGGTTGCCGAAATGATCCTGTGCAAGTTCGGATATTGTCTTCAGAAAAGCCTCGTTTGCAGTTTCCGCCTCAGGCCGCAGGCTATGGGCATGCTGCATCGCAGCCCTGTTACATAGATACAGCGATTCTCCTGCCTCAACCTGAAACATGCATGTCT
The DNA here is from genome assembly GCF_054657935.1 of Spirochaeta dissipatitropha. Classification (NCBI taxonomy): domain Bacteria; kingdom Pseudomonadati; phylum Spirochaetota; class Spirochaetia; order Spirochaetales; family Spirochaetaceae; genus Spirochaeta; species Spirochaeta dissipatitropha. The sequence goes on along the minus strand of NZ_BAAHXT010000003.1, from coordinate 167,136 downwards.
TGTCTGCAGCCGGTATGATTTCCTTTGCCTGTCCGTTGGATATCCGGAACAATCCGCAACCAGAAACCAGGGCCTGGATTCCGGCGTCCTTCAAGACCAGGACCAGCAGATTACTCTCTGTATGCAAGCGGCTGGTCACCTCGTTAAGGCTTTCCTTGAGTCTGGTTAATGTGTCTGCATTGTCCATGTAAGCAAGGCCTGAACGCAGCAGACTTAGAGTCTGCATTGCCATCATAGCTCCGGGAACTCCGCTGACTGCTGAGTCTCCGACTACCAGGCTTCTGGTGCTGTCGATACTGCTGAACTGATAGAAATTCCCTCCGATTATATCGCTGGTGTAATGAAGCAGATAGCTCTTCGTAAAAATTTTCTGCAGATCGGACTCCTCCTGCAGATTCGCTTTTTGTATCATCTGCGCATAGCTTATGCTTTCTTCAAGCTCCTGCGTGCGTTCCTGCAGTTCTCTGGTTCTGTCAGCAGCCATAATCTCAAGCTCACCTGAATATGCCTTCAGTCTGGCGCTGAGTTCCTGAACCTGGTTCAATGAAAAGGAAAACCGTGAGGCAATATAGTAGGCCTGGAAACACACAAAAGACAGAATTCCAACCGGTGAGAGGTACAGGGATTCAATAATATTTTCGCTGTAGAGCATATCATTCAGCCCGGCGAGTCCGAGTATCATTATACTGATCAGAAAGGTTGTGCTGCCGGGGCGTCCTTTCCTCATGGCCCGTACAAGCAGCCAGCTGCCGTATGCCAGGGCTGCTATTGTGATGGGGTGATACCATCCAAGCATATGAGTGATAAACGGCATATCTGTCAGGAATGTAACGAGCGTGAAAATAAGACCGGCTGCGGTGAACACACGGAAAACGGCAGGCTTCGCCTCTTCCTCAAATAGATTATGCAGGAAATACAGGACTGCCGGCGGTATCAGATAATAGCTGCTGAACCAGATTCTGGCGTACAGGAGAAACGGAAACTGCATAATTCCAAGCATTATCCGTTCACCCTCCAGCATTCCCCTGGCCGCGAAGACGGCACAAACGAGTGCAAAACTGAGCGGGAGAACCTGGTCACGACGGGACAGATACAGAATGAGGTGATACAGGCTGATGAGCAGCAAGGCACCAGCGATCAGGCTTTCTATAGCTATAGATCTGTGACGAAGATACATCGCGTTTTCGTTTGTGCCAATGAGAACAGGCCGTCTCCGTCCACCCTCACGATCAAGGAAATTCGCTGCATGCAGAACAATATCCAGCTCTTCTGCACCTCCCCGGTAATAACTGTTGGTCTGTGGAATAAGCTGCGGGTTTGTTGATTCTCTGTCTGTACCCGGGGATCCTGCGCGGCTCACCAGCTGACCATTGACATACATGGCAAAAGAAGTGCTCATCTCAAGTACTCGTATTCCGATTACTTCCGGCCAGGTTTCATTCAACTTCACTCTCAGGCGAAAGCTGGCATAGCCCTCAGCTGGCAGCGGGCCTTCAGGATGATCAACTGTATTCCATAGTGCAGGTTGGTAGACAAATACCGGCTCGCTGGAGGTAATACTATTGCCTGACATTCTGATTTCTGCAGAGGGCTCAATGAATTCCATCCAGTACATTTCCCATTCACCTCTCAGGTCAAGCATACCGTCCTGCTGGGGGTTCCAGCTGCCGGCGTCCAGAACGCCTTGTACTGCTTCCGGAGCTTCTGCGGAGCTGCATGAAATTAACATGAAGAGGGTCAGGATAAAGGCGGCAGCAGGCATGTATGTTTTTGCTGTTAAGCCGAGGAGCATCGCTTATACCTCCAGTTGAAGTGTGTGGGCCAGTGTTTGTATGGTATGTGCTTCTATCTGAATTATCTCGATCGGCTTCATTCGTCCTTTGACATACAGAGGAGTGCGGGGAAGCTCGTAAATACAGGGCTGATCTTCCTGCAGACCAGCTTCATCCAGGCAGGAACGGCTGATCATAATGCCTCCCGGCAGGGCATGAGTCTGCAGTCTGGCAGCTATGTTTACATTATCTCCCATATAGGTGTTGTCCTTGCGCCGCTGACCACCTACATTCCCGATTATTACACTGCCTGAATTGATGCCGATCCGGAGACCGAGATGCTGCATACTGTTTACCATGAACTGAATTCTGATTGCTGTCTCGAGGGCTGAACGGGCATCGAGGTAGACTGCAAAGATTGAGTCACCGATAAACTTATCAATGTCGCCTCCGCTCTGATGAATAAGCTCGACAACCGGTTGAAAAATAGTATTCAGGCTCTGCATGACCTCCTGCGGATTTCTCCGTTCACTGAAACGGGTAAAATCCACAACATCCAGGAACATGCAGACGCGATGTACTTCTTCATTGGGTATTTCGAGGTTCGGTGTGTGCGAATTCAGGTCGGCTTTTTCCCAGGTGTTTCTGGGGATATATTGCTGAATAATATTCTGGAGATTCTGATTCTTCTCGTTTTCATAGCGCAGGGCATCGTTTGTTTCCGAGAGCTGTCTCTGCAGTCTATCGCTGATTCTCATCAGCTTCCGGCTCTGTCTCAGCAGCTTGTGATAATGCCGTGATAGATTTTCCAGCTCATTCCGGTATTCGCTGCTGTCCTCCGGTTCCGTTTCAGCGAGGAAGTTCTGGGCATGTGAAAGAATGCGTTCCTCGTTATCAAAACCGGATTCGGCCACAATCTACTCCTCTAGCTCTCGTATCAGAAATGGGATCGACAGGTCTTCGCTGAACTCCTCTGCCAGTTCGACAGAGCTGTCATTTTCGGGATCGTACAGCCATTCTATCGTGATTCTATGACCAGCGCTATAAGATTCCTCTAGTAAATCAATAAAATCCATGAGGCATTTAGAGGAGGATGTGTTGAGATAATCAAGATTGAGCAGTACCCTGCATTCTCCATTGAGCGTTCGCAGATATTCTTCTATCCAGATGAACACCGGTTCGAAGAACTGGAATGAATTTTCAGGGTACGACTGGCCGCTGATTTTCAGAATTCCGGTGTCTGGTTTGAAATCAATTTCCGGTGATGATTTTGTTGACTCTATGAATAAAGCTTCCATGAATAAGCCTCCGTGCTGTTACAGTTGTACGCTGAGCGAAAAAAAATCATATGATGCGTCTACAGATGTAATGCTGTAGACGAGCTGTCTGTTTGCCTTCCGGGCCATGTCGATAAAGCCGAGCCCGGCGCTTGCGTTTCCCCGCTCGGAGCGAATAGTTTCCTTGTATAACTGTTTGAGTTCATCCTTGTTCATGGCCTGTATTTTTTTCAGCCGTTCTTCCAGGTCTTCACGATGACCTTTCAGTATTCTGTTCCCGGATTTTACGAAAAAACCATCCTCATTTCTTCCAATCACTACAATGCCGGATCGTTCGGCAGCCGCATCATGAAGCGAATCAAGGTAACGTTTGACGTTCTGACTCTGTTCAATAAAAACGGCAAAGACGTTTCTGAACACCGAGCGTGGTTCTTTTTTGTTATCCATGCTCTCGAGATAATTCTGGATCGCCTTCCCCAGCTCCTCAATCAGTTCCTGATGGAATGGACCACTGAAACAGAAGAGAATCATGCTTTCTCCGAGTAGTTCGTTCAGCTGAGGCAGTTGTGTGTCCTTCATGTGTAATTCCTGCTTTTTTTACCGTAGTTTCATCTATACCGTAGTCTATCCGATGGGATTGTGCAAATTCGAGCTGGCAATTACTACCCGATTTCTACCTTTCTTTTTGGCGGCGTAAAGTGCCTTGTCGGCATTCTGCAGCACCTGCTGGGGATTGGCTGATTTGCTGTTTGATTCAGATACTCCGATGCTGACTGTAATCACAATGCCCTCATGCTTCCCGGTTTCGGTCCTGATTTCTCTGTTTCTGGGAGATTTCCAGGTCCTGGTTGAGCGCTTGGTGAAGGGATCTTTTTCAATCTGTCTTCGAATGCTGTCACAGCAGGCAGCTGCGGCTTTGCTGTCCTTTCCAGGGAAAATGATGGTAAATTCCTCGCCTCCATATCGGTATACACGACCCCCGCCTTCGACTTTCAGAAGCTGGACTGCGGTCTTTTTCAGGGCCTGGTCACCTATCCTGTGGCCGTAGGTATCGTTGAATTGCTTGAAATGGTCGATATCCACCATTGCAATTGAATACTTCTGTCGCAATCGCTGGAGCTGCTCCTCGAGTGCTCTACGGTTGGGAACGGTGGTCAATTCATCCAGGTATGCCATGCTGTGGGCATGCTGGATCAGACCCGTAACAAGCACGGTTCCGGAAGCAGCAAGCCAGACAAGTGCTATGGAACTGTTCTCCATGTAGATAAGCGCAGTTTCAAGCGCAAGATAAGTACCGATCCAGGCAACCGAGAGTTGGGTGTCGGTGCGATGAACCGGTACTGCAAGAATAATACAGACAAAACCAAGAACCCCGATTAATGCACTAAGGTCGGTCATCGGAAGCAATGAGAGAGGTACCGGTAGAAAATTGAGGCTGTGTACACTCCGGATAAACCCCTGCAGCCAGTCGTAATGCTGGGTTCCCCAGGAAAGCAGCCAGATCAGTGCTATGAGCAGGATCCAGATCAGACTGACTCCGCCCAGAATGCGTCGTTTCGGAGAGAGAGCAATCAGAACGATGTACACAGGTACAGTGAGTCTCAGCAGATCAAATACAGCGCTGTTCGAGAAATCTGTGAAGAAGGCGATTTGCGGTGAGTGAAATACCAGAACCAGTATAAGAATGATCAATGATGCAAAGAAGGGCCGGCTGCGGTGAAACCAGGCGCTCATCATGATCCCGGCACTGCTGACAATAATAGATATGAATTGAACCGCTGATATCAGAGGAGGACCGAGTTGTCCGCTAAACGAAATCGAAGCCACCACTGTTATGAGAATCAGTAGAAGAGAAGGAAAAATATTTTTTAGATACACCACAATAAGAATAATAAGGATTTACACTGAAATTTCAAGCGCAGGAAATCGATATATATGGAATTTGATCAGGCTTCCTGAATTCCGGTTCTGGGAATAATTCTGGTTTGGGCAACTGAAACACCGGAGATTACTATGGCCATGCCGACCCAGACGCGGAGGACAAATGGATCCCCGAGAAAGAATATCGAGAAAAGGGTAGTAAAGACGGGAATGAGATTGGCAAAGGCATTTGCCCTGCCTGCACCAGCCTTCCGTATTCCATTGCTGAGCAGTACGAATGCTATGGTGGAAGGAAATACCGAAAGGAGAAGCAGCATCTGCCAGGACGTCGGGCTCGCAAGCAACAGATCAGCAGGTCTTTCAAAAAACAGGAAAAAAGGAAGAACCATAGGAATGCCCAGCAGGTTCTGCATTCTTACGATGGTAAATGCATCATATTTCTGCGGAACCCGTCGGACTGCTACGGCATATCCGGCAGCAGCGGCCACAGCAGTGAACAACAGGACTATTCCTGCGGGATCAACATAATCCCCTGAGCCGTCAAGACTGATCACAGCCACTCCGGCAACCGAGAGCAGCAATCCGACTACATTAAGTCTGGTAAGTTTTTCCCTGAGTATCGGGCCGGCTATCATGGGTGTGACGACCGGAATCGTACCGATAATTATAGCAGTGACGGATGGGGAGACCCTGCTTAGTCCGAAATTTTCCGCCATAAAATAGAGAAACGGCTGGAACAGGGCTACAAGCAGGAATGCCGGGAGGTGTCGTTTTTCTACAACTGATCTTCTGTTGCGTGTGCTGACTGCATGGATCAGATGCAGCAGTATGCTTGAGATGCTTATTCTTACAAGCAGTATGCTGATTGGCCCGAGCTCCTGCAGTACAAGGCTGGTGAGAATGAATGAAAATCCGTAAAAAAACATGGCGGCTACCAGACCCAGGTAGACCGCCATAAGTGATTTCTGCAAGGTTTCCTGCTTATTCGAGATCAAGCAGTTCGATTTCAAATACCAGATAGGCATTCGGAGGAATTACACCGCCGGCACCCTGACTTCCATAGGCCAGTGATGGAGGTATAACAGAAGTTCGTTTTTCTCCCACACGCATATCCCGCACACTCAGATCGAAGCCGGGAATGATCTGGCCGCCCTGAATCTGGAACTTGAGTGGTTCCCGTTCCAGAGAGCTGTCAAAAACCTGACCGTTCACAAATGAGCCGGTGTAGTGAATGCTGACAGTCTCGCCGGCTTCGGGTTTGGGTCCGCTGCCTTCCTGCTCAATCCGGTACCGTATGCCCTGCTCACCATCCTGCAGATCAGCGAAGCGTTGATTTATTTCTTCCTGCTGCTTCTCTGCCGCGCGGGCTGCTTCTGCTTCGGCAGCTTCCTGCATGCCTGCCAGATGACGATCGAAGTCTTCCTGGCTGGCGGTGAAAGCCTCGGCATCTGTACCGACACGGAGAATGCTGAGAGTCTCAATGCTGTCACCCTGCTGGATGGCATTTACCACATCCTGTCCGACAACAACCTGACCGAAAACGGTGTGGCGTCCGTCGAGCCACGGGGTCGGTTCATGGGTAATGAAAAACTGACTGCCATTGGTTCCCGGTCCGGCATTCGCCATGGAGAGTATACCTGCGGTATCGTGACGGAGCTCGGAGCGTATTTCGTCGGGAAAGCGGTAGCCCGGGCCGCCGCTTCCGGTACCCTGCGGGTCGCCACCCTGGATCATAAAATTATCTATAACACGGTGGAAGCTAAGACCATCGTAGAACGGTCCATCCCCGCGGGAATTGCTTATTGTTCCTTCTGCCAAACCTACAAAGTTGGTTACGGTCAGAGGTGTTTTTTCGAATTCAAGGTTAAGCAGAATGCTCCCCTTGCTGGTCTGCATAAGGGCATAAAGCCCTTCTTCCATTGTGTGGTCAATTGTTGACCCGCTGGCAGTCGTTAATTGCACTGCATCTCCTTGTGATGAAACGCGGCTTGCCTGCACAGAGTTTGATTCCTCTGCCGAGGTGCATGCCGCCAGTGCTGTGATTATCACAGCACTGATTAGTAGTGTTCGTATACGCATAGCGTTCCCTTGTTTTTTCAGACTTTGATAACCCTGACAGAGATTATTCCATCAATGGCCTTCAGTGTCTCAAGAATATCATTTCCAGGTTCTTTGTCAACATCTATAATGTTGTAGGCAATTTCACCTCGGTGGCGGTTCATCATGTCTTCGATGTTGATTCCGGCATCTGCCAGGGCAGTAGTAATCTGACCGACCATTTTCGGCACGTTTTTATTGCTTACAGTCAGTCGGATATTACCGCTCATCGGCATGGAGCAGGCAGGGAAATTTACTGAGTTGATTATGTTTCCGTTTCTCAGGAAATCATCCATCTGATTGGCTGCCATAATAGCACAGTTTTCCTCTGACTCAGGGGTTGAAGCTCCGAGATGAGGAATTGCAATAACATCATCCCGACCCAGCAGACCAGCATCCGGAAAATCAGTTACATAGGCATAAGCCTTGCCACTGTCGAGTGCCTTCAGCATAGCTGCATCGTCAACCAGACCACCGCGGGCAAAGTTGAGAATCCGTACTCCGTCCTTCATTTTTGCCAGACTTTCGCTGTTGATCATGTGCTTGGTGTGTTCATTCTGGGGAACATGGAGTGTGAGATAGTCGGCCTGTTGCAGTACCTGGTCCATGTTGGCTGCTTTTTCAACGGCTGAAGACATTCCCCAGGCTGATTCAACAGAAAGATAGGGGTCGAAACCCACAACGCGCATACCGAGTGCGGTAGCGGCGTTGGCTACCAGGACTCCAATAGCTCCGAGGCCGATTACACCGAGGGTTTTTCCGGCAATTTCCGGTCCGGCGAAGTTTGATTTTTCACTTTCAATCAGTTTCGGGACATCATCACCTTTGTCCTTGATGCTTTGTGCCCATGCAAGTGCTGGATATACCCTGCGTGAGGAGAGGAGCATACCGGCAATCACAAGTTCCTTCACACCGTTGGCATTTGCTCCAGGAGTGTTGAAAACCACAATGCCTCGTTCGGTACAGTTGTCTACCGGAACGTTATTGTAGCCAGCCCCGGCACGAGCGATCCCGAGTACCGAATCAGAAATTTCATCCGGCTGCAGTTTGTGACTGCGCAGGATAATACCCTCGGCATCAGTTGCGTTCTCGTCGATGGTGTAGCCCTTCGCGCTGAGAATATCCAGACCCTGGCTGGATATTTTGTTAAAGGTTTTAATCGTGCTCATAAACTCTCCTCCAATATATTGGTATATGCAGTTTCCTGAATGGCTCAAGGCTATATTACAGTTATACCTTGGTCAAGCAATACGGCTGCTAATAGTTAATAAATTATCGACTCATCAGCAGTTCGGGCCGGAATTCAAAATGAAAGCTATCGTAGTGGTACCATCTTCCGCCCCAGATAAATCCCTCATTCTCGAAAATTTCAACAATTTCCAGGGGGAGTCTGATTCTGTAGCGGTATTCCGCATCCCAGCGCCAGTAATCACCAAGGGCAGGATTTATATCGATTGCAATGCCGTAGGAGTGCATGCTCAGGCGCTCTGTCCCGGCTATTCTCCGCCAGTACCAGGTTCCGGCAGGAGGAAGCAGGTAGGGCAGGTATTCCTCCGGCAGCTGTTCGAGCCGGTTTGAGATCCGACGAAGGCGCTCGGGAATATCGAAGGCGGAATGAACCTGCAGCGGCGTGCCTGCATCGGGATGCCCGGCATTCGGCATCCAGTAGATTTCTTCGAGCTGTTCTTCTATTTCAATGCGGCTTCTTCCATACAAAGCACGGAAAAATCCTTCGTGGCGGATTCGTCCGGGATCAAAATTCTCCGGCGGCGGCTGTGAAGTCCTGCTGCCGGATGTATTTCCGACAGCAGGATAGCTGTAAAGAAACATATCCTTCAGATTGGGACGGGCCAGGAGATCCTCATATGATTCATGTTCGATACCCTCGTCCCATGGAATAAAGGTATTGTCGGGGAACAGAACTCCCCATTGCTCCGGGCGCTTCACAATTTCAAAAGCTCCCGGATAGGCCTGTGTAAGCAGCTGAAGATTATCCGGTGCGTCCTTGTACGTCCTGTTCTCTGTGCTGTCAGCAGACAGCTGGCTGCTGACAAGAAGCAGCAGCCAGAATATCAGAAACCGGTCAGCCACTGACCGCAGACCCGAAAACATGATTATTCTGTTTCAGTTCCGGAATCTTTTACAGGAATCCGCTGTAATCCCAGGTCCTGCAGCTGTATTTCATCGATCGGCCCCGGGCAGTCGTCCATCGGACTTATTCCCTGGGTGTTTTTCGGAAAGGCAATGACTTCGCGGATAGTAGGTGCTCCGCACATAATCATGAGCAGTCGATCCAGACCCGGCGCAATGCCTCCGTGCGGCGGTGCCCCGTACCTGAAAGCCTTGAGCAGAAAGCCGAAACGCTGTTCAGCCTCTTCACGGGGGAATCCTACTATCTGGAAAATTCTCTGCTGAAGCTCGGGATCGTGCACACGGATTGATCCCGATGCCATTTCGTATCCATTACAGACAAGGTCATAGAGATCACCCTTGACGGCGCCTGGATCGCTTTCCATGCTGTCGATGTATTCGGCACGGGGCATGGTGAACATGTGGTGTGCAGGTTCCCATTTCTCGAGTTCATCATCCCAGTCGAAGAGCGGGAAGTCTACAACCCAGGCAAAGGCGAATTTCGAACGGTCGATAAGGTCCAGTTGAGTGCCCAGCTTTGATCGGACTGCACCCAGGGCAGTACAGCTGACCTTCCAGCTGTCGGCAACAAACAGCAGCAGGTCACCGGTCTTTGCACCCAGTGCTTCCTTGATTTCTGCAGTTTTACTGCTGAAGAATTTTCCGATGCCGCTCTCGAGGCTGTCATCCTGAACCTTTGCAAAGGCCAGGCCCTTGGCATGGTAGGTTTTGGCTACATCCTCAAGCTCGGTAATCTGTTTCCGGCTGAATTCTGCTCCACCAGGAACGACCATAGCCTTTATCGATCCTCCGTTTTCCAGGGTGCCTTCGAATACACCGAAACCGCTACCCGGGACAAAGGTGGAGAAGTCCTGGAGTTCCAGATCAAAGCGCAGATCAGGTTTGTCCGAACCGAAGCGGTTCATGGCTTCATGGTAACTGAGTCGGGGAAACTGTGCAGGAAGTTCTACATCCAGACAGGTCCGGAACACATGCCCCATCATTCCTTCGGTAACCTGGAACACATCCTCCCGGCTGACAAAACTCATTTCCATATCAATCTGGGTATGTTCAGGCTGACGGTCACCCCGGGCATCCTCATCACGGAAACAGTGTGCCAGCTGAAAGTAGCGATCGAATCCGGATACCATGAGGAGCTGCTTGTAGAGCTGAGGACTCTGCGGCAGGGCATAGAAGCGGCCGGGATTCAGTCTGGAGGGAACCAGAAAGTCACGGGCACCCTCAGGTGTGGATTTGATCATTGTCGGAGTTTCAATCTCCATGAATCCCTGTGTCTGCAGATATTCACGTATGCTGAATGATACCCGGCTGCGCAGGGCAATTCGTTTCTGCATTCCGGCACTTCTCAGGTCCAGGTAGCGGAACTGAAGGCGCAGATCTTCTCTGGCTGAGGATTCATCCTCAATCATAAAAGGGAGAACCTCACAGCGTGAAAGAATCTGGATCCGGGCGGCTGAGAGCTCGATCTGGCCGGTCGGCATATCGTTGTTGATCATATTGTCAGGGCGCAGGCGGACAAGACCGGTGACCGAAATGCAGTATTCAAGCTTCAGACCTTCGGCAATTGAGCGCACTTCATCTCCAGCATCCTGGTCAACCACAACCTGGGTGATTCCATAGCGATCCCGGATATTAATGAAATGAATGCCGCCATGGTCTCTGGTCCGGTGAACCCAGCCGTTCAGTGTTACAGTCTGATCTTTATACTCGGGGTTTAGTTCCCCGCAGTTCATTGTTCGCTTCATGTATTCCATACCCTGAATGTACAGGAAATTCAGCCGTTTTGAACAGTAAGCAGGTAAGCTGTTTGCGTAAATCAGTGTTTTCGGTATATTCTTCTGGTATGTCAACAGAGAATATAGATAATAAAACGCTGGAAGAGCAGCACCTGGCTCAGGTAACCGAATTGATTTTAGCTGCCAAGCAGAAGGCAATGGATGAGAACGGGGGTGAGCTTGAACAGCGCGCGCCGAGTTCACTTGAATGGCCTCTGCAGTGTACCGTTGGCCCGGGGCTCGAAGGGGCAATCGCCTGTGAGACCAAGATCGGCTATGTAAACGGTGCTCAGGGTATGCTTTACTACCGGGGTTATAATATTTTTGACCTCTGTGCATATTCATCGTACGAGGAGACCGCATATCTGCTACTGCACGGGAAATTACCTTCAGCTGTCGAGCTTCGGAAGTTCGGCCGTATATTACGCAGGGAAATGCATATTCCTACAACTCAGCGACTGCTGCTTACCTTTCCGGTCGAGGAAATGGGGCCGATGGCTGCCCTGCGTTTAGGCACAAACCTGATGCGTCAGAAGCAGACTTATCGCGACCAGGATGCCGAATACTATTCGAATGAAAACATTGCCTCCGATGAAGATTCTATCGCGATGGAAACGAAGCCCACTGGGTCAAAAAAATCCCGATTTGAATTCCTGAAAAAAGTCATGAACCGTCCTGATGATATCGCTAAAAGCCTGGTTAGTGCTGAGGAGATCGAGAGTTGTTATAAACTTCTCGGCGGTGTCTGCAGTATTGCAGCAACAATCGGCCGGATCAGAACCGGACATATGCCGCTGGAACCGCTGAAGGATCTAAGTTTTGCCGGAAACTATCTGTACATGCTCACCGGAAAGCGACCGAGCAGGCTTGAAGAGAGGATTATGGACATCAGTCTGATTCTTCATGCCGATCATGGTATGAACGCCAGTACATTTGCCTCTCTGGTGGTGGCCTCAACCCTTTCGGATATATATTTTGCGATCGGTTCCGGGATTGCTGCCCTGAGTGGTCCACTGCATGGCGGAGCAAATGTCGATGTTGTTCACATGCTTGAGGAAATCGGATCAGCGGAGAATGCCAGGTCCTGGTACAAGAAGGCTCGTGCCGATGGGAAGAAGGTGAGTGGATTCGGGCACAGGGTCTATAAATCCTATGATCCGAGGGCCCGCATTCTTGGTCCTCTGGCTGGTCTTCTTGCAGAGGAAAACGAGAATCTCAGCCAGAGTTATGCGACTGCAAAAGCCCTGGAGAAAGAGGTGATTGAAACACTCGGCAGCCAGAAAGGTATTTACCCGAACGTTGACTTCTATTCCGGCATTGTGTATCAGAGTATGGGAATCCCAACTGATTTATATACCACTATTTTTGCTGTGTCGCGTGTTGCCGGCTGGACCTCACGCGTTCTTGAGTACCTGCAGCATAACCGGATTTTCCGTCCCCGGGCATATTACACCGGCACCCTTGACGAGCAGTATGTTCCAATCGAGGAACGCTGAAGATTCCAGGTTTCATTTTAGATATAAGGTCGATAAACTGCTCGTTGCAAAAAAAAAAGCCGGCCTTATGCCGGCTTTTATCACCGTCTCCCGGAGCACACATGGTGGCGGGAAGATCGGTCAATTTTTTTTCGGGGCCTCACGGACCCACTTTTCGGTACTTCATGCCGACATCAATATGTCAGCTGAAGCTGTAAGGCGGTTCAGTTGCTCCATTAGCCATGACGAACTCCTTGATTCAAGTATAAGTTCGGTCATGGCTATTGTCAAACAAATGATGCAGCAACTTTCTCCTTATGAATGTGCTTTGGCAAATGCATCCATGAACGCTGCGAGCTTTTCGGCACCTTCAATAGGCATTGCATTGTAGATAGATGCGCGGCATCCACCGACAGAGCGATGTCCCTTCAGGCCGATCATACCTTCTGCTTTGGCTTCGGAAATGAACTGTGCTTCGAGTTCCTCAGTCGGGAGACGGAAAACAACATTCATGTTCGAGCGAACCTTTTCATCTACCGGACAGCTGTAAAAATCACCGTGAGCAGCGATTGCATTGTAGACCGTAGCAGCCTTCCTTTCGTTGAGCTTTTCGACTCCGCTGAGGCCGCCGTTTTCCTTGACCCACTTCAGTACCTCGCCCATGGCCCAGATTGCAAATACCGGTGGGGTATTGTAGAGAGACCCGGCTTCGCTGTGGCTCTTGTAGTTGAGGTAGGCAGGCAGACTGTCAGGACATTTCTCGAGCAGTGCCTTGCTGATAATTACCAGGGTTACACCGGCTGGGCCGAGGTTTTTCTGGGCTCCAGCATAGATCATGCCGAACTTCTCGACTGGCAGGGGGCGGCTCATGATGTCACTGGATGCATCAGCGATCAGGGGAACATCTCCGGTATCCGGGAATGTTTTCCACTGTACACCGCCGATTGTTTCATTGCTTGTAATGTGCAGATAGGATGCCCCGGGGGTACACTTCACCGTTTCAGGCAGAGTAGTGTAGGAACTATCCTTGCCGTCGAAGATAATGTTGACCTTCCCGACTTTCGCAGAATCGGCAATCGCCTTTTTGGCCCATGATCCGCTGTGAACAGCATCACAGCTGCCTCCCGGCTGCATGAAATTGAGCGGTATCATTCCGAATTGCAGTGTAGCACCGCCTTGAAGGAGCAGGACCTCATGGCTGTCCGGAACCTGCAGCAATTCTTTTACCAGAGATACAGTGCCGGAATGTACAGCATCGTACTCAGGGCTGCGGTGACTGGCTTCGACAAGGGACAAGCCCATTCCCTGGTAATCTACCAGATCGTCTCGTAATGTCTCCAGCACGCTCACAGGAAGCGTTGATGGACCGGCGGAAAAATTAAATTTGCGCATATCAGCCTTCTCCTTATGAATATCTTTTTATCGAATTATTGTCGATTGGTCAAACCCGCAGAGCGTTATTTCCGGAATATGTGATGGCTGATGCACTAATCAATAGTACTGTAAACAGGTTTATCTGACTCAGCCGGGTGGCCATGACATTTTTCTTCCACCAAGAATGTGGGCATGAAGATATTCAACTGTCTGCAGGGCATCCTTTCCGGTGTTGAACACGACCCTATAGCCATTGTCTTCAAGACCGAGTTCTTTTGCTGTCAGTGATACCCCAGCCATGAATTTCCCGATCGCTTCGGCCTCGTCGGCATGTAGATCTGCAATACTTGTCCATCGTTTTTTTGGTACCACCAATACATGCACCGGTGCTTGTGGGTTGATGTCTCTGAAGGCAAGTACATCATCGTTCTCGAATATCTTCTCGCAAGGAATCTCTCCTGCCAGAATTCTGTCAAAAATTGTATCCATTGCTGACCCTCCATTTTCATGCCTTCTTCCTGGCAGTATACAATCTTGTGTTTTAGTATTCAATGAATTAGGCTGTACCTATGAAGATAGCTGTAGTCATGTGTCTGTGCTTGTGCCAGAGTCTCTGCCTGTCTGCGCTGGATGCTTCGGAGGATGAACTGGACGGATCGGTATATTTTGATTACTTCCAGTCGGCACCATATGACTGGTACTCCGAGGATGGTGATCCTTTGCTTGAGCTTGAATCTGCTCTTTCTCAGCTGGAAATACTCGAGATCGGAGGGCTGGGGGACTGGCGCTTACCCGAGGAAGATGAGCTGCTGCAGATGTTTGAAAATCGTCATGAGCTGTCCGGTCTGACGGTTCCCGGCTTCTACTGGTCAGCAAGCCGGCTTTCTGTGGGTATGAGGGTTGTTGATTTCTTTTCCGGGTATAAAGCCGAGAGCAGACCGGGTGATCGGCATCGTGTGCGCCCGGTCCGTTCCCTGACTCAGGATTGAATAAGCTTGCGGTGCGGAAATGGAATCTCGATATCTTCCTTATCGAAGCGTTCCTTGAGCATTCGCCGGTATTCCCTGCCGACCGCCCACTGCTGAATCGGTCTGGTCTTGATTCGTGCGCGGATTACCAGCGCACTGTCGGCGAAATCATTAAGTCCCTGAACTTCAATTGGTGCAATTATTTTATCACCCCATTCAGGCAGCGCCTGTAGTTCATCCCCGACTTCCTGCATGACCTGCATAACCCTGCGCACGTCTTCCTTGTATGCAACCCCGATGTCCAGCACAATAGCCGACCATTCCTTGGTCATGTTTGAAAGACTGTTTATTTTTCCGTTCTGGAATACATGCACCACCCCCGATGCATCGCGAAGACACGTTGTACGCAGTTCGATTTTTTCAACAACACCGCCGGTACCATTAATTACGGCGACATCACCGGTACGGATCTGATTTTCAAGAAGAATAAAGAATCCGCTGATTACATCCCTTACCAGCTCCTGTGCGCCAAAACCGATCGCCAGGCCGAGAATACCGGCACTTGCCAGAATCGGGCCTACGTTAACTCCGAAACGGGGTAGGAGGAGCATGAGCAGGAGAAACCACAGCAATATACGGACAGCTCCGCTGGCAATTGATATCAGTGTATTGATACGCTTGCCTGCTTCCTCGGTATCGGTGTCGGGGCTCAATTCGGCCCGCTGTAGTAGATAATTCCGGGTCTGGCGGAAAAAAGCTCCGACTGCCAGGCGGAGGATGAAAAATGACAGAATAAGCATGAGTGCTGCAGGCAGATCCCTCAGCACCCAGGTATTCAGGACTTCCGCATATCTGTATAGATAATTGTTCATGAATGACTGCATGAGCTTCAGTATAGTAAATGGCAGAGGGAATGTAAAACTACTGCCTGTTATTCTGTTTTGAAGTGAGCAGACAGGGTGAAGCAGGAGCCTTGTCCGTAGGTACTGTCAATTGAAATCTGCGCCCCCATTTTCTCTGCGAGTTGATGTGAGATTACCAGTCCTAATCCTGTGCCTCCGTACTTCCTGGTAGTTGAGCTGTCTGCCTGACTGAAGGCCTTGAACAGCCGCTTTTTCTGGTCGTCACTGATTCCGATACCGCTATCACATACAGTAAAGTCGATTTTAATCTCTGTGCTTTCTGTGTGTTCATACTTCAGTTTTAACTCAACAAAGCCCTTGTCGGTGAATTTCACAGCGTTCGATAGCAGATTGACCAGAATCTGTTTCAGCCGCACCGGATCGGTATAGATTATATCAGGCATTCCTTCAGGGATTTTTTTTACGATCTCGATTTTTTTTCCGTCGGCAGGAAATTTAATAATATCCAGGGAATCGTCCAGAATCTCGCTCAGCTTGCAGGCTTGAATTTCCAGTTCAAGCTGTCCTGCTTCAATTTTAGAAAAATCCAGAATGTCGGAAATAATCTCGAGCAGTAGTTTCCCGGAGGTATGGGCATGCCTGGCATAGGCTTCCTGTTCTGTGTCCAGGGGGCTTTCAAGGAGCAGGCCAGTAAAGCCGATTACGCCGTTCAGTGGGGTTCTGAGTTCATGACTCATGTTTGCCAGAAACTGTGATTTTGCGATGCTGGCAGCTTCTGCGTTTTCCTTGGAGTCCTTCAGATCCTGTATAGTGGTATTCAGTTGTTCCGACATCCAGATAAAAGTCCGGCCTAGAATACGGATTTCGCGGATCCAGCTCTGGACAGGAATGGTATCCGTGTACTGACCGGATGCAAGACTGTGGGCTGATCGGGTCAGTTCAGCAATCGGCGCATTGATCAGTTTGATAAGCTGCTGTGCAAGAATGAGAAGCAGTATCAGTATGACTGTCATTATGGTGAGCGCAAGCCGGTAGTTCTCCTGTACCTTCCGCATATAGCTGCTTTCAGGCACGACCGTGACAATGTACCAGTCCAGACCGCTTTCAGACTTGAAGCGGCTTGCAAGTGCCGTATGGACCTCGCCGTCCAGAGAAAATGAAAGCTGATAATACTCATTTCCGGAGTTCTGTTCCGCACCTCTGCTAAATTCTTCCATAAGGACGGCAGCAGTCCGGGCAGTGAGGCGATCGTTGCTGGCGGATGCGGCGAGGCGGATCCCTGTCTGTCCGCTGTCGCTTTGGCGGAAGGGGTTTTCCCCGCTTGATGATGAAATCATCAGGCCAGAGCGTTCCATAATAAAACTCTTTTCGGCTCTGTCGGCTGCAATGTCCGAAAGATAGCTGGTAATATGCGAAAAGAAAAGATCGACAGCCGTTACGCCAAGCAGGCTTCCGTCGCTGCTCCGTACAGCCTTACTGGCCGATACAGCCAGGTCCTGTCCGGTGAACAGGACATAGGGTTCGCTCCAGACAGTCCCGGTCTGCCCGAGGGCATCCTGGTACCAGGGGCGTTCACGCGCATCAAAATCGGGAATGGAAGAGACCAGCTGGGCAGGACGTCCTTCACTGTCAGTTGCATATTTGCTGAATCTACCGGCACTGAAATCCTCGGTCGTAATCTTGTAGAGGCTGCCGTCCAGGGCTTCACGCCCGGCATTGGTCAGACCACCTTCCGGGTTACCGAAATACATGCTGCTGACGCCGGGGAAAATCTGAATCAGCTCCCAGAAATAACTTCCAAGGCTTTCCTGGTCGTCATGGGGAATGTTTCCGCGCTGTATGGCTCCGGCAGTGGCTTCGTTTATTCTCGGCGGAAGTGAAAAGAAGCTGTCGAGATGTTCAATAATTCTTTGATTGACTTCTGCTTTCAGTGAATCTGCGATACTGGCAATAGAGTCCCGGCTGGCAGTATATGACAGCGAACCCATAACAATAATGACTGCAGCAACCAGAAGGATGATCAGACCCGTCAACAGACTGCGGAGTGATAGTACGGGTGCTGCTCTCATTTTACCTCCATCATTATTCAGTGATTTAAATGATAGTCTTTGTGGAATCTCAAGTAAAGTCCCGGAGTAAATCTTCGAGCAGAATAGAGTGCTGCTGCTGTACTGATTCATCCGCAGCGAATGCCATTATATGACTGAGGGCTGATTCCCTCGCGGATGTTGTCAGCGGAGCGCCAGCGAGAACCTTGACCCAGTTTTCCACAATAGCAGTGTCGGCTTCGCTGTGACCGATAAAATCGCTGTGTACCGGAAGCTCTTCGGTCTGTCCGCTGTGGTGATGATGGATGCTGATTGATGAGCCACTTCCGAACTTGCCTCTGAGACTGGCCAGGCTGCCGTCTATTCTGATGCTGCGGCCCTCCTCATGGCTAAGTCCATGAAGCCGGAAGACAGCAGTTGCGCCGGAGGCAAAGTCGATAAGGGTTTCCTGGTGTTCAGGCTGATTTCCGCCGGTTTTCCAGGCACAAACCCCGTATGGTCCTTCCCTGAGCGCGCGGCTTATTCCTTCATGACTGAGATCATCACTGATGGTGCTGGTCGGCCATTCCTTCCAGATATGGTAGTTCTTCAATCCGGGGATTTTCCGGCTTATTGCCGGATGTTTCAGACTGAATCCTGCAGCCGCCCCGAGGAAGCCTGGGCTCCGCGACAGTGCCTGTTTGAGAGGAATGCCGTGGAGATAGGTCCGTTCCGCTTCGTAGGGGCAGCTGTCGGCATAACGGCAGCCGTCGGTGCAGCGTCCTGCGGATCCAGGAGGTGCTGCCTGCTCTATGAACAGGCGACGCTGTGCACTGCTTGAAATACGGGTAGGAGGACTGTCCATGAGCCACTGTATAATATCCAGGTCGTGGCAGCTTTTGGCCAGAATCAGCGGGGAAGAACTTTCTGAGTCCCTCCAGTTACCCCGGACGTAGGAATGAACGAAATGATACCATGCAACATTTTCTGCATAATACATGCTCGCGATCTGTCCGAGTATGCCAGAATCAACCACCGATTTCAGGGTCTGAAAGAAGGGACTGTAGCGCAGTACATGGCAGATGCTCAAGCTTCCTTTGGAGGCATCTGCTGCTTCGCAGATTTTCCGGATATCCTCTCTGCGCACCGCCATTGGTTTTTCAAGCAGTATGTGCGTGTTCAGCTCGAGAAAGGCCAGCGCAGGTTCGACATGTTCGTGGTCTCCGGTGGCAAGTATCACAGCGTCGATATGGAGGCTGCCTCTGCGGCAGGCATCAGCTGCCTCTTTATAGTCGGAGAAACAATGGTCTGCGGGTATATGGTGACGGGTAGCAAAGCTGCGGCGGCGCTGCTCGATTGGCTCGGCAACGGCACAGACTCTTGCTGGAGACTTGTGGCCTCCGGAGGCCTTGCCGAGCAAGGCATCGCTGTACACACGCCCCCTGTTTCCCGCGCCGACAAGCAGTATCTGTTTCTGTTCAGCTGTTGACTGCTGCATTTCTGAACTCTTCCAGCTCTCTGCTGATTTCTTTCTGGGGATAAAAGCGGAATACAAAGAAACCGATGAGAACAAACAGTCCTCCAACCGGTCCGGTCAGCATGACTCCCAGCGGTTCAGCTGCATCCTTGCCGAAAAATGCGAACAGACTCGCGGTAATCGCCAGGGCAATGCCGTAATTGACCTTCATGAACAGGCCCTGGGTGCCGAAGAACATGGCTTCGCGGTTTATACCCCGTCTGAAGCTGTCGAGCTCGCTCAAGTCGGCTACTGCGGCATTCGGAATAACCAGCAGTATGGATACCGGAAAACCGAGAACAGCCATCTGCACCAGAGCAGCCGCTGAGGCATATTCACCGAAGGCCGGCACAAATATCGTGAACGTCATTCCGACCGAGAGGCTGAGCATGCCGGCCAGCATAAGCTGCTTGTTACTGAAGCGTCTGGAAAGCAGAGGAAGGAAGAAAAATACGATAAAGGCTGTTCCGAAGAGGGCTGCCATCAGCAGGGTCTGAAAGCCTGATTCTCTATTCAGCAGTACAATCGGATAATATGCGATTGCAGCTCTGATCATGTTGAAAGCGAACCAGTAGAGGATGGTGCCAATCATATAGATAATGAACCATCTGTTCTGCACAGTCATTTTTATTGATTCCATGAGCTTCACATTGGCAGGTTTTCCCCGTGAGTAGCGTTTTTCATTTACCGGGAGACCGGAGGTAAACATGGAGACCGCAGCGATAAGTGCGAGAATCAGCATGCTGAACTGGAAACTTCTGCTGACGCTCAAGCCTGCCGTCTGGAAGGCTTCCCAGATAATCGGGCTGACTATCATGACGATTATTGCACCGACCAGGGTGAAAACGGCCTGCATTACAGTGAGATTGACCCGGTCGGCGTTGTTGCGGCTGAGTTCGGGTATGAGCGCCAGGCTTGGTGCCATGAACCAGGTATAGAAAAAGAAAAACAGACCAAGCAGCAGGGCGGTGTACCAGGCATTGGCGGTGCTGATTCCAGTGGTCGGCTGGAAGAACAGCAGTGCCCCGGTGAGTGCAAATGGGATAGACCCGGTCAGAATAAAGAATTTCCGCCGTCCGATTCTGAAAGTGGCATTGTCACTGAGCCAGGCAATAAAGGGATCGGCCAGAGAATCGATGATTCTGCCGAATAGATTGATGATCCCGATAATGGTAATGCCGAACAACAAGGGTCTGTTGTCGATGAGCTCCGGCATTCCCAGTTCTTTCGGGGGCAGCAGAAAGAATACGAGGTACACCCCGTATATATTGTCCATAATCGAAAAGCCGAGTGTACCATTGGCATACACGAGCTGGCGCCAGCGAGGAAAACGTTCCATTGTGCCCCCTGAATGTGTCTTCTCACAGGCTATGCCTGCCTTGAGCTATTGTCAAGAAAGATTGATCTTTCCCACTGTATTGCTTCAATTATATATAATCAGTACTGTATCTCAATGGAAAATCAAAAAGCCCAGGCAGCAGCTGCCCGGAATGAAAAGCTTGGCAGCCTGCCCATAGGGCCGCTCCTGATGAAACTCTCGATACCGGCCATGGTCGGTATGTTTGTCAATGCACTGTACAATCTCGTGGATACCATTTTTGTCGGGCACGCAGTCGGTGCTGCCGGAATTGGCGGTTTGGCAATTGCCTTCCCCTTCCAGATTTTTCTTTTTGCCATTGCAACCATGATCGGGGTTGGATCGGCTTCTGTGGTGAGTCGGGCACTCGGAGCTGGAGATGACGAAAAGGCATCGCGTGCTTCAGGCAACGCCCTGGCTGTAGGTGCGGTAACCGGCATTCTGGTGCTGGTCTCGGCCTGGTTTGGGCTGGATCACATTCTTGTCGCATTCGGTGCAACCGAAAGTCTGCTTCCCTATGCCAGGGATTATCTGCAGATTGTATTGCTCGGTTCACCGTTTCTGATTGTTGTGGTCACGGCGAACAACCTGATCCGCAGTGAGGGACATGCCAAGTCCGCTATGCTTTCTATGCTGATTGGTGCCGGAGCCAACCTGATTCTGGATCCGATCTTTATTTTTGGATTCGGAATGGGAGTTCGTGGCGCTGCTCTGGCAACGGTGCTGGGCTTTATCCTTTCGTTTTTGTTTGTACTCGTCTATTATATAAGCGGTCGAAGCAGCGTGCATCTGCATCTCAGGAGCTATATGCCTGAGCGTGCGCTGATTCGGGAAATACTGGTGCTTGGCTTTCCGAATTTCGTGAAGCAGGTCGGAGGCAGTATACTGGCAGTTGTTCTGAATAATGTCCTCCGCGTCTATGGCGGTGATATTGCGATCTCGGTTTTTGGAATAATCAACCGGGTCATGATGTTCTCGATCATGCCGATGTTCGGTATCGTCCAGGGTTTTCAGCCTGTAGCCGGATTTAATTATGGCGCAGGTAACTATGCCAGGGTCGATGAGGCGGTGAAGAAGGCATCACTGGCAACAATCGGTTTTACCCTGATTGCGTCGCTTTTCATGCTGCTGTTTCCGCAGTGGATTATGCGGGCCTTTGGAAACGACCCCGAGATGATCGCCATGGGGGCTTCTGCCTTGAGAATTGTGGTTCTGGTTCTGCCGATTATCGGTCTGCAGCTGGTCGGGGCAGCGCTGTTCATGGCAATAGGCAAGGCTCTGCCGGCATTCTTTCTTTCGATATCCCGGCAGATCCTGTTTCTGATTCCTCTGGTGCTGATTTTTCCGATGTTCTGGGGGCTGAGCGGTATCTGGTTCGCCTTTCCGGTGGCGGATATTCTGGCCAGCAGCATAACCGTTCTTTGCGTGCGCCATGAGCTGGGTAAGATGAAGCAGCTGGGAGTGCAGCCGCTGCAGGCTTAGAATCGGCTCAGATTATGCCCAGGTCAGGCGCTGACAAACTGCTGTATGTAGTTCTGATGCACTGGAAGCTGAAGGGCATTCGGACGCAGCTTCCTGATTTTTTCGGCTGCTTCTTCCAGTTTCCATCCCGCAAGCAGCAGAATGCGGGCCGCAACAAGGCCCGTTCTCCCGGTCCCGCCCTTGCAGTGAATACTTACACCTTCGTTACTGTCCAGAATCAGTTTGATTTGCGGCCAGACAGCCATGAATGCCGGTTCGAAGTCCGATTCCGGGGCATGATCATCTTCTATGGGGAGATGCAGCCACTGCATGTTGAAGCGTGCGCAGAGAATCCGCATCTGGTTCAGTCCGTTCTGTTCAAGCTCTTCCCATGGCATGAGAGAGATCACCATGCGGCTGCCGGCAGCAGAGAGCTGGTCCAGGCTGCTTTCCAGATTGATGCCCTTGCTGCCCGGGCAGGGTGTGAGCAGCAGAAATCCGTTTTGTTTTGTATTGCCGTTTTCCGACAGTTCAAGTTTCCAGAATGGGTGTTGATTCATGCCCCTTAATATACGCAGCCCCGGGACATGAATCAATCTATTTCTCTCTATATATTAGCTGGCCTACATGCTGGTAATCTGCTCATGCTTCCAGTTCAGGTATTCTTCAATGACTGTGTATGGCGAGTCCGGACGTCTGATGGATGGATCTTCGGCGCTCATGCCGTGTTCGGTTTCCCAGGCAGCCTGCCAGTCGTCGGCTATGCCATTGCGGTCTGTGTCAGTCGGGGCTGGTAAGACCTCGTGGACTGGATATCCGCCGGCCTCGGAAGGGGTGTTGATCCAGCCGGCTGCACCGCTGCCTGTTCTGTTGTTCGGTCCTTTTTTGTCACGGACTTCCTGGTTTACCCTGGCATCCACCGCGTCGCGGGGCCAGGCACCGCCGATGTTCAGAACCAGCTCATAGGCTGCAGCTGCAGTAATCGGATCCGGGGTGAACTCGGTTTCGAACTCTTCAGTGGCTGCGTACTCGTGCTGAATCTCGATTGTCAGTGAGCCGTAGTCAACGTTGCCATAAGCGAAACCCGGCACATTGCCATCCAGGGCATTGCCGCGGAAGTGTCCCCTGGCATTTTCTGCCCGCTCCTGAAAAATGACGGTGCTACTGCTGGTCATCGGGCCGCGTTTATAGGCATTGTTGATAAAATTGTAGTAACTAATCGCACCATTGCTGTCATGGTTGTAGCCGGCCCGGCTGCCGCCCCAGTTGTAGAACACATTGTTGCGGAAATCGCTCACACCGCCAAGGGGATCAACATCGGGAGTATTGTAGTTACCCGGTCTCGGTGAGCGTCCGCTGTGGTGTGCCCAGAGATTCTGGATGAAGCTGTAGCGTGAACCATGCTCCATTCTGATGAGTGAACCATAGCCGTGTATACCTTTGTCATGACTTGATTCATAGAGGCTCTCGGTAATAAAGCTGTTCTGCACGGTAACATCACCGGCACGAACAACAGACAAGGTCTCGTCTATTGCCCAGCTGGCGGAAACATGGTCGAGAATTACTTTGTGACCGCGTACTTCAATGGCATCTGGTTCATCGCTGTGATCGGCGACCCTGTCGTCTCCGGTGCGTACACGCAAATGGCGCACTATGACATGGTCAGCACGAATGGCTAATACATGATTTTTAAGGGTAATTCCACCAGGCGAGGTCTGCCCTGCTATGGTCAGATAGTCATTGTCGACTCGCAGAGGAGAATCAAGTTCGATTATTCCCGAGACCTCGAAGACCACTATGCGCGGACCTTCTGATTCGACTGCTTCCCGCAGGCTTCCCGGGCCTGAGTCGTTCAGGTTCGTGACTATATATATGTCACCACCACGGCCGCCTTGTGCGTCGGCGGCAAAACCCATTGCGCCGGGGAATGCAATCGATGCAGCTTCAACCACTGTAACGCTTACTTCTGTATGGTCTGTTTCCAGCTCTGTCTGATCCAGGGGTTGTATACAACCGGTAAATATCAACAGCAGGCTTAATAACAAATATTTCATGAATAATTCCTTTCAAGGGCCTCTGAATGAGGCCTGTATTGATCGATTCATTCTATATCTGCTTTCGGGTATTTTTCTGACTTCCATTTTCACTTTACCGTTCAGCTGCGTGCCTGCCTTTTGAGAACAGGTCTGAAATCTATAAATATGTCCGCTTTTCTAAAAAAATGTACCTTTCTGATCCGGCATACCGGGGGCAGAATCACCTTGTGGCAGGAAATCTACATTTTGAAATCGAGTTTCAATTAATCGTTTCAGTTACAGATTATCCTGCTGCCAGATATGTATTCTAAATATGCATGCTGCATTTGGTCAGGAGGTAACATGAAAAAGCAGCTATTGATTCTTTGTATTGCACTGGGACTGGTGATAAGTGCCCAGGCAGATATTTCCATCCGGACCGAGAGTACCGGTTTTCTTTCCTATGGTATCGTTGGAGAGGACCAGATGCTTCCGACAAGCACGGAGCCTGGACTCTTTTATGAAACCCGCAATGGCTATCTGACACAGGGAAAGCTGCAGATAAGCGGTGGGATGCAGAATCGTTATGACTATGTAATGGATCTGTCAGCAACATCTCGTACAGGTTCACCCTACCTACCTCTACAGATGAGTAGAACTGGAGTCGGGGCGTATCAGTTGAATATTGACAACCTGTATGCCCGTCTGTACCTCTCCCGGCTTTTTGTTCCGAATCTGAATATCGCTGGTGCCGAGACCCGCGTGAATCTGCTTGCCGGTAAGTTCGGTATGTCGTCTCGGGATGCATCCGTATCAGGCTATGGCCTCGAATCGAGTCAGAACATGATTTCCATGTCCAATGGTCCGGCTCTTGCCCTCGAGACGGTTGTGTTATTCCCGGGTTCCCTGCAGATGTACCGTGGAGGCAGAGCCAATCTCCGACTTGATGCTGCGGTTTCCGGGCTGACTGATGAATCTGTTCCACGTCTGTATGACACCGACGGTGGTGTCTCGAGTCATGGACGACCTGTTGTCGGAGAGTATGCGACCCAGGCTTATGCGGGCTTGTCTCTGAATAACTATCAGTTGCCATTCGGTTTCGTCTCGGCATCTGTTAACTATGCATTGAATGGTGCCGGTATTTATTCCGGTCATTCTGCCGGAGCCTCACTTACGTTTGTTGCACGGCCATTGCCGGATAAACTGCACGTTCCTGTAGCCCTCAGTGGTGCATTCTACGAGAAGAACATCGATGTACTGGCAGCCATGGCTGATGCCTCCGAACGCAGAACTACCAGTTTCAGAAGCAGCATCAAGGCAGGCGCCGCCGTAGGTGTACAGTATTTCGGCCGCGGATTTGCCGGTTTCGGTGATCCGGTACCGACTGGTGATCTGACCCTTTCGGGATCATACAGCAATGTTGATCATATCTACCGGGATCCAATAAATCTGATCAGTCTTGGAATCGATGGTGAGTATTCAGTACTGCAGAATCTGTACCTTGGCGGTGGAGCTGTACTCGGAACCCTGGCTGACGTTACCTGGGAAACCAGTGATGGAATCTCTTCAGCTTACGACAATTTTTCACATGTGTTCACACTGGCAGAAAACTTCGGCTACGAAGCCTATGTCGGTTTCGAATTCTTCCAGAACGCAAAAATGTCTATCGGCTTTGCAAACATGAGAGGGCTCACGATCAATCGTGGTCTTGAAAGCATGCAGAGCGGCATGGTGAAGCTGCGACAGGAAGGTACTGCAACTGCAGACCGCCTGTATGAGACAAGGGGTGTATTCGTACGCACCACTATAAAACTGTAATTACCCGGCTTCAGACTTTGAAGGAGATTTTTATGAATGGTATTCGGAATACATTGTTCCGATTTCGAACAATCCTTTACATGGCTGCTGTTCTCCTTGCGGGAACAGTAGTCCTGACAGGTTGTGAGAATATATTCGGTGGTGGATATACAGAATTCAATCCCGATTCCAGCGTTACTCTGGATTTCTTCGAGACCGCTGTCCGCGCAGCCTTCGGGGAAAGTTCAGGAAATGCCAGCCAGAACTGGGTGAAACCAGATTATGAAGCTGGTACGGTGGAGCTGTTTGCACGGAATGAGACAAACAGTGCTGGTAAGATCAAGGACTCATCGGATGGCATAAGCTTCTTTTTTCGTGAAGTGCCTGCAGACAGAAACTTTCGTCTTAGCGCTACTGTTGAGGTGATCAGTTTTGGTGGTTGGCGCGATGGGGACCCGAATTTCATTACTTCTAACGGTCAGGAAGGTTTCGGCCTCATGGCTCGAGACTGGGTGCCCTTTTATCAGACCCGTGGTGGTGTCTCAACAGATGATGAGTTCGATATGGATAAGCTCTTCCAGGTGCGTGAGTACCAGGAAGGTGAAGTAGCAGCTGGTGACGGCAGTTACTATCTTGCGGCACTTGACCCTCCTGGTCGCAGTAATATGGTGTTTTCTGGTGGAGTGAAGCGTGGTGTCCGATACGGCTGGAGGACCGGCGTAACTGGACAGCCTGAGGTTGTGACGGATTTCGCTGAGCAAGCGAATTCCAGCAATGCCGAGTTTACCTATTTTCCTGCTGAACTGGATGATTATTCAGAATGGGAAAATATGGAGGATCGCCCGGACTTTCCGCTCATCGGTGGCAAGTATCGCTATACTCTCGAGAAGACAAATAGTGGATTCCGTGTGTCCGTAGTTCCTCCTGCAGAAAAAGGGGAAGCCTGGGAAGATTTCATCTGGGAACCCGACTTACTCACGAATATAAACAAGGATTCATTTTATGTAGGTTTCTTTGCTGCCCGCGCAGCGCATATCAAGGTTTCCGATGTAAATTACTCTGAATCAGATACAGAGCAGGATGCTTTGCGTGAGTTTCCCGATGCGGAAATAATCCATCCAGATTTTTCAATTGATTCTCCATCGACTTTTGCCTCTACCACAGGTACAGGATACAGGTTACGAGCGACTGCAAATGTTCCTGGGTATCTCAGTGTCAGATTGAACGGACGAGAAGTTCGTGGTTCTGAAGATTCCGAACTGATCGAAAGTGACTGGCTGATTAATGATGGTCCGAATGTAAGAAGACCTGCGCATTTCAGTGTTCAGACTGTTTTCAGAGATTCCTCAGGAAGCTGGCAGAATGCATTGAGAGAAGGTGAGAACATATTTCAGGTAATCTTCTATCCTGCAGAAACATATCCGGGTCGTGATGATCTGCTGATTGGAAATACCGAACCTATCAAGAAAACCTTTTCTGTTGATCGGTCATGGTTTGGGGATGTTAATACTCCACTCTATGTTTCACCTAATGGACGTGGCAACGGACTGGGTACCAGAGCAAACCCTCTGGATATTGATACAGCAATTGCATATGTCCTGCCAGGACAGACGATCACCATGCTTGATGGTGTCTATAAACTGCGGGCATTCAGAATTCCACGTTACAACAATGGGGTTCCTGCAGCCAGAAAACGGATTGTGGCTGAAAACAACGGCAAGGTAATTCTTGATTTCTCTGATTTTGATCCTTCGGTTGATTCAATTAATTCTGCAGCAGTCATTGCTGGTAACTATTGGGACTTTATTGGTATTGATGTGAAAAATGCGCCGGATAAGATCAAGGGCTTTCAGGTTATGGGTAGCTATAACCTGGTTGAGTGGGTGCGGACCTACAACAATGGTGATACTGGACTGCAAATCAGTGGCCTGAGTACCCTCCCGAGAGCAATGTGGCCTGAAGGTAATACTATTCGCTATGCAGAATCCTTCAACAATATGGATGCTGCCCAAACCGACGCTGACGGATTTGGAGCAAAGCTGACAGTTGGCCCGGTAACCCCAACTGGTGGAATAATTAATGATCCTACCAGGTTTAACAGGTTTGAATGGTGTATTGCCCATAATAATGCCGACGACGGCTGGGACCTATATGCCAAGGGTGAGACTGGAAACATCGGAATCATCGTAATAGAAAACAGCATTGCGTATCGCAATGGAATAATGCTGGATGGAAGTACAGCCAGGGCTGGACGAAACGGGTTTAAACTTGGTGGTGAAGGTATTCGTATACCACATATTACCAGGAACTCTGTTGCTTTTCAGAATGGCGCTCATGGTTTTACCAGCAACTCTAACCCGGGTATTATTCTCGAGAATATTACCTCATTTGATAACGGTGGTTTTTATAATCGCATCTCCGGATCGGATAGTCGTAACCTTACGATTTACGGTTCTGACACCATAACTGCTCAGGTTACCGGTGCTCTCTCTCTATATACACCCGATAATGCTCAAAATCGTGGATCAGATGGATTTACTCTCAGTGCTGTATCCAATGGTTATCTCTGGAATGGCAGTGCAACAGTTAATCGAAATGGTTCGGTATTAACAACTGATGCAGTTAAGAGTGTACTACCTCCTCTTTACTCTGACATGGAGCGAACACAGAAGATTGCTGATTCGGAAGTTCTTACGAGTGAAGGTTTTATTGCTTTTGTAGAGGATGTGGATGGCGGATGGAAATTTGACCTGGGTGATTTTCTGGTGCTGGAAGACAGTGTCAGGAATGCATTATTGCCAGCTGAACAGACTGCTGGTATTGGTGCCTGGTTTGATTAAGAAGCCAGCGTTGCTGGTTTACATAAAGCGGGTGAGAGCCCGCCAAAAAAGGAGAAATGATCATGAAAAGTATTAAGCTTTTTTTAGTGGTCGGTCTTGCAGCAGTTATGCTGTTCGCATCTTGTAGGAATCCTGTTACCAGTGATCCCTCGAGTGATCAGGATGTAACTGTAGCAATAGATAGCCTGAGTTTTTCTCAGTCTTCAGTAAACGTTGAAGTTGACGATACAGTTAATCTTGCAGCCCTGTTGACTGTGTCCCCGAATGATGCAACTGAGGATGTTGTCTGGGAATCCGGTGATACAAATGTTGCGACCGTAAGCAACAGTGGTGTAGCAACAGCAGTAGCCCTTGGTAGTGCAACCATTGTTGCAGCAAACGCTGATGGCACTGTAACTGCTTCAATTACCGTGAATGTCATTGAAGAAGCCATCGCCCTATCTGGTTGGGCAATTTTTAACCAGGCTCGTGATGGTGGAGAGACAGCGCCGCTCCCTGGGACTGCAACGACTGTACCTGAGTTAATTGGTGGAAAACTGAATCTTGTTAACACACATGGTGTTGAACAGTCTGGTATCCGTGGTTCTGGAATGACTGGTTTTACCATTATGCATTTAGACGATGCAGTCAGCGGGGATTTCACTATCCGTGCTCGAGTGCGTATGTATGATGTAGTTGCTCCAAATACTGCACGTGGTGTTATAATGGGTGCATTTGGTGTACCTGCTGGTGGTGACCTTGGTGACAGCGATACACCAGTAGCAGTAATGTTTAATCGTGGCAGTGGAACAATCGTACGTTCCTTCTGGACAAAAGATCCAGGTGGAAACGGTGTTGGTGCACCTACAATTGATCCGTCCATCAGTGAATACATCTATGAAGTATCTCGTGATGCTGATGGCTATGTTTTCTCAGTGTTTGGCAGTCAGGATGGTGAACTGATTGAATCATCAACGGTACCACATGACCATACAACCAGTGCTGATCATGATGCTGGAATGGATGTCGCATTACGGAATGGAGAGCCGGTTTACCTCGGTTTTGCTGCTGGTGGTGCTTCAATGGAAATTTCCAATATCAAGATTACTGTAGATGGAGCCGTTCTACTCGAAACTGAAGATGTTGATGGCAGTCCGGTACCTGTCGAGCAGATTCTGCTTGAAGGAAAACTGGTAAATGCTGACGATACCAATCAGTACCAGAACTCTCTTGCCAATGCCCAGGCTGATAATATCTATCTGCTGGCAACCGTTCTCCCGGATGTATCTGATATTCCAACAGTAACCTGGGATTCAACACAGCCTTCTGTAGCAACTGTAGCTGCTGTTAATTCAGAAGACGCAGATTACCTGGATGCACTTATCGCAGTTGGACTCCTCCCTGAAGGAACTACTGAAGTTCCCGAGGAATTTGAGCAGCCTGCAAACCAGCATCTCGCAAAAGTGAGTGTAGATACTGCTGGTACTGTTACCATCCGTGCTATAACGGTTGATGGATCACTGATCGCTACTTATAACATGTTCATTTATGAAGGTGCGCAGGCCGTAAGTTCTATTACTATAGAAGGTCCTGCAAAGGTAATGGTAGGTAATGATATTTTTGCTTACCTTGAAGCTGATGTAGTACCTAGTTTCGCAACCAACCAGGTATTAGACTGGACATCAGATAACGAAGCTGTAGCTACTGTTGATGCTAATGGTGCAGTCACTGGTGTTGCTGCTGGAACAGCTACAATTACTGCTGCTGCTACAGATGGTAGTGGAGTAACTGGCACATGGGACATTGAGGTTCTTGCTGGAGGAAATCAGATTCACTGGAATTTCTCTGATCTGCCTGATGGATATGTTCACCATAATGATAATAATGTGGTGACACCAGCAGATTTTGAAAACGGCCTTACCTTGGTAGGTGAAGTTCGTGTTCGTACTGGTGGAGCTAGTGTAAGTGGTACTGATTACGAAGGAACATCCTTTTTCACTGCTGACTACCTTGATACAGGTGGTTCAGGTCCCTTTGTAGAGGTGACTGCGCAAGGACCGTTCACTGTTCAGCTCTATGGAAGAAACTCTGGTAGTGGTGTCAGAAGATTCATGGTTATGGACCCAGACAACGAGAATGAAGAGCTACTTCGTGTTCTGGCAGATGTTGATGTGAACAAGGGTCATGTTATCGTATCTTACCTGTACGAAGGCACTGATGAGAAAACACTGGTGCTTGAAGGCGGCGGTGGAGGATTGCGTGTTCATGACATTACCGTGACTACAAACTAAATTTGAATTATTAATGTTTGGTTGAGGTTTTTGGGCAGTCGCAGCAGCGGCTGCCCTTTCTATTTAACTACCTTACAGGAAGTACAATGAATAGCCACGAGCCATTCCTTTCTCAGGGAATAAGCGATGCACACGAGTCCCTTCCTCTTGAATTTGAAAAGCTCAGGTTCGAGATGCTTCTCCGATACTCACGTAATAACTGTCTGCAGCGAGCATCAATATACACTGATCCAGATATAGATTCCCTTGTCTCATACGAGCACTGGCATAAACGTACCTTCTAGAAAGCCAGGGAATTGATTTTGTGGGATCAGCTTATGCCGGAGTTTAATGACTGCGAGGTTCAGCAGGAGGATAGGGGAAACTATGTGTGCCGAGTGCTGGCACGGAATATACGGCCACATGTCAGGATACCGGTGTATGTACTGGAACCGAAGAGTGGGGGCAGGAAACCGGCTGTACTGCTACTGCATGACCATGGCGGTCGATTTGATATCGGTAAGGAGAAATATCTGCGACCAATTGCAGGGCAGCCTGGCATGGCAGCATCCGGGGAATGGGCGGAGAAATATTTCAGTGGGCGGTTTGTCGGGGAGCTTTTGGCTGAACAGGGCTTTGTTGTGCTTTCATTCGATGCCTTGGGATGGGGACACCGCAGCTGTAGGGGTTTTAATGCCGATTCGCAGCAGGCTCTGGCTTCAAAATAATTTCATCTGGGTGAGTCCTGGGTCTCCATTATTGCCCAGGACGATCTGTATATAGCACACATACCCTAATCCTACCCCTGCTCCACCAATTCAACCAGACGATTCAGTGCAGATTTGTTGTGGTCCTGGGCATTCTTCAGGGAATCGAGTACGGTTTTCAGCTGACGGGTGCGTTCTATCATAGATTCGAGACTGTCATGAACGGATCCGCTGACCTTGGCGAGTTCCTGCATGGAGGCCATGTTCTCTTCGGTTTCGGCCCGCAGCCCGCCGCTTTTATTCTGGACCTCGACGGTGCTTTCTGCCATTGATTCGAGCCTGGTCCTGATCAGGGAGCTTTCGGATAGCTGGGCGCTTATAATCGATCTGACACTCTGCAGTTCATTCGAGAAATGCTGAACCAGCCCGCCTATTTCTGTGAAGTAGCTGAATGCTGTTTCAGAGCTCTGGACTGCGCCCTGAATGGACTCGAGGATTGTTTCAAGCTCCGATCCAGTGTACTTGGACTGTTCAGCTGTCTCTTCTGCAAGTTTCCGTATTTCCGAGGCGACGACTGCGAAACCGCGGCCGGCATCGCCGGCATGGGCGGCTTCGATTGCCGCATTCATGGAAAGCAGATTGGTCTGACTGGATATGCTGGCAATAAGCTCGTTGGTTTCCCTGAGCCGTTCCGATCTGGTATTGATTTCTCGTACCCTGCTGCTCAGCTCTTCTATATGGCTGACGCCGTCGGTGCTGGTGGCCGAAATTTTTTCGAATGAATTGTCCAGACCGGCAAAATGCTCATGCAGACTGTCCAGGGCATCCACCATTCTGGTGACACATGAGCTTGA
This sequence comes from Spirochaeta dissipatitropha, assembly GCF_054657935.1. Lineage (NCBI taxonomy): Bacteria > Pseudomonadati > Spirochaetota > Spirochaetia > Spirochaetales > Spirochaetaceae > Spirochaeta > Spirochaeta dissipatitropha. Next base: position 134,680 of record NZ_BAAHXT010000003.1, on the reverse strand, counting down.
GTCTGTGACGCTGACTTCCTGCTGCTTCAGGGTCTCTATGAAAGAGCTGAAGAATGTGCCGACGTGGGTGCTGACATCCTTTGCTTCATTGAGGCTGTTGCTCTGCATTTCCATTGCCTGTTCCAGATCTCTCAGGTAGCTTTCCAGGCTGTCAATGGCGCTTTCTGCATGAAGGAGTTTCTGCTCGAGAATTGTACTCGAATCGCTGACAACGGTACCGGCATTCTGTATTTCGGAAAAGACGGAGTTCAGGCGGTCGCTGGAGATCTGCAGATTCTGGCCGAGACGCTCACTTTCCTTCTTTTCCCGGGTGAACCGTCGGGCAAGAAACATGGTCTGACACATAAAAAACAGCAGGAGCCCTGAGCTGATAATCGATCCGGTCTGTATAATTACCAGATTATTCAGCATGTCATTTACAAAGGTTATGAGCAGTGCACCTACAGCCGCCAGCATGAAGAGGCTGCCTTCACGCTTGCGTACATAGGTGAGCACTGCGATGTAGGTAACGTAGAAGACCTGCACGGCCATTACAAGCTGAAAGGACCGAGCCAGAATCGGGAAGACATTTCCCGAGCTGAACAACACGAGCAGTCCATAGAGGCTGGCTGCTGACAGAAAAATTCGTGGAACCCAGCGATTGACTTCTTTCGGGTAGATGTCCTTGAGGAAGTACATCATGGGAATTACCAGGAATATAAACGAGAAGTATTCCAGCTTGTAGACAGTCAGCCATGAGAGAAAGGGGAAAAGCTCCTGAATGAACATATGTTCGGTTGTCAGAATCCGCAGTGCACCGAGAAAGGTGAAGAGAAAGAAGAACAGGAGGTTTTTTTCTTTTGGCTGGTAGAAAAAAAGGAGCAGATGATAGAAGGCCATGGTCAGGGCAATACCCATGAACATTGCCTCAAGCAGACGTTGACGGTTCCATTCAGCGGCCAGAAGCTGATAATCACCGATTACAATCGTATTATGTAGACCTCCGGTTCGCTGGTGAAAATTGCTGACCTGAATGACAATATCCATTGTTCCATTATGCTCCGGTAGTGGTGCGAGCACATGATCGTATAAAGGAACGGTGGTAGAGGCTGAGTCTCCGGCTAATCCGCGCTCGGCAATCAGTCTTCCGTTGGCGTATGCTCTGAAGGCATTGTTTGGTCGTCCAATGCGTAAGCCCAGGTTCTGTACGTCCGGATCCAGGCTGATTTTCAGGCCGTATGTGCCGTAACCGTGAAAGGGGATGGGTTCATTCGCAAGCTGCTGATCCTCCCAGCGGCCCGGAACCCTGATGCTGTCAGCAAGCTGGCTGCTGCTGTCGGTGAACTGCATCCAGCCGAAGCTCCACTCACCATCGAGATTTATCCGGAAATCTTCCGAGCGTGACTCCTGTCTCAGGTCGGCAGCACCTCCGCTGACAAGTTGAGAGAAGACCTGCATAGGCAGGCAGACAAGGAAGAGGCTGAGAATAATATGTACAGGCTTCATGCAAGTAATTGTTGTGTTTTTACTAGCCGATGTAAAGCCTGAAAGAAAAATATTTGCAGAGAGCTTCACAAGTCATATACTTGAAGTATGAAGACAATCCTGCTGGTTGAGGACGAAAAAATTATCGCCATGAGTCAACAACGGATTCTCGGGCGCAGGGGATATACAGTCCTGACCGCAGGTTCAGGGGCAGCTGCTGTCGATGCAGTGTCGGAAAATCCAGAAATCGATCTGATTCTCATGGATATAGACCTGGGTGGAGGGATGGATGGAGTCGAGGCGGCCCGGGAAATACTTTCTGAACGTGAGATACCCCTGGTGTTTGTTTCATCCCACACACAGCAGGATGTTGTCGATCTGACTGAATCTGTCAGTCCCTATGGCTATGTGGTCAAGGGCAGCGGTGAGACAGTGCTCGTGGCTGCCATCCGGATGGCTTTTCGGCTGTTTGAATCCCGGTTGAAGGAACGTGAAGCTCTTCAGGAGATAAGAAACTCCCGTAATCTCATGCGCTATGTGGTAGAGCATATGCGTGGCGCGGTAGCAGTGCATGACCGTGATTTGAGGTATATATATGTCAGTCAGCAATACCTTGAGGATTTCCGGGTTACTGAAACCGATGTTATCGGCAAGCACCATTATGAAGTCTTTCCTGAAATCCCCGAAAAGTGGCGTGAGGTACACAGGAAGGCCCTGCAGGGGATCGTTTCCAGCGCTGAGAATGATCCCTTCGAACGTGCTGATGGAAAGATCGACTGGACCCGTTGGGAGTGCCGGCCCTGGTACGAGGATAATGGAAGTATAGGCGGAATAATCATCTATACAGAGGTTATAACCGAACGCAGGAATGCTGAACTGCTTCTGGAAAAAAGCGAAGAGCGCTACCGGGAACTTTTCGAGACCCTCTCGGAAGGTGTCGTGTATCAGGCCGCCGACGGCCGGATTATTTCTGCAAATCCGGCAGCAGAACGGATGCTGGGTCTGACCCTGGATCAGATGCAGGGAAAAACCTCCATGGATCCGGGTTGGCAGATGATCTGTGAAGATGGTAGCCCTGTTCCGGGCAATGACCACCCTGCTATGCAGGCCCTGGCCAGCGGCAGGACGGTAGGTCCTGTACTGAGAGCAGTGCGCCGTGCGGACAGCAGCGAATATTCATGGTTCTCGATTACTGCTACACCTCAGTTCTGTCCCGGTGAGGATGCACCGTTTCAGGTATATGCGGTCATGGTCGATATGAATGAGACTCATAGAATGCAGATCGCACTGAGAGACAGTGAGGAGCGTTTCAAGGCCCTTCACAATGCCTCTTTCGGTGGTATTGGAATTCATGACAAGGGTATAATTCTTGAGTGCAATCTCGGGCTCTCGGAAATGACCGGGTATTCAATTGAGGAATTGATCGGCATGAACGGCCTGCTGCTGATTGCAGAGGAAGAACGGGATTATGTACTGAGCCGTATTGCAGAGGGTCATGAAAAACCCTACGAGGCGACCGGAATCCGCAAAAACGGTGAGGAATATCCTCTGCGTCTGGAAGCCAGAAATATTCCGTACAAAGGAAAGCCTGTGCGGGTTGTCGAGTTCCGCGACATCACCGAGCAGAAGCAGGCAGATGCTCAGGTGCAGCGGTTACTGCAGGAAAAAGAAACCCTGCTACGGGAAACACACCATCGAGTCAAGAACAACATGAACACGGTCTACAATCTTCTGTCGCTGCAGGCTGCAGATCAGGATGATGATAAGTGTCGCTCAATACTCGAGGATGCAGCCCGACGCATACAGAGCATGATCAGTCTCTATGACAAGCTGTACCGCAGCGAAAGCTACCGGGAGCTGCCGGTAGAGGAATTTCTGGAACCATTAATCAATGAAATCATTGAGTTGTTCTATATCATTCCTGAGGTGCGGGTACAGGTTGAATGTGATGACTTTATGCTCAGTACCCGTGAGCTCTCACCAATCGGAATAATACTGAGCGAGCTGATTACCAATTCCATGAAGTATGCCTTTGATGGCATGGAAGCAGGTGAGATACATGTTGAAATGCGGCGTTCCGGTGAAACAGTTACATGCAGCTACAGCGACAACGGAAAAGGACTTCCGAAGCATATATCTCCAGGAAATTCATCCGGGTTTGGTCTGCTGCTTGTCCAGCTTGAAGTCCAGCAATTATGCGGTGAACTGGAAATTGTGAGGGACAGGGGTACCAGGTTTCTGATTACTTTTGTTCCCGGGAAGTATTAAATTCGCGCAGAGCCTCTTCAATGCTGATTTCCGGCTCACGGTTGCTGTCTCCGCATACTGCCCGGAAATATCTGTCACTGAAATCCATATAGTATTCTGCCTGTGCTGAACAGGAATCAGGGTGGATCTTTTTGGCAGCTATTCTGATTGGACGGTAGTAATTGTCGTGCCAGTCAGTAGTGAGTTCGTGTATATAGGGAGCGCGTTTATATGAACGCTTCAGGACCTGGGCATATCCATGAATCAGCTGTTGGTAGAGGTAGCTGTATACACCTTTTCGTTTCTCGAGCGGGCAGAAATCCGGTACCAGTTCTTCGATTCTGCTGATAGAAGCGAATACGCGATACTCATCCTCGGCACTCATGAGCCTGCTTCGAATACGGCTGATGAGGAACTGAAGAATGCTGCGGATCCGTTTCTGTCTGCGCTGCTTTTTCAGGAAGATCTTGTACATTTCGCCGAGCCAGATCTCATCGGGTTTGTCAAAGCTGTTCCAGGTCTTGATTAGCTGAGCCACGATATCTGTTTCAGCCATTCCCGGAAAAAGGTAGCCAAGCGAATTGCGTCGTACATAATCGAGTACATTGATGTAGCAGTTATCATACCAGAGATTGATCTGTTCTTCCGGACGCTCAGGTTCTCTGCCGAACCTTCGTACGAACCAGGAATGATTATCCACCAGGATCTCTTTTTCCAGCAGTTCCCAGGTTCCTGTTTGACGGACGTAAAAATCATCATCATTTATATGATTGAAGATTCCAGTGTTTTGCTGGAATCGATCCTTGGCGGCAAGAAGCCTGAGTTTGTTCCGATCGAGTCCGCTGGGTAGTCTGTACGGTAGGGGGCAGCTCTTGACTTGAGCCGAGATAAACTCCGTGCCGAGCACTTTTGCGACAGAGATGCGGTGATGGCCATCCCGGACAAAATACTTGCCACCGATCTCGATCAGGGAGACGGCTTCATTGAGCTCTCCATTGTACATTAGCCGGTAAACTCGTGACCAGCGGATTTTCATCCAGGATCTGACTGGCAGAAAACCGCGGGAAAAATCATCACCGCGGTCTTCGGAACCGATTACATCTGCGGTGTGGAGGTCCTGCATGCCGAGATAGTTTTCCTGACCAGCGTGCACTATCTCCTGGACCTGTGAAAGTGTGAGCAGTCGGTTATCATGACCAAAAAGCCGTGAGATTATCCCGGTATCATTTTTACCGCTTCTAAGTGCCTGATCAAATGCCCCGGAAGACCGCATGTCAGAATCAATAACGCGCATTTCTACAGTGTACGCCCTGCCTGTCATGGTATCAACATGTATTCCTGAATTAATGGTTATTGTCAGCTCCCTCCCTTTCATATAGGCTCGGGTTTATGGGAATTCTAATGGCTGCACTGGCAGCTGTGTTCTATGGCAGTGCGGATTTTGCTGGCGGTCTGGCTACCAAACGAAATTCAGTCAGCTCGGTACTGGTTACATCGCAGGTGGTCGGGCTCGTGATTGCAGTTATTGCCGCCCCTTTGCTCGGCAGTACACAGGTCTCTGCTGCTGATCTTCTGTGGGGAGCCGCAGCGGGATTAAGCGGAGCCGTCGGGCTGGCTTATCTCTATAAGGGCATAGCTCATGGCATTGTGGCTATTGCTGCACCAAAGGCTGCAGTTGTAGGGGCAGCGCTGCCAGTTGTGGGCGGTGTTCTGCTGGGACAGATGCCTGAAGCCAGTGCCTGGGCCGGAATTATTATCAGTATTATTGCGATTTTTCTGCTGTCCTGGGAGAAGATTGATCACAGCAGCCGGAAGCTTGTGCACCTTTCCCTCAAATATGGACTCATAGCCGGAACTGCGTTCGGCGGATTCTCGATTCTCATTTCACAGACCTCGGATACTTCGGGATTCTGGCCTCTGGTCTCTTCACGTGCTGTTTCGGTAGCAGTGGTTTTCGCGATGACGGTATTGAATGGGCGGAAGGTCCGTCTGGCCCGTGAAAGTCTTGCCGCCGTAAGTGTTGCCGGTTCAATGGATATTCTCGCCAACATCTTTTTTCTGATTGCTGTACGTTTGACATTACTTCCGATTGTGGCGGTTGTTTCCGGCTTCGCTCCAGCTCCGACGGTATTGCTCGGGCATTTCATTCTGCATGAAAAGCTTGGCTGGAATCGCGTACTTGGACTGGCTGCTGCACTGCTGGGAATAGTCCTGCTTAGTTTGTGAAACACCGCCTGAATATTTCAGAGCGTGTTTCCACTATATAGATTATAATAGTAAGTGAAAGAAGGTGCAGAAATGAAATTGTTGAATAGTCTCTCGATCGGGAAAAAGCTCACCGGCTGGATTGTGCTTCTGATGCTGCTGCTGGCTGCAGGCATCGGAATTGCATCCTATGTCCAGGCTTACCAGGCCGTACAGAATCAGATCCGTATGAATGCACCGCAGATGGCCGCATATGGAGCGGATGTAATCAGGGGAGTTCTTGATCGCTACCTGGCCGTTGCAGGTGAAATGTCCATGCATCCGGAGATCAGGAGTATGGAATGGGAACGGCAGCGCCTGGAGCTGGAGCGGCAAACAAACCGCGGTGGATTTCTTGGAATGGGTATTATTTTTTCTGACGGAATAGCGCGATATCCGGATGGAACAACAGCAGATCTTGGTGACCGTGAGTATTTTCAGTGGGCAATGAGAGGTGAGGCCAACTTCTCGAATGTTATTATTTCGAGGGTAACCAATTCTGCAGTTATGATGATTGCCGCACCAATTCGAAACAACAATGGTGATATTTCTGCAGTGCTGATTGCAAGGCAGGATGCAGGCTGGTTGATCGATACTACCAGCCGTATTGGCTATGGCGAACGAGGATATTCCTATGCAATCGACGGCAGTGGAACTCTGATTGCACATGATAATCGTGATCTGGTTATGGAGCAGGTCAATTTTATTGAAGAATCCAGACGGAATCAGGAATATGCCGGCCTCGCAGAAATGTTGCGGGACATGGTTCAGGGCAGAAGCGGGTACCATGAGTACTTTTTCGAAGGACAGACCAGAGTCTTCGGATATGCGCCTATTCCTGGTAGCAGCTGGTCGATTGCTGTCGGTGCAGATCAGAGCGACGTATTTTCTGAAATCTATGCTATGCGTCTGGGGATAATTCTCATGACGCTGCTGTTTCTGGCCATAAGTGTGATTCTTGCAGTGCTGCTTGCCAGGAGTATCTCCCGTCCAATTCTATCTGCTACAGCATTTATGGATGTGCTCTCAGGTGGAGAGCTGGCACATAGTGTATCTGCAGATCTGCTCGAACGCGGAGATGAAATAGGAACGCTTGCTCGGGGTATGCAGACCATGCGAACGCGCTTGTATGATACCGTGCAGAGGATTAATGATTCTTCCCGGCAGGTTGCAGAAAACAGCAACGAGTTAAGTGAGATAGGACAGCAGGTTGCCTATGGTGCCAGTCAGATGTCGAATGTCGCGCAGGAAATGTCACAGGGAGCCAGTGAGCAGGCGGCATCTGTGGAACAGGTTTCGGCTTCCATGGAAGAGATAGCCGCCAGCATTCAGCAGAATGCCGATAATGCTGAAGCAACCGAACAGATTGCCCGTCAATCCGCAGAAAACGCGAGCAGGAGCGGAGATGCGGTGGCTGAGACCGTCGTAGCCATGAAGCAGATCGCCGAAAAAATCAGCATAATCGAGGATATAGCCCGTGAGACCAATATGCTCTCACTGAATGCAGCCATTGAGGCTGCGCGGGCCGGAGAGCATGGAAAGGGTTTTGCAGTGGTTGCCGCCCAGGTTCGGAAGCTGGCCGAGAATTCCGCTGCCGCAGCCAAGGAAATCAGTCAGCTCAGTACCTCCTCGGTTATGGTGGCCGAACAGGCTGGTGGAATGCTGTCGGAAATGGTTCCCCATATTCAGCGAACAGCTGAGTTGGTTCAGGAAATAAGCGCGACCAGCCGTGAAATGAACAGCGGGGCCAGTCAGGTGAATACAGCAGTTTCCCAGCTTGATCAGGTTGTCCAGCAGTCTGCTGCTTCAGCCGAGGAAGTTGCATCGACCAGTGAGGAACAATCGAGTCAGACCGATACCCTTGCTTCTACCGCAGAGCAGTTGTCATCCCAGGCACAGGATCTCCGCGATATTATTGCCTTCTTCCGCCTCGGTCAGCAGGAAGCACTGGAGCAGAGCCCTGCAGCGCGAGCGGCCAGGCCGGCTGTAACCAGCAGAGCGCATAGCACCCGCAGTCCGGGAGCTGTGAAACCTGCAAACCGGACAGAGCCAAAATCAACTGGTATTACACTCAGGGACAAGAGGTTTCAGATTGAGGATGATTCGGATTTTGAGGAGATGTAGTGGGTCTGTCTGAAATCTTCATCTGCTGCCAGCAGAAACTCCAAAGCCCAGAATAGTAGTGGGGTAGGTTTTACTGGCGTGCTGCTCGGTGTCAACGCTATGGTAGCCATGCAGGTACAGGTCGATTCCTGATTGATCCGTACCCAGGCGCAGGCCAAGTCGCCCGGCTGGTTCAATATCATAGCCGGGTTCTGTCCTGTTTCTGTGCAGACGGGGCTGAAGTTCAATGAACAGGCTGCTTTGCCTGCTGATATTGTGCCGAAAATCGAGAAGGATTTCCAGAGTCAGAAGATTTCTGGGTTTTGCCAGGTTGCTTCCCCAGAAGTCCCATAGATCCGAATAGCGGAGGAAGACTGCGGCATCCAGTCCGGATATGCTTTGTACAGGTTTGAGTGTGGCCAGTCCTATGAAGATCTGGTCACGGGCGACTTCCGAGTAACCCTTGCGCAAAGGATGCAGACTGGTGCGGCGGTATCCGGTAATTATGTCGGCAAAGGGGCTGCGTACTGCTGCATGCAGACCATATTGGTACTGGACAGCATTCATCCACCATTCGGCGATGCTTGCTGCCTGTTCATCTGCATGAACCGGTCCAACCACGAGAATGCTGGATAGATGAACCTGCAGCGCGAAACTGTCATTCCAGCTCAGAAGTCTTGATGCACCTTGCGTTCCCAGTGTGAATGCATCTTCCCCACCCGAGCTGTAGCCGGCATGTTCATACCAGATCCTGCCATAGAATCCGGATCCGGCCTGGAGTCCAGAGATGGTTTCAGTACTCCCGTCTGCAGCCTGTAAACCGTGGAGCGAATTAATCAGTGCCAGTGGATTAATAAGTGCCAGAGGCTCGGCATAATCACGGGTATGCAGAGTTCCTGCTGTCAGCAGGAACAGCAGCGGTAGCAGAACCGCTGAAGCTTTTACTCGTATCATGAGAAAAGAATACTCCATGCGGATCCGGTTTTCCACTCGGCCAGTGTTATTACAGAAATTCTTCCTGATCATAAAGGAAATGCCTACACAGCTGCTGTAATTAGGTGTAAAGTATAAGGAGGAATATAGTGGGGAGTTCAGCGATGCAATTGGGTGATCAGGAGCTGCAGGTAATAGGTGAATATGTCAGGACTCATCTGCCTGAGTGGACAGGCCAGAATCGATCTATGCAGACCGGTTTGATGCAGCTTGATGTATCCCTTATCGAGCGGATCATCAGGCTTGAAGAAGGAATGAAATCACTGCATGAATTGATCGAGCAGCGCACACTATACCTCGAGCGGAGTTTCGGACAGATTGAACGCCGCTTTGAGCAGATCGACAAACGCTTTGAGCAGGTGGATCTCAGGTTTGAATTGATTGAGCGTCGCTTTGAGCAGATCGACAAACGCTTCGAACAGGTCGAACGTCGCTTCGAGCAGATAGATCAAAGGTTTGAGCAGGTCGAGCGTCGCTTTGAACAGATCGATCAAAGGTTCGAGGCGGTCGAGCGTCGCTTCGAGCAGATCGATAAACGTTTCGAGGACATGTTGCATTACATGGACAAGCGATTTTCTGTTCTGCAGTGGGTAATTGGTCTGGGCTTCACTGCGATCGCGACACTCATGGCTTTATTTAACTATCTGTAAAGGCTGGGTGAAATCTTATTCTCCCGGCAAGCTTTTCTATTTCATGTCCCAATGCGGTGTTTTTTTTAATGAACGGAATGTCCCGACGGACAAAGTCTATAAAATCATGAGCTTTGCTGCTGGAACATTCGGCTATCTCCAGGGCCTGTGCCGTTGCTGCCAGTACATGTGCAGCACACAAATACGACATATCCAGAGATTCTACCAGTTTCAGGGCGGACAGGGTTCCCATGGAAACTACATCCTGATTTCCGCTTTCGGTGGGCCGTGAGAGTACCGAGATCGGCCCTGCCAGCTGCTGGACCTCAGCCGCGAGAGCGCTGGTGCTGATGCCCAGGGCCTTGAGGCCGAACTGTGGACTGCCATGCGTGTTGGTATCGGCTTTGGACGGCTGTGGAACCAGGTTTGCCGGCAGTATAGCGCTACCTTCAAGCAACAGCTGCATCTGCCGGTCAAGAAGATTAACCGTTGTTGCAACAGCAGTACGAAGAAAGTCGCAGGCCGCACTGATATGACCACCGTAGAAATTCCCGGTGTGCCAGGCACGCTGTGCTCCGGCCTCAAAAAGAGGATTATCGTTCGCAGAGTTGAGTTCCTGTTCTATCCATGCTTGAACGGCTGTCACTGTATCTCTCAGAACACCGTTTATCTGGGCCGCACAGCGAAGGCTGTAACGCGCCTGGATATTTCCGGAGCTGTGAGACTGGCTGATAGGTTTTGTATCCAGATCAGCAGCTGATCTTATTGCCCGTGCGGAATCGATTTGACCGGGATGGTGTTTGCTCTTATGTACCCATTCACCAAAAGCTTCTTCTGGAATACGCAGTGATTCTGCAGCGGCAGCGGTAATCCTGTCACTCCACTCAGCCAGGCGCTCAGCTTCATCAACAGAGAGTGCCGACAGGGCTGTCATTACTGCCGTGCCGTTGATCAGTGCAAGTCCTTCTTTTATGTCCCACGACCAGGGTTCTATTCCGGTTTGCTGCAATGCTTGAGCAGAAGATATCCGCTGCCCTTTGAACCATGCTTCGCGCTTGCCGGCCAGCAGAGCCGCTGCATAGCTGAGAGGTGTCAGATCGCCGCTGGCGCCGACGCTCCCGCGGCTTGGTATTACCGGGGCGATTCCGGCATTGTAGACACGGACCATGTGTTCAAGCAGTTCGGGTCTGATTCCGGAAACACCTCGCGCCAGACTGATTATTCGTGCCAAAAAGACTGCGCGCGATTGGCGCTCGGATAACAGGGGGCCGATACCTGCTCCATGGTACTCGATCACTGCTTCCTGCAGGGCTAATTGCTGTTCGGGCGGTATCTGTATATCGCCCTGGGCACCGAAGCCGGTTGTTACCCCGTAAACGGACTCGCCATTCTCTACTAGTTGCTCCAGCACTTTACGGGAGGCAGTTGCTTCTTCTATAACTGTTCCGCTTACTTCGATTTTCTGCTGCGTGTCGATTGCGGAAATGAATTCCTGAATGCTGACTTGCTGGTTTCTGCTGCCTCCGAGTATGAGCGGCTGTATTGTCATCTGTTTCTCCGTTATCCTAACCTTCTTGATGGCTATTAGCCTACATTTTTGTAGGCTAATGAGCGCGTTTCATGCAATATTGTCACAAAAAGACTTGTCCTGCTACAGTTTGATCATTCCTGATTCTGGAGGTCAGTATGAAGGACAGAAGTCTGTTTGTCATCAAGATCGGAAGTAGTTTTCCGGAACTTGTTTCGGAGAATGGTGATTTTGATCTCTGGACCCTGAATGGCTGCCGGGTTCACGACAATCGGTGCAGGATTATTGATGCAGAACACGGACAGAATCTGCCGGATCCAGCTGTCTGTGCAGGTGTGGTGCTGACTGGGTCTCATAGCATGGTAACTGATTATCTGCCATGGAGTGAACGCACGGCTGAGTGGATCAGGCAGCTGCTTGATGAACGGATTCCGATTCTCGGTATCTGCTACGGACATCAGCTCTTGGCTCATGCAGTAGGTGCCCGGGTCGGTTTTCTGCCCGGCGGGATTGAAATCGGTACTGCTGCAGTGCACCGCAGACGCAAGGAGGCTGTCGATGATCCATTATTTGTGCATCTACCGGCATGCTTTCAAGCGCAAACTGCTCACTCACAGACGGTTCTGGAACTGCCGGACGACGCTGTACATCTTGCCAGCAGCAGGCGAGACCCTCATCATGCATTCCGCATTGGAGACAATGCCTGGGGTGTGCAGTTTCACCCGGAATTCTCTCCGGTTGTTATGCGGGAATATGTACGGCGTCATAGAACTGATATTGAACAGAGTGGACAGAACTATGAGACTTGCTTCAAAGGTGTCACTGAAACTCCCCAGGCACAGGGCTTATTAAGCCGTTTCGCAGATCTCTGTCTACGCTCGGTACTAAGTTGCAATAACCCCGACTGAATGACTTGAACTATGCCTCACAGGCAGTCCCGCAAAGTTTGCTTTGACTGAACTTCTGGGCAGCATTGGTGGAGTGCTGATAATACAGGCTCTTGATCTGCAGCTTCCAGGCAGTAATATACAGTGAGTTTATTTCTTTGGCAGGCATCTGTGGGTTAATCATCAGATTCAGTGATTGGCTCTGATCGATATACAGCTGTCTGGTGCTTGCCTGATCGATTATCTCCATGGGATCAATCTCGCTGAAGGTTTTGAAGACCATTTTTTCTGAATCAGTCAGAAAATCCAGATGCTGTACCGATCCATCATGATCGCGGATGTCGCTCCAGACCTCGCGTGTATCATATCCCTTATCAGCAAGCAGTTTTTTCAGGGCCGGATTATAGATTGTAAGCTTCATTTTATCGATGTCCTTGACATAGCAGTTCGACCAGATCGGCTCTATGCTCTGCGAAACCTGACCCAGAATAAAGGCCGATGAGGTGGTCGGGGCCACAGCATTCAGGGTGGTATTCCGACGGCCGTAGCCATCAAGGATTTTCGGCTCTCCGTAAATCCGGGCGAGTTCCGCCGAAGCAGCATATGAGCGTTCCCTTATCAGCCTGAAAATCTGCAGATTCAGTTTTTTGGCTTCCATGCTTTCAAAGGGAATCATTCTTGACTGGAGATAGGAATGCCATCCCAGAACCCCGAGCCCAAGAGCCCGATTTTCCACTGCAAAATTATAGGTTCGCTCCATATAGTGAAATGCTTCGCGGTCTGACTTCTTTTCTGAATCCCGAAGTTTTTCGAGTTTGCCTATAAAGTCTGTCATGACCGCATCCAGAAAATAAATCATGGTCTCTACGGCGTCGGTATCCTTCCATTCATCAAAGTGAAGCAGATTCATTGAGGCCAGGTCACAGACAAAGGACCAGTCCTCATTGTCAGGAAGAGCAATCTCTGAACAGAGATTACTATGTGTGATTTTGAGGTTTTTCTCCCGGTATACATCCACGGTGTTTCTGTTGACCGTATCGGTGAACAGAATATATGGGTATCCGATCTCTACTCTTCGCTGGATTACCTTGGCCCATAGCGCACGCTTCGCTGAATCTCCGTCTATCATGGACTGCATCCATTTATCACTGACGGTTACACCATGCGTCAGGTTCTGAATCGGATTTCCTTCTGTGCCGATATCGAGAAACTCGTCGATATCCGGATGATCGATCGGCAGATACGGAGAGTAGTGGCCCCGGCGCGTAGATCCCTGACTCACAACATTGATTATGGTTTCAAACAGCTGCATGAAATGAACGGCACCTGAGGATTTTCCGTTGTTTCTGATCGGGGCGCCACGGTGACGCAGGTCTCCGAAATAGCCGGAAGTACCGCCGCCGAACTTGCTCATCATTCCAGCCTCAGCCTGTGAAAACAGGATGCTGCTCATATCATCGGAGATATGTCCTCCGAAACAGCTGATCGGCAGTCCTTTATCGATTCCAAAATTAGACCATATCGGAGAAGACAGGGAAAAGAATCCCCTGGACATATAGTCTACGAACTTCTCTGCAAATCCCGGTTTCTTAAGCAGTTTTTCTGCTGTTGCTGCAATAAAGCGAATGCGCTCCTCAGGCTGCACTCCCTTGGTGAGGTATCCCTTCGCCAGAAAAGACCGGCTGTAGTCGTTAAGCCATTCCATTGTTCACTCCTAAAATAGATCGTCGCTGGTTATACTTTTTGATCGCTTGTTGTAATTGATAGATCTCTTGACGAAAAAGTCGCCGTGCTTGGTTGCAATCACCTCATCATCAAACCAGTCAGTTTGCTGGAGAAGTTCAGAATCTACTGAAAACATGGGCTTTTCTCCTATGCGCTCAAGTGAGTTGTTCAACCGGGCCTTTACGAATTCTTTTACCAGGGCTTTCGGAAGGAAATCGAGTTCACCCGTCTCGAAAAACCAGTCGATGATAGCTGATTCTGCCTTATAGGCCTGTGCACACATATCAGCAATGGTTTTCGACATTTCTGCTGTGAACCATTCCGGCCGCTCCTCTTTTATAATGTTGATCAGATCGATTCCGAATAAACCATGAATCTGTTCTTCCTTGGATGTAGCCTCGATCACATTCGAGATCCCCTTGAACAGGTTCCGGTACTTGTTGAACGACATCATTATGAGGAACTGGGAAAAAAGTGATACGTGTTCAATGAAGAGAGAGAAGAGAAGAATCGACAGGGTGTAATCCTCCGGTTGTCCGCCTTGAGCCGCCAGATTGGCCTTTTCCAGATAATTAATGCGCTGGATGATGCAGGGGATTGAACTGATCTGTTCGAATTCGTGATTCAGCCCCAGCAGTTCCAGTAAATGAGAATAGGCATCATGATGTCTCACCTCACTCTCGGCGAAGGTATAGCCTACCGAACCAATCTCTGGTTTGGGAAGTTTCTTGTGTATGTCACCCCAGAAGGTTTTTACCGAGACCTCGATCTGGGCGATCGCGAGCATTGTTTTCCGGATAACATCCCGCTCGGCCTCAGTGACATTTACCTTGAAGTCCTGAATGTCGGCTGTGTAGTTGAACTCGCTGTGGATCCAGTAGGAATGCCTGATGGAATCAACATATTCTGCAAGCTCAGGGTATTCATAGGGTTTCAGGTTAAGCCGACGCCTGAAGATATTGCGTTTCCGCTGCTGTGCATGTTTTTCCCGGTACAGAATATAGGCCTTGGCGGTGAGCTTGTACTCTGAATCAAGGAGAATCTCTTCAACGAAGTCCTGTACCTGTTCAACGGTGAGTTCAGCAGGATTTCTCTGCTGAATAAGCTCAAGTGTTTTCGAACAAAGTACGTCTGCCTCGGCATCAGCGAACTCAGCGGTGCTGTTGCCAGCCTTGAGAATCGCATTCATGATTTTGCGGGAATCGAAGGTAACAGAAGCACCGTCACGCTTGATTATATAATCGATAGGAAGTCTGGTTTGCATAGCATCTCTCCTGAATCTGAAATTTCAGAGCTGCGTGCAAGGAATTCCAGAAGAAATGCTGAAAGTGCCTGACGCGAGCAATGTGAATCCAAACGGACACATGAATCAGGATCGGACTCTAACCGTTGCGCGACAGTGCCGGAATTTCACCGGACTTCACTGATTCAATCACCAGCTAAATGTAACCAATCAAGGCAGGGCTGTCACTAGAATCAGGGTTGATTATTAGTAATTTGCATAGGTATTGTAGGTGATTATATGAGAGCC
The DNA here is from genome assembly GCF_054657935.1 of Spirochaeta dissipatitropha. Lineage (NCBI taxonomy): Bacteria > Pseudomonadati > Spirochaetota > Spirochaetia > Spirochaetales > Spirochaetaceae > Spirochaeta > Spirochaeta dissipatitropha. Next base: position 119,329 of record NZ_BAAHXT010000003.1, on the reverse strand, counting down.
ACCGCCTGTAAATCTCAGGCGGTGACTCTTCAGGGAATATTACAGCCCTTTTCGTTCGAAAAAGCGGAAGAGAAAGAATGCACCTACTGTCAGAGCTGCTATGACGATCCAATGATTCAGGCCAAGAAGACCGGGCAGGGATATGCTTCCGAAGGACCCGATAGGTGCGATGAAATTCTGAACGAAAGGATAAATAAATGCGTAAATCAATCCACCAATAAGCATGCCGAGTATCGGGTATGCCGTGTGGAGGCGTCCTTCACAGAGCGAGCCGATACTGGTGCCTGGACAGTATCCGATGACTGCCCATCCGATGCCGAAAAGTAATCCGCCGATAATCTGCAGACCCAGGCTGAGAGCTCGGGGAGCAAACTCAATGACACCAATGTCACTCAGGAAGTGGATACCGATTGAACCAACTACGATGGTGCTGAGCATGAACTTAACGATGGTCATGTCCTGCAGGCGCATGGCAGCAACCTGTTTCTCGAAGCGCAGTACGGATGCTTGCTGGAGAAATGCTCCGAAGAGCGCTCCGGTAATAAGTCCATATATTAATGTCATACTTTTCCTCCTTCAGAAGCTGATTTTTGCTGTGATGCACGGCCCGGTGAACCGTAGAGTATGCGGGCAGTAATTATCCCGCCGGTAAAGAACATTGCGACCGCAATGAGGCTGCTGACACCAAGTTGACTGACTCCGCTGACACCATGGCCGCTCGGGCAGCCTCCAGCCATTCTGGCCCCGATCATAGCGATGGCACCGCCGGCAAGAGAGAACCAGACTCTCGTGCTGGTTTTGCTGCCAAATCGTTCCACCCACATAGGTGGAAGTTTTTCCTGCTTGAAAGTACCGGAGAGTTTAGCCGAGATAAATGCTCCTATACCAATCCCAAGCACGAACAAGAGCTGCCAGTTCGGGAAAACGGCGGCAGTGAATGTTCCTTCGCGAACCGCGTAGAACTCAATCTGTGAGAGATCGACACCGAACATCTGCACGAAGAGTGACGCAGCACGTGGAAAGGTGGTTGAGGTGCCGAAGAACTGGCCGGCAATTGCGACGCTGACGGTCAGCAAGAGACCGGACAGGGCCCCGAATATGTAGGGGCGGTAGCGGGAATCAATTTTCATGATAGCCTCCTGTAGTATTTTGGTTTTTATTAATATACGAATTTTACTACATATAGTAAAGTGAATGTAGTAAAATTTTATTAATGGGCTGCGATTCATTGTCTTTTTCTGTGAATGCGGGAAAATCAGAAAATATACCATATGGTAGATGCCGATTAAAATGCTCAGCAATATGTTTGCTGATATTCCCAGTTCTGTTTGAACAGGAATCGGGGAATATAAAAATACTGTCGTGCCTGATGGCTGCGACACAAGGAGAGTACTGTGAAACAGATAAAATCTTTCGCCATGATAATCCTGATTTCCATGACGGGTTTGCTGATGCTTGCATGTGAGAATCCCGCAGGGTCTGATGCAGGATCTGATGTGGTGGATGATGTCAGCGATAATGCTGCCGGGGAGAGTTCTGAGGATTCCGGTTCCGGAAGCTTCAGTATTACCTACGATGCGAATGGATACACAGGCAGTTCGGCACCTGTAGATTCTACAACGTATAGTTCAGGGGATACCGCAGTTATTCTACGAATGGAGACCCAGTTCTATAACTTGTACGAAGATGATGATTTTGTAGGGGTAAATCATTTTTTCGGTTGGAATACCCAGGCAGATGGAGAAGGTAGTACTTATCATCCTGACCGCAGTCTGACTGTTAATGGAAATATTACCCTGTATGCACGCTGGTCCACAGAGGCAAGGCAGTTCCTGCGCTTCGGACCGGCTGGAGGTGCATGGCCGCCTCCTTCAGATGGAAATCAGTACATGGTTGGTGACACGGTTCCATTGCCTTCCGGAGACATTGTTGATACGCCTGAAGGTCATGAGTTTGTACAATGGGAGCAGTTCGGCTCGGATACTACCTACGAGGCAGGTGAAATCTTTTCAGTTACTGCCAGCTCTAATACGAATATTTTCCTGCCAGAATTCAGGAAACTGTCCTATACAGTGACTGTTGATCTCCAGGGAGGTTCATGGACAGGTGAAGACCTGGGTACAGTTTTTGAAGATGTTGAGTACGATTCCTCACTTTCAGGTATCGGCTTGTCGACACCGGAGAAGGAAGGTCATAACTTCGTGTACTGGGAAATGTATTTTCCGGAAGAGGATGATGGCTATTGGGACAATATACAGCTTGAGACGCAAAAAATGCCTGGGCGGGATGTTGAGCTGCGTGTAGTGTGGGAAATTGTCTTGTAGCTGACAGTATGAAAGAAAAGCCCGGCAGCTTTATATAGGCAATTGCCGGGCTTGGCTATTATGTTTTTTTCACTGATATGTTTACTTACCTGTGAGAATTCCACCCAGGAACATGACGGATCCGCCGATTGAAAGATAGCTTGGATTAAGTCCGGCATCCGGTGTTCCAATCAAATGGTATGCAAGATAAAAATTTGCGTCTCTGAATCGCAGGCCGATTCGCGGTGATATTCCGGTTGAACGTGCGTCCTCGATCTCTGTGAATTCATATTGTTCAGGCCCGATCTGTCTGGCCGCCTGTCCTGAGAACGTGTATCTTCCGAGCGACAAACCGCCCATCAGAGAAATGTCCAGTGGTCCGGAGAAACGGTGCCAGTAATCTGCACCGATGCTCCAGGAAGAAAACATAGTCCATGCAACACCGCCAATTCCGAGATCGTCTACAAAGGCAACGGCTACCCCTGGCTCAAATAATGCAAATGCATTTACCATTCCCCTTGCGCTGTCGACAGGGAAATCCAGCAGGAAGTAGCCTGCATGTATTGGTATGCTGAAGCCTGCTGTGTGCTCGAAATCACCGGTCAGCGAGGTTAAACCTGTGCCAACACCTAAATTCAGCCTTTGAAACAAGCCATATTCCTCGTCGTGTCCGTTTTCTTCTGCTGCAAGACCAGCAGCGCCTAAAATGAAAATCAGAATCAAAATAATTTTTCTATCCATTGCCTATCTCCCTCATATACTTATTCTTTACAAAAATAGTAATGTATATATAAGAGTAATTGCAAGGCGAAATATAAAAAAACTTCCAGCCGTATCTGGACTGGAAGTTTATAGACTTTAATTCAAGTCAGATGACAGGCTTTCTACCAGGCATATGCCTGAGGGGCTTGACCGCCGGGCCCGGGGAATATTTCATCAAGTCTGGCAAGGGTTGCATCATCCAGCTTCACTGAAGCGGCGTGAACGGCGTCTTCCAGCTGTTGGAGATTGCGGGGGCCGATAATCGGGGCGGTAACAATCGGATTATGCAGAAGCCAGGCCAAAGCCACGGTTGCCGGTGTTTCACCCAAATCCTTACAGAGTTTTTCGAATGCTTCCAGTTTGCTTCTGTTTTTGTCCACTTCTTTCTGGAAATCCTCGCTGGAACGCCTGCCGGATTCTGCTTTAGCTAAAGCACCGCCAAGAAGTCCACCGGATAAGGGACTCCACGGGATGATGCCCATTCCATAGTGTTCGGCTGCGGGAAGCACTTCCAGTTCAACCATCCGGTTATTCAGATTGTAGACGCTCTGTTCGGAAACGAGGCCGGTCATGCCTCGCTTTGCGGCTTCCTGGTTGGCTGTAGCCAGGTCCCATCCGGCAAAATTACTGGAGCCGGCGTAGACCACCTTCCCCTGATGAATGAGTGCATCATAGGCCTGCCAGGTTTCTTCCCAGGGGCATTGTCTGTCGACATGATGCATCTGATACAGGTCGATGTAATCAGTCTTGAGACGCCTCAGGCTGTTATCGCAGTGCTTCTTTATTTTTACTGCAGAGAGATTACGATCGTTGTGGTTTGGATCCGGAATATCACCCTCAACTTCAGCAGGATTGTAGACCTTGGTTGCCAGAATAACGGCTTCACGCCGGCCACCTCCGCCTGCAAACCATTTGCCGATTATTTCTTCGGAGTGGCCCGAGTGGGTAGACCAGCGCCCGTAGACGTCGGCTGTATCAAAGAAATTGATTCCAAGTTCCAGGGCTCGGTCCATGATTGCAAAACTGTCTTTCTCACTGGTCATCCAGCCGAAATTCATCGTTCCCAGACAGAGATTGCTGACCAGAACCCCGTGTCTGCCTAATCGTTTGTGAGTAACTGCCATAGTGTCCTCCTGTATTATTACAGTTTAGTCTACCTGACTCTATTATTCCAATTCTGCCTACTCTACGGACCGTTGATTGCAAAACAAGGGAATTGAATCTACTTTAAGCAAGGAAGGTAAGACGATGGATAGCAGAAAAATCGGTGAATTGATTCTGAGATTACGCAGAGAAAGAGGGTTGACACAGCAAGCTCTGGCAGATGCATTGTATCTCAGTGATAAGACAATATCTAAATGGGAGCGTGGAGCGGGATGCCCGGATGTAACGCTACTCAATAAAATTTCCAGATACTTTGATGTCAATATCGAGAGCATTCTTTCTGGTGACCTGAGTTCAAATGGTATAGATGGAGGAAACATGAAGAAACTACAGTTTTATGTATGTCCGGAGTGTCATGCTATTGTTCACAATACAGGAAAAGCGGAAATTTCTTGTTGTGGAAGGAAGCTGACAGCCTTGACTGCAGGGCTGAACGATGAGGATCACCAGATTCGGGTAGAAGAGATTGAGTACGACTATTACATCAGTTTTGAGCATGAAATGACGAAGACTCATTACATTTCATTTTGTGCATATCTCTCTTCTGACAGTTTAATGCTGATGAAGCTCTATCCCGAACAGGATGCCGCTGTGCGATTTCCACAAATGAGGGGAGGAACGTTTTATTTCTATTGTAATCAGCATGGGTTGATGACAGCCCGGATCTGAGACTTCCGGAAGATAGCCTCTATCAGGTCAGTGACTCCATAGGTTTTGCAGGAAGTGCTGCCAGGGCATGATCTGTATGCCATCGCTGGTGGTGCGGGGGTGTTCCTCCATGCTGACGATTATCCGCTGAGGAAAGTCTGCTTCTTCTGCCAGGGCTCGCAATCCTTTAAGGTCGGAGGGGTGCACCCTTGTGGCTGCCTTTACTTCTACTGCCAGTAGATTTTCTACGATAAAATCGACTTCCAGTCCATCGCGCGTTCGCCAGTATTGTAATGATTTTTTGTGACGACGATACGATAGCCAGGCTCGCAGCTCCATGGCGATAAAATGCTCGAATGCAATTCCGAAATCAGCACTATTGCGATTCAAACTGTGTTTACCGGCCAGAAAGTTTGCAACACCGGTGTCAAAAAAATAGAACTTTGCTGTTGCAACAGCTTTGCGACCTGGGCTGCGCCAGGGATCAAGCATAAAACCGGCAAAGCTGTCGGTGAGTATTTTGAACCATGCACGAACCGAACTGGCAGGTACTCCGGTGTCACGTGACACGTTGGCGAAGTTGATTTGCTGCGAGTTGCTCAGGGCTGCGACTTTCAGGAATGCGGAAAAATGTACCAGGTTCTGTACTAAAGATTCAGCCATAATTTCCTCGGTCAGGTAGGTGTTGATATAGGCATCCAACTCTTCCAGAGGCTCAGGACTATCTACTATTTGCGGTAGTCCGCCATATAATAAATAGCGATCCAGGTCCATCTGCCCGATTTCAGCAGAACAAAGAGGAAAAAGATTTGCCTGCCAGGCCCGTCCGGCCAGTAAATTGACTCCGCCACGACGAAGTTTACGAGCACTGGAGCCTGTCAGGATAAAGCGTAAACCGTGTTCTTCTATGAGGTCGTGTACCTCGTCTAACAGTTGGGGTATTTTCTGGATCTCGTCGATTACAACCGGTAGATCGGAATCAGGCATTGCGTTTATCAGCTCACGTAGCTGACCAGGATTATGACTCAAAGGAATGGAAACGGAACTGCGTAGAAGGTTAATGATTCGTTCGCTTGGAAACCGGGCTTTCAGAAGAGTGGTTTTACCCGTACTGCGAGGGCCAAAAAGGAAAAATGATTTCTTATGAGCCAAGGCAGATAGGTCAAGAATGCGCTTGTACATGTTATTATACTATCGCCAGTCCTGTGGAAATTCAACTGTCACTCTGCGGAATTAGGCGTAAAATCCGCAGAGTGGCTGCTGAATTTATTTAATAAAGGTGTCGATATTGGCGTCAAATATCCTGACTCTAAATCAGCTACATTTGAAGTATAATATTATCCTCTGGTTTCGTTCCAGGAAAGGGAATAATCTTGTATTCCTTCTGTTCGGCGTTCCACAAATCCAGCTTTGATTGCATATTTAGCCAACTCTGAGCAGAAGTATTTGTTGCCTTAGCAATTCGCACTGCCATGTCAGGGCTGAGTGCGGCTCGTTCATTTATCAACTCAGATAATGCTTTACGAGAAACACCAAGATCTTCAGCAGCTTCAGTGATAGTGAGATTTAAAGGAGCAAGTATATCCTCTTTTAGCACAACTCCAGGGTGTGTAGGTTTTCGTGTATTCATATAATCTCCTCCGGTCGCATAGGCGAGCAGTCAATGAAGTTGCCGACCAGCCTCAATGATAATCCCGGTAATCTACGATATATGCATCACCCTTTTCAAAGAAAAAAGTGATGCGCCAATTTCCATTAACCCAGACAGACCAAATATCTTTTTCATTCCCGGAAAGCTTATGTAGTTTATAACCAGGGAGAGTCATATCCTGCGCAGTTATTGATGCATCAAGACGGTCCAGGATTCGGGATAGCTTCCCTGCATGGTCAGGATTGATTCCCTTTTTCTTTCCATAATTAAAGAACTCTTCAAGACCTTTATGCTTGAATGATTTGATCATACAGACATTGTAACGCGTTGGGTTACAATTATCAATATACTAGCCTAACTGGAAATATTTCATCTCTACCATCATCGACCAGGCATAACTTCAGGAATGATGGTTTAACTCATCGTCTGGATCAGGTAAAAGAAATCCTTGATTCCCGCACAGCGACTGCTGTTGCACATTTCATTGTCAGAGCTCCCCGATATGAATGTGTTGCATCTTATCCTATTCAACTGACAAATGATAAAATATCCAAAGTCATTAAAGCTTTCCGGGATCAGACAAAAACATCGTGGTCCACGCTTGTAACACATCTATGCGGGTGCCATGATAATCCTTAAGGGGTAAGCCTTGCATTTCACCAAGCTTCCCTCCAGGCCGCCTACGTTCCTAAACCTGCGTCCTGCAGGTTTGCGCTCCAGGTATTCGCGCACGTCACTCCGGTTCAAGTCCTCTTACTATCTGTGCATAAAAAAAGCCCGGCAACCTAAAGGTCACCGGACTTTATATGCCCAGAAGAGGATTTCCTTCCGGTCAGCAGCGTCCTGCTGCTTCCCTTCAGGCCGCCCTCGCTGCTAAAACCACGTCCTGTGGTTTTGCGCTCCAAGTATTCGCGCACGCAGCTCACGTTCAAGTCCTCTTCCTTCTGATGCATAAAAAAAAGCTTCCAGCCCTGAAGGACTGAAAGCTTTTATATGCCCAGAAGAGGACTTGAACCTCCACGGGGTTGCCCCCACTAGAACCTGAATCTAGCGCGTCTACCAATTCCGCCACCTGGGCTGGCGTGTTGTTATATATACAGTCCGCAGGAAAAAAAGTCAATAGAGAGGAAAGCGGATAATCACGACAGTTCCACTTCTGTCGCCTCCGAAAGATACGGTGCCGCTGATCTGTTGTACGAGTGTTTCTATCAGTGTTGTTCCCAGGGTGGTGTGATTTTTTTTGTCGTGGTCAGCAGGCAGGCCGGGGCCCTGATCGCGTATTATGAGTTCAGCGGTGTTTTCATTAACCTTGAAGCTGAGGTTGATTCTGGTTTTACCGTCAGCAGATTTCCCGTATTTTGCGGCGTTTATCAGGAGTTCATTGGTTATAAGTGCGAGCGGGGTTGCCTGGTCTATCATTATCTCCTGCTGATCACATTCCGCATTGATCTCGAACATGTCAAAATAGCCTCTACTGAGATCAATTAGATTTCTCAGGAAGATGGATATTTCTATGCGGGCCAGAGAGTCTGATTCATACAGCAACTCGTGTACGCTGGACATGGCGGTGATTCTGGTTTCAATCTGGGTGATAAAGCTTTCAATATCCGGACTGGAATCTCGCTGCAGATATACCATGCTCAGCATCAACTGCATATTGTTCTTGACTCGATGGTGGATTTCACGCAGGAGGGTTTTGTTCTCTTCGAGTGCCTTGTGAAGATTCAGCTCTGTTCTGTCTCTTTCTCTGCTGCGTTCTTCAATTGCTTCTGCCATGCTGCTGATGCCTTTTGAAACCCGGAAAATTTCGCAGGGCCCTGTAAAATCAGGAGGTCTTGCTGAAAGGTTTCCCCGTTCTATTTCCTGAACGGTATTCTGCAGAATACGCAGGCCGCTGCCAATGAAACGATCTCCTATCCGGCGGATTATGAGCAGGCTGGCCAGGCCTGCAATGATCATCAGTAAAATATTCCTGAATATGGTCGCGAGCATAACCTGACGTGCCAGTATTTCTGGTATCCCGATGAAAATGTACATATAAGGTATATCATCCCCCGGTAGGGTTTGGGCCTGGAGTGCAAAAAAATGCCTTGTTCCTCTGTGTTCTGCTATTATCGTTTCCGGATTAAGGCTTATGGTTTCAGGCAGCATTACTTCTGAAAGCTGGTCCCCACTGCGGTCTACAGGATTAGAGCTGAACAGCAGTCTGCCGGAATCATCGCTTATCAGCAGCAGAGAATCGACTGTCAGATCAAGAGAGTCTATAGCCCGCGCATATTCTCTCAATCGATATACCGAAGTAAGTGCACCAATAATCTCACCGTTTCGGTTCCTAACCGGAACGGCAAAAGGAAGGGATGGTGTGTCCCCAACCAGGGCCAGTATGAATTCTCCCGCTGCGGGACTTTTCCCGCTCAGGGCTTCCAGCACATGCTTGCGATCGGAAAGGTCGGCTCCTGTTTCAAGCAGAGCAGATGTTTGAACAATACCCCATATATCGGTGTAGGATAGGTTCACATAACCAGGGTTCTGCAACAGAACATTTCTGAGTATTTCCTGCTGCAAATCAAGGTTGGAATCCCGAAAAGCGGGTAATGCGGCTATAGTACTCAAGGTCTGATTAATGGAGGTACTGATGGTCTGTTGGATCAGGCCCAACATCTGTACATCATGTATGGTTCGGTTCCGGATGTCCTGTTCCTGCGAGGCTCCGTGTTCGAATCCTGCCCAGATTATAATAGCCAGCGCGGGAAGAATTGCGATTATGGTGAGAAGCATCAGGAGTCTTCGAACGGGAATGAGACGCATTAATTAATTGTAGTCCTTCATGATACAGCCTGCAAGTTCAGCTTTACTCTGGGCATTGCGCTTGCTATGATGCATCTCTGGAGGAAGATATGAAACCAGGTACAATCAGGCAGATAGATCCAGCCGAGCGTTCACAGCTGGGCAAGGTAATGAGGCGCTGCTTCGGCTTCCATGCCAGGCTCTTCTTTGATCTTGGTGAGCAGGCTTTTGTCTTTGAGCTTGATGGTGAGATAGCCGGCGGTGTTACACTTTCTACTTTTCCTATTGATGCTCAGCGTAAGGGCGGGCTGGTGAAGTGGCTGTTCATTGCTCCTGAGGCTCAGGGCAGGGGCGGGGCAGGCAGACTGCTGGCTGAGGCGGTTCACTGGTTCGAAGAACAGGGCTGTTCCGACATTTTCGGTTGTGTTGAAGGTAATAACACCAGTTCAGGTAATCGCTTTTTCCAGCAGGGCTTCACGGATATTTCATTTTCCGAGCAGCTTGCTTCGTACGGCTTGCGGCTTCCGAAGGTCTGGCTTAAAACCATGCATTTCGGTGACACGGGTTTTTTCCTCTGGCGCAGAGTAAAGGGAACATCGCCTGCGTCTGTAAAAGAGACGGCTGCTCCTGAAGATTCTGCTACTGTGCCAGGGCTGAGTCCTGCTTCGGGTATGGTAGGTTTTGCGGTGACGGTTATCCTTCATAGTCTTTTTGCCTTCATTATGCAGCTGCGCTGGGGTGGGAGCATAGCGACTGGTCAACTCTGGCAGGTTCCTCTAGTTATCCTGGCTATATTTGGTCTCCGGCTGGCCGCTATGAAGGCAGCTGCCCGTGGTACTGGCATAAAGCTGCACTACCGGGTATGGGAGAGCGGAATGCTTCTCAGCGGATTAATTGCCCTTGTATTTGGCGGTTTTTATACTGCTCCGGGCAGTCTGTATCCGCCAGAGCGGAGCTGGAGTTATCGGGAACAGCTGAACAAGCTGGGACCGGTGGCCTTTGCGGGAGCGCTCAGTCTGCTTCTGGCTGGGTGGCTGTTCCGCCTGATTGATTCATCGGTTTCGATTCACCTGTCAGGAAGTATTCTGCAGATTGCAGATTTTGCCTACTTCTACATCAGAGTAATGTTGATTTTCGAGGTTCTTCTGCCGTTTTTTCCGTTTACAGCCTTTAATGGCCGTAGAGTTCTTGACTGGCGCCGGCAGTCATGGGCTGTACTGGCTATGGGAACCGTACTCCTCTGGGTTGCTCATCTTTTTCTCTGAGTAAACAGCGCACGAGACAGCCGGGTTATAAAATAGCGATCGCGCTGTCACAGCGCTTTTCACAGCCAGCTGCATAGACTCCCCGAGGGTCCCTTACAATAATCTGGCCTCTGCCGAAGAGGCCCGGATCCGCATGGAAATCAGCTTGATGGCCTTTTCTCTGAAGGGCACGTACGCTGTGAGCCGGAAAATCATTCTCGAAAAGAACTTTTTTTCCGGACATCCACTGCCAGCGAGGCGCATCAAGTGCTGCCTGCGGGTTGAACTCATGATCAAGCAGATTTCTGATTACCTGCATATGGCCCTGAGGCTGCATGAATCCTCCCATAACGCCAAAGGCAGCAAGGGGCTCATTGTTACGGGTCAGAAAGCCGGGGATAATGGTGTGATACGGGCGTTTTCTACCCTCAAGACAATTTGGGTGTTGGGGATCCACCGAAAAATTGCAGGCTCTGTTCTGCAGACTGATTCCATACCCGGGAATTACCAGACCGCTTCCGAAGCCCATATAGTTACTCTGTATAAAACTGACCATCATGCCCCGGGAATCAGCGCAGCAGAAATACACAGTTCCGCCTCCATAAGGACTTCCAGGTACGGGCTCACCAGCAAATTCAGTAATCAGTCCGCGTCTCTGCGCAAGATAATCAGGGTTCAACAGATCACTGCTGCTGGTTTTCATGAAACGAGGGTCGGTTACATAGGCCTGCGTGTCGGCAAAGGCCAGTTTCATGGCTTCAATATCAAGATGTAGCTCTGCTGGACTGCCCCAGCCACCGCTGATATGGTCAGCACTGCGCATGCCCAGGGCCATGAGGGCGGTAATCCCCTGACCGTTCGGCGGGATTTCCCAGACATCGTATCCGCGATAGTTGGTAGAAACTGCCTGGACCCATTCCGGCTGGTAGAGCTGTAGGTCTTCCTGAGTCAGTAGTCCTCCGGTCGCAGATGAATATTCCAGCAGAGCTTCAGCCAGGCTGCCCTGATAGAGACTGGTGAAGCCTTCCTTCTGCAGAACCCGGAGCGTTTTCATCTGTCCTTCCTGACTCCATAGATCTCCTGCCAGTGGTGCCTTGCCTCCGGGGAGAAAGGTATCGAACCACGGTTGGAACTCCGCAGGAACGGAGCCGTTTTCTGACAGTGCAGCGGTATAGATTTCTGCGGCGCGTTTCCAGTTCCCGGCGATTACGGGAGGGACAGGAACCCCATGCTCAAGCTGGCGGATCAACGGGGTGAGGAGTTCTTCGGTTCCCAGGCTGCCAAAGCGCTCCTGAAGCGCATGCCAGCCAGCCATTGCACCCGGAACGGTGACGGAAGGCCAGCCGAAACGGGGGATGGAACTGGCGGTGGCACCCTGGATGATATCAGGCTTGAGCGCTGCCGGACTCCAGCCGCTGGCATTCAGGGCATGCAGCTGCCTGCCGTCATGCACAAGAGCGAAGCAGTCACCGCCAAGTCCATTACTTGTAGGTTCCAGAACGGCCAGGGCCGCCGCAACAGCAATGGCGGCATCTACGGCGTTGCCGCCCTGCTGTAGGATCTGCCTGCCGGTTTCCGCAGCTGCCGGATGTGAACAGGCAACTACACCTTGTGCAGCATATACGGTAGTTCGGGAAGAGGAAAACGGGTTATACTGGTCATCATAATGCATATCACCAGTATAGCCTCAAGGAGCTTTGCATGGAACTGTCTATTATAAATCTGCTGCTGATTGCTGCTGCAGGTCTGGCCGCCGGCTTTATAAACGTTGTTGCCGGTGGTGGATCGCTGATCACCGTACCGACCATGATTTTTCTCGGTATGCCGCCTGCTATGGCGAACGGAACAAACCGTATAGCCCAACTCAGTCAGAATGGCATGGCAGTTCACCGTTTCAGCAAGAAAGGCTACGTAATGCTGCGGGCAGGACTTATACTCGGTGCTGCAGCCTCTGTCGGCGCAATAATTGGAAGCAGTATTGCGGTTGAGATTTCAGGGGAGCTTTTTAACCGGATTCTTTCAATCGTTATGATTGGAGTACTCGTGCTCACCTTGAGCGGCCGCGGCAGTCATGGAACTCATGAAACTGAAATCAGGAACTGGCCGCTGCTGCTGCCGGTATTCTTTCTGATCGGAATATACGGTGGTTTCATTCAGGCAGGCGTGGGCTTTATTATAATGGCTGCCTTCTCCCGAATCAGCGGTCTGAATCTTGTAATGACCAATGCGGTCAAGGTAATGATTGTGCTGATCTACACCGTGCCAGCCTTGCTCATTTTTATTCTCAACGGGCAGATTGATTTTGCCGCCGGCATCGTTCTGGCAACCGGGCAGGCTGGAGGTGCCTGGCTGGGGACCCATTTCTCGGTCAGTAAAGGTGATCGCTGGATCAAGGTCGTACTGACAGTAGCGGTGCTCGCCATGTCAGTACGACTGTTCTTCTTCAGTCCGTAATACGGAAGCGTTCCGAAGATCTATACACATGTCTGGCAGTAAAATTCTGCTGCCGGCTATGGGCAATGATAAACGGAAATTCCTCACCGCGTCCGTTTATTTCGATTATTTCCGCAGGCACGACAGCCTCAAAAATACTATGATCATCAGGGCTGTGTGCAACCGCATATTCGTTGACCCGGAACTCCGCCATTTTACTGTGGGACCACCCACTGCCCCGATGCTCTTCGAAGAACTGTTCACCGTTCTGGCTGAATGCTATGAGCATGTAAGCGCCGTCCATTCTTGCTGATTCAAAACCGATTGCGAGCCACCCTTGTGTTGGAGCGGTTACAGCAACGGCAATGTTATCATCATCTATTCTCGAGAAGTAAATTGCCATACTTGAGGTCATATGAAGATGGCTGTATTCACTTTCATCGATTGTTCCGTCTATTGTTACCGGGCCGCTGCCGGTCGCTGGAAGCGGTCCCTCAATTTCCTGAGCTCCACCAGCCCATGCCGATGTTGTAAAAATCAATAGGTATGCAATTATCAGTGCGACTTGTCCCTTCATGTATATCTCCTTGAATTGTGCTCATAAATAAAACTTACAGTTAAAGTAGTCATTTCCAGGGAGAAGCGGCAAATGTCACAGATAATAAATCAAGGAAAACCCGCAGCCTTCAGGGGTAAAAAAAGACTGCGGGAAAGGAGGTCTATAGGCCAAATCCGAATGGAAACAGGATTTCAGAGGACGGATCCTCGAAATCAGGATCACCACCGGCTTGTTCCCGGAGTTCGTAGAGACGCATGCTTCGTGGCCATGTTACAGGCAGAACCCCGCTGGGTTCATATGCGCCGAAGATAATGTCAGCAATCCCGTCAGCTTCTGTGCCGGGCAGCCAGGCAGCAGCAAATGCATCCCAGTCATCGATCAGGTCGGTAATGATCATCGGACGTCCACTGATCATTATGGTCAGAACCGGAAGTCCAGATTCAACTGCTGTTTGATGATATCCGAGATCTCTATTGTTCAGCTCCGGTTTTTCGGTGTCGCCTTCAAACTCTGCATAGGGCTCTTCGCCGACCACCAGAATGACCAGGTCCGCAGTGTCCGGAATGGTAGTTCCGTGGCTGACGCTGAATCCTCGTTCATCACCAATGGCCCTTACTGCATCCAGCAATGTGGTGCCGGGAGTGCTGGCTCCGGTACTGCCTTGCCAGGTAATAGTCCAGCCACCGCTTTGTACACCGATATCATTAGCTTTGTTTCCAATCAGGTGTATATGCTGTACATCGCTGGAGATCGGAACGATATTATCATTCTTGAGCAGAACCAGGGATTCCCGGACAGCCTGCCGGGCAACTTCCCGGTGTTCAGGTGAGCCGATGCTGTCAGCAGCACTGCGGTCTGCTTTAGGTGATTCAAATAATCCGAATTCAAACTTCAGGGTGAGAATCCTTAGAACTGCGTCATCAATGCGTTCCATTGGCACGCGTCCGCTTTCAACCAGGCTGATCAAAGTGGGAATGAACACCTGGTAGTCATCCGGAACCATTACCATATCGATGCCGGCCATGATGGCACGCTCGATCTGATCCTCGCGTTCACCGGGCAGCTGTTTTACAGCGCCCCAGTCGGAGAGTATGAGTCCGTCAAAGCCAAGTTCCCCACGCAGCATGTCAGTCAGAAGTTCTCTGCTGCCGTGGAGTTTTTCACCATTCCAGCTGTTGTAGCTTGCCATAACAGTTTTTGCACCGGCTTCAATGGCATCTATATAAGGACGTGCGTGAACATCACGGAGGACATCAATGCTGACTCTGGTGTCTCCCTGATCCTTCCCTTCGAAGGTTCCTCCGTCACCGACAAAATGTTTGGCAGTTGCTATAAAGCGGTCCGGTGCAGAAATGTCATCTCCCTGGTAGCCGCGCACAGCAGCCGCTCCCAGAAGGGCTGTCAGCTCAGGATTTTCGGAATAACCCTCATAGGTTCTGCCCCAGCGGATGTTTCTCGGAACTGCGATACTCGGTGCGAAATTCCAGTGGACACCGGTTGCAGTGGTTTCGATTGCGGTTATTCGAGCGACTTCTTCCACGAGCTCAGGATTGCGGGTCGCGCCCAGACCGATGTTATGCGGGAAAATGGTTGCCCCGCGCATGTTGTTGTGACCATGTACTGCATCGGTTCCGTAAAGGAGGGGAATCCTGAGGCGTGTGCGGAGTGCCTGATTCTGGAAGCCGTCAATCATGTCTGCCCATCCAACCGGAGTGTTCCGGAATGGTGTGGATCCACCGCCGCTTAGCAGAGAGCCGAGTTTGTAGTCAGCAATGTCGGTAACTCTTTCCAGATAAGCTCGCTCAATCTGCGTCATCTGTCCGACTTTTTCTTCCAGAGTCATGAGCGCCAGAAGCTCCCGTGCACGTTCTTCCGGAGGTAGGGAAGCATCCGGGTAGGGGATAATTTCTGCAGATGCAGGTGCTTCAGTTGTCTTCTTTTCGGTCTGGCATGAGCCGATCAGAAACAGCAGGAACACAGCGGCTGCAAGGAGAATAATTTTCTTCACATTCATATACTATCCTTTGGTTAGTTTGTTTCGCGTATCAACCAAAGTGTAAACCCGAAAGTGAGTGAGGTCAAATGGAAATTGGAGCAGTTATGCCTTCGGGAAGCCATAGCAGACTGATTTTATCTGGTCTCAGGCTGAAATTCTTCAATAATCAGCATAAAGTCCCTGAAATTGTCAGAAAATACAGCTGTCAGCTCAGGATCAAAATGCTGCCCGGCCTGAGCCTTGATATATTCCAGGGCCTGTATAGGTGGCCAGGGATCCTTGTAGGGACGGTGTGAAATCAATGCGTCCAGCACATCGATTATTCCTACAATTCTTCCTGACAGGGGAATATCCTTTCCGGATAGAGCATTCGGATACCCGCTGCCGTCCCATTTTTCGTGGTGATTCAGGGCGATAACTGCACCTTCTGCGAGATATTTGCTGCTTGTATTTCTGAGAAGTTCCCAACCCAGGCTAGTGTGCTGTTTTACAATTTCATACTCTTCCC
The DNA here is from genome assembly GCF_054657935.1 of Spirochaeta dissipatitropha. Taxonomy (NCBI): domain Bacteria; kingdom Pseudomonadati; phylum Spirochaetota; class Spirochaetia; order Spirochaetales; family Spirochaetaceae; genus Spirochaeta; species Spirochaeta dissipatitropha. Next base: position 103,274 of record NZ_BAAHXT010000003.1, on the reverse strand, counting down.
TGGTCAGTCTCCCAGGTTTGAAGAGAATATTGTCTGGAACAGCAATCTTACCGATATCATGCAGCGGCGCACTGAAGCGGTAGAGCTTGATCGATTCGTTATCCATTCCCAGCAAGCGGGCGAACAGGGCAGCAAGCTCTCCGATGCGCATTTGATGATCTCCGGTCTCCTTATCCCGGAATTCCACTGCCTTACCGAGAATGGCAAGCGTTTCTTCCTCCTGATTCATAATACGAATGCGCATGTTTCGCTCGGATGTACTCAGTTTTTCCAGTGAGCTGATAGTATTACGGAGCTCAGCAAGCATTGCATTGAATTCCCTGGCAAGTTTCCCTGTTTCATCATTCAGATCGCAATCAACTGTACGGGTGAGGTCTCCTGACTGTCGGATGTATACTATGGCAGCTGTCAGTTTTTCTATGGGATGAATACTATAGCCCACATAATAATATGTCAGCATGGAGATCAGCAGAAATGCAGACACCAGAAAGACAGCATAGATGCGATTCAGAACCACTGTTTCACGAAAGAAACTCGACTGTAAGTCAGTAACTGCAAATCTCCAATCGTATGGAGGAAAGTCGAATGCAATACCTACCCGTTCAGATCCCAGGATTTTTCCGCTTATCCAGCCAGGCTCAAGATCTTCTGTCAGAGTAATAACATCCTCATCAACGCTGCCTGCACCAAAACCTGATTTAAGTACAATACTACCATTGCTGTCGACTGCAAGAATCATTTCGCTGCTGCTTCTCAGCAGAAAATCAGCGTATGATCGAAGAGATTCCCGGGTCGCCTGAAGGAATTCCGGGTTATCTTCAATCTCAAGCTGGACGAGGACTTCCCACTCGCTCCAGGCGAAATCTCTTAGCTGTTCGGCCTTGTAGGAGAGATGTCTGGTGGCAACTCTCGTAAGAGCAGCACGAGTTCCCAGATTCGAGATTACTGCAACAGAAAGAATAACCAGAATAGTCATGGGAACAATGAGAACGATCAGTTTGAGTCTGAGGCTGGATTTCGTGCGCATTAAAAAACTGTAGCATACAAAACAATGGGGTGGTAGTATGTAGTCAGGTGTATAATGCAGGGTGAATTACATGAAACTGAATTAAGTCGCAGAAGCAGCCGCCGCTTACTCGTTATAATCAATATAGCAGTTGGGCTGATAATTCTTCTTTTTGTGTATGGGGCTTTTCTTTATTATGACGACTCTATTGAGGAAGCCACTGCCTCAGAGGGCAGATTTATAATGACAGAATGGCAGCTGCTGCGTGAACTGAAACTGGACACCGATCGGCAGTTGCTTGAAAAAGACAGGGAGATATCTGAATTACGGCAGAGATATCTACAGTTGTCTCAGCGGGAACCTGCTGGCTCAGCTCTTGAGGATCTAGAGCAGCAGCTTATGATCGCCGAGCAGGAGCGTGAGGCGATTCTGCAGCAGCGGATCGATGTGCCGGCGGCGATTCCTCCGGAGCGTGACAGATCTACCGATGAACCAGCCGGCATCCGCACTGAAATTCCAAGGCTGCAGCTCGTAAGGGATTCCGAGCTGAATTCCTTCACCAGACTCCTGCAGACCCGGATTGATACCCTGCAGGCACAGCTGGATGAGAGTCAGCTCTATGCAGAAATTCTTGAAGACGATGTTCGCAGATCGCTTGCGCAGATATCCAGCCTTGAAGGCGTAATCCGGAATGTATCTGAACTTCGGGAACGTATCAGCCTTCGGACCGAGCCAATAGCTCCGGAAAGCCTTTCAGATGCCCAGGAGGAGTCAGACCTTGATCTGCTTGAAACCCGGCTGCTTGTAAAGGCTCTTGTCCGGCAGCCGCAGTTCCTGCGTGAGTATCCGGATCTTCCGGAACGGCTGGATAGTTATTTTACATTTCTCGAGGAAAGCGGGCGTGCAGAAGGACAGGAAGAAGGCTATACAGAAGCCATGCATGAGTTGCTCATAGAGATAGACAGCTTGCTTCAGAATAATTGATCTTCTCCTTTTAACTAATCGGCCTTCTCAAGGATACGCCGCTTCTTCCGACCATGGTGACTCATAGGGGCCGGCGATGACACGGACGCGGTAGAGATATGAGCCTGTTTCCTCGGCGTCACCGTCCAGAAAGCTGCCTGTGGTGGACTCAGCTATTTCTTCGGTACGTATTTTAATCCATTCGCTGTTCTGATCATTTTCCCTGCGCTCAATCTGAACAGAATCAGCTCCTTCCTCGTTGATCCATGTTATTCTGACTCCACTGGGAGCTGGAGGACCTGAAGGGAAATTCCCTTGAGCGGTAATAACCGGCTGCTCCGGAATAATCAGCAGATCTATCTTGACCCTGTTTTCCAGAGAGTCCCGCAGTTCCACCTCCACCCGGCCGATGGATTTACCGGTATGATAGTGAAATCCGCTGCCATGCGGCTGAATGCTTCCGGCCGCAGTCTCATCATTTATGTGAACCAGATCGTCTGCGATACTACGGAATGAATATGGGGGCTTGCCGCCTTCAGGGAATAGTTCTGCAGAGGAATTCTGCTGGAGTTCTGAAACATCTGCCCGCAAGGTCAGCGAGGGGTAGTTGTCCGCCGTGTCCACGGGACTGAATTCCTCACGCAATGAGAAGGTGTCGCAGCTGACCACATATGCCGACAGCAGAATTATGCCGCTTACAAGTGCTGTGAAAATCGCCAATCTGGATTCAGTCTTTTTCATAGCTCCAGTTCATCCTCATATATAGTGCCGGACCGAATGTGACCAGTGGAAAATCCTGGTCGAATACGCTGCGGACCCGCAGCAGAATACCGGTCTCAGTCTTCCCGAACAGGTTAATTGTATACCCCAGTGCAGCACCTGTATATGCGACTGATTTATGAAGAAAATTTTCTGCGGTGCTCAGGCTCAACACAGCCGCTCCGGCTGAAAAACGGAAAAACCAGCTTCCATTGTTCCAGGCCTTCCTGCTGCTGAACAACTCCGGCCCAAAGGTAGATACAATAAGCGGTCCACCTTGAATCCCTTCCTTATTCAGAACGGGACCTGATGTTAACTGCAGCCCGGCTCCGAGTTCAGCATTTCCGTAGAGCCAGAATCTTCCCAGGCTGAGATCGACTGCTGGCTGTAGTCGAAAGAAATCAGCAGATTCCAGCATAAAAAAGCCCCCGCTGATTGAGGTTCCGGCATAGATATATTTCGGGATTGGCTGTTCTGACTCCTCAAATCTTTCTTTCTCATGTTCTTCAAGGTCCACAGGCTCCTCTGGTTCAGGCGTTGCTATAACATCGTCAGTAGGCTCTTCTGTTATCGAAGGGCCCGGGCGGCTATCATCCAGCAGCTCTATACTCGAACCGAACCCGCTCGCTTCCTCCACAGGTTCCACTTCTGCCTCTGCAAGCAGTTCCATCAATGCATCAGAAATGTCCCGTTCCAGGGAATCATCGAGAACGGAATCTACCTGCAGCAATGTGCCGACTGTTGTTGTTTCTTCGTCATCGGAGGCCATCGCCCAGTAATAGCTGAGGCTGATTCTGCTACCTTCAATTCTGTATCTGGTTAACAGCTCATACTTCGCACCCGCGTCCCGTCGGGAACTGGAAAATCCATATTCCTGCAGTGCGATTCCGGCAGCAAGGTATAGAATGTTTTCTATTCTGCTATTGCCCGATTCGGGAGGATCAGCCTCGAAACGCTGCCTCACATATTGCTGGGCAGCGACAACTTCTGCCGACAGCAAAAGGACTATCAAAAAGATATATTTTGCTGAAGGAAGGGGGATTCTCAAAACTGCATTCCTTGATTTGACCGCTGCTCAGAAGAATTGTTCTTTCCGAAAGCAAGCGAAGGATAATCGTAGACCATAAAACCCTATCTGTAAATTGCCGCTTCCTGTTATACTACAACATGAAACAGAATAGATTACAGAAACAGATGGCTTTTCTTGTCGAACTTGAAAATCTCAAGAAGATCTACCGGCAGAATGTGGTCATAGATGGATCCCGCCACGAAAACAGTGCTGAACATAGCTGGCATGTCGCCATGATGGCTATTGTGCTTTCAGAGCACGCAGATGAAAAAAACCTGGATATCCTTAAAATACTCAAGATGCTGCTCATTCACGATATTGTCGAGATCGATGCGGGGGATACCTTTCTCTATGATGAGGCTGCAAACATGGACAAGGAGGTTCGCGAGGAAGCCGCTGCGGCACGGATATTTGGTCTGCTTCCAGAGGATCAACGCGATGAGTTTATTTCACTCTGGCGTGAATTCGATGCCCGGCAAAGCCCCGAGGCAGCCTTTGCTGCTTCACTGGATGGTATGCAGCCGGTGGTAAATCACTGTGAGAGTAATGGAGCGGGAATCAAGGATCACCAACTGTCAGAATCCCTGATTGTTGAAAAGAAAATGTACATTCAGAATGCATCCCGCGCATTGTGGGACTATACTCTGGACACAATCCGTAGAAGTGTAGCCAAGGGATTGTACCGGTAGTTCAAAAACTGAAGCTGTGCTATATTTTTTCTCCGCGCTATTTCGCGATGAGGTTAATCATGCAATCCACTGATCTTCAGAATCCGGCATTCCGGAAAAAGCTTCCGCCGGTTACAGTTCGCAGAATGGGGGCGATGGCGCTTCCAATCATTCTCTCACAGGCTACCGAGACGGTCATGATGTTTGCCGACCGGCTCTTCCTCTCCCGTCTCAGTCTGATTCATATGGCAGCTGCTATGTCAGGCGGTCTGGCCAGTTTTGTATTCGGCGCGTTGTTTATAGGTATGGCGGGCTATATGAACACCCTGGTGGCTCATTATCATGGTGCAGGTGAAGAAGAGAAGGGAATCTTCTCGGTTAGTCAGGGCATATATCTGGTTCTGTTTGCCTATCCGATTATACTCCTGCTGATTCCGCTGATAAGCCCGATGTTCAGAATTCTTGGTCATGGTCCGGAACAGGTTGCACTTGAGGTGCCGTACTTCAGCCTCTTGATGAGCGGCAGTATTTTTGTGCTGCTGCGCTCGGTATTTGCCGGGTATTTTACCGGAACCGGCAGGACCAGGCTGGTTTTAGCCGGTAATGCCACGGGCATGCTTGTAAATATTCCTCTGAATTATGTGCTGATTTTTGGTATCGGTCCCTTCCCCGCGCTAGGAATAATGGGTGCTGCGCTTGGAACCATCGGGGGGAGTTTCTCGGCATTCCTGGTGCTGTTTATTGCCTATCTCAGACGTGAAGAAGTCCGTTCAGCTATCCGTAATCATGGGCTGAGACTATGCATGAAATTTCGCAAACCGCTTTTTTCACGCTTGCTGCGCTTTGGCTTTCCGGTAGGCCTGGAGCTGTTTCTGAATGTGTTTGCGTTTAACCTCTTTCTCCAGCTCATGCACTCCTATGGTGGTGTGGTTGCGGCCGCGGTGACCATTGTGTTCAGTTTCGACATTGTTTCCTTTATCCCCATGATCGGTATGGGGGTGGCTGTTTCAGCTCTTGTCGGACAGGAGCAGGGAGCTGGTCGCCCGGAGGGATCGAAACGGGTCACGAAGCTGGCGCTCCGAATCACCCTCAGTTATGCCGCTCTTATGGGCCTGATGTTCGTTTTTGGTGCACCGGTGCTGGTCCGCATTTTTGCGGTAGGCAGTGACCCATTCAGTGTTGAGGTTCGGGAACTGGCAGGTATTCTTCTCCGGATGGCTGCTCTGTACACCATGGCGGATGCTACGCAGATTGTCTTTGCCGGTTCATTGCGGGGTGCTGGTGATACCCGCTGGGTTATGATCATAAATGCCAGTCTGCATTGGATCATGGCAATTCTCGCAGTTGTCGGAATAGTAGTATTACGGCTGGATCCAATCATCATGTGGTCATTTTTCATAGTTACTCTGATTATTATTGGTACCGGCATGATATTACGCTACCGTACCGGCGCCTGGGAACTCATCGATGTAATCGGTACCGGAGTAGAAGACGGCCTGAGTGCCGACCCGTATCAGGATGCTCTGCGTTCTGTGCCGCTTGAAACGCCGGAAGTATAAGAACTGAGTATGAAAACAAGCCATGGACTGTGTATACATTCTGCTGCCTCCATGCCGGAGATTTCTGACGATTCTGTTGATCTGATTGTCACATCCCCTCCTTACCCGATGATACAGATGTGGGACGATGTGTTCCGCGGGCTGTCTGTTTCAGCCGCTGAGGCGCTTGATGCCCTGGACGGGCGGCGGGCTTTCGAAGCGATGCATGTTGTCCTGGATAAAGTCTGGGCCGAATGCGCCAGGGTTCTCCGGCCGGGCGGTTTTATGTGCATCAACATTGGTGACGCCACCAGGAAAATCGGAGATAATTTCAGGTTATATACCAATCACAGTAGAATCACCCAGGCAGTTGAATCCTTGGGATTCGAGAGTCTGCCTGCTGTTATCTGGTGGAAAAGTACAAATGCACCCAACAAATTCATGGGTTCCGGCACACTGCCGTCAGGAGCCTATGTAACTCTGGAGCATGAATATATTCTTGTCTTCCGTAAGGGAGGCAAGCGTGTGTTCGGAAAGGATGAAGCAGAGTTACGCCGCAGGAGTGCCTATTTCTGGGAGGAGCGGAATCAGTGGTTTTCTGATTCCTGGAATCTGAGCGGAGTCCGGCAGAATATCGGCGATCCTCAGGTACGTTCCAGAAGTGCAGCCTTCCCCCTGGAACTTCCTTTTCGCCTTGTGAACATGTACAGCCTGCAGGGAGAGACCGTGCTTGATCCCTTTGGTGGAACCGGCACGACTGCCTTCGCTGCTGCCGCCGCCGGCAGGAATTCTCTCAGCATAGAACTCGACAGGGGCTTTGCTGAAATCATGCAGCAGGGTTTTGCTGCAGCATTGCCCGGATTGCGTAAACGTCAGCTGCAGCGCCTCGATGATCATCTATTGTTTGTTGACAAGCGAGGGCAGGAGGGAAAACCTGCCTTGAAGCACCGGAATGAATATTATGGATTTCCGGTCATGAGCAGTCAGGAATGTAAGCTTCAGCTGCCTGTGCTCTGTGATATTCAGCCTGCCTCAGAAATGACCTGGTCTGCTATCTATGAGGAAACCTTGTTCTCTCAGAACGGCCCGTAGTTGACCTGGACAGCAATATAGAGAAACACCATGGATACTGCAAACATCAGCAGCTGGAGGATGATCGTCCATTTCAACCAGCGGGGGTAGCTCACTACGGTAAATCCCAGACCGATCAGTAGCAGGGCATTGGAGGGATACAGCATATTGCTGAATCCGTCCCCGAATCCGAATGCCAGCACGGCTGTCTGCCGGCTGATGCCGACCAGGTCGGCCAGCGGAGACAGGATGGGCATCATGAGAAAAGCCTTGGCGCTGGCGGAGCCGATAAAGAAATTCATGGCCAGTGTGAGCAGATAGACGAAAAAAGCCGCGGTAAAACTTGAGCTGCCGGCAATGACATTGGCAGCTGTATTCAGAATGGTATCGGTTATTCCACCAGCATCGACAATATGCCGGACACTCAGGCTCATGAGAATCAATAGTACGGCCGGGAGCATGGACAGAGCGCCTGATGCAAATGCCTGGGCTGTTTTCTTTTTGCCGATACCCGATCGTAGGCCTGCGCCTATACCGCCGATGAAAAATAGCAATGCCATCGATGGAAATGCAAGGTCGCTGAGTGCTGGGTTCCTGGCAGTCACGAAAATAAAGACGAAGGCAATAGCAATGCAGCATCCAAACCAGACTGCTGCCCGGGACATTTCACGGGATAATGGTTCATCGCTGCCTTTACCTTCTGCCTTCAGCAGGGCATGGCGGGCTTCGTCAAGTTCATGTACAGCCGAGCGCGCAGGATCCTTCTCGACCTTTCTGGCATGTGCCCTGACAAACAGCAGGACAGCTGCATAGGTGATAATGAAAAAAGGGATTCTCAGCCAGGCACCGGAAAACAAGGGGAGCTCGGCAATTCTCTGGGCCACTCCGATAGTAAATGGGTTGCTGATTGCCGCAGAAAACCCGAATGCGAGGGGCAGCAGGCTCATTCCTAATCCCGTCAGTGAGTCCCAGCCCAGTTTGAGTGCCAGGGGAACAATAAAAACGATCAGGGGTACCATGGCTTCGTAGATTCCGAGAACCGAGGCCACGGCCATAAAGAAAAAAATGATCATAGCCATGAGCAGGTAGCGCCTGTGATGGAATTTACTGACCAGGCGATTGAGAACGGCCTGCAACACCCCGGATTTTTCCAGAACAGTGAAGCTGCCTCCGACAAAAATCAGGAAGAATATGATGGTGATGGCCACTATTGCACCGGGTGTAAACAATACCTCGAAAGGTGCTGTCAGCCATCGCCATATCGGCGGGGCCACGTGATCGGGTGTCAGTACATAGGATCCGGGGATCACCATTTCCCTGCCGTTAACCTGCTCGCGTTCGAAGCTTCCGGCAGGGACGGTTCTGGTCAGTATTCCTGAAAAGATCATCAGACATATCAGGATGCAGAATGCCAGGATGAAAGCGGCCTTGCCGATGCGGAGGCTTGAATTCTCTGTGCTCATTGTTTTTCCTTTGTGCCGGGACTCGCCAGGCTGCGTATCAGATCGCGATAGAAATCAATCATACCGATGTAGCCCTGGATGCTTATGCGCTCATTCCGGCTGTGAATCTGCGCAAGCTCCTGGGGCCCCATGCGGAGAGGAAGGAAGCGGTAAATATTTTTGCTGACACCCTGGTAATGCTTGCTGTCGGTGGTAGCGCAGACAAGATAGGGGCTGATGACTGCATCCGGAAAATGACTGGAAATACAGTTCTTCAGAAGCTCGTATTCCCTGCTCTCAAGCGATGCTTCCGGAGGCGGGTTATTTGCTCCCTCAGGATGCAATACGTTCAGACTGACTCGCTCGTCTTTCATAACCCTGCGGAGCCGCTGCAGGCAGCCTTCGATAGTTTCACCGGGGAGGATACGTATATTTATTGTTGCTGATACTGAATCCGGGAGGACATTTGCAGCCTGGGAGCCTTCAAGCATGGTCGGTGCCTGTGTACTGCGGATCATGGCGTCCGTTTTCGGATTCGCCGCCAGCAGTTTCAGCAGCAGCGGCCTGAACAACCGCGGATGCTGTAGTATTTTTCCGACTAAAGGTGGGGCGGCCGAAGCAATGCCCTGGAGGAAGGCTGCGGTGGAACGGATCATGCGCGGGCGGAAGGGCCGCTTCTCTATTCTGAGCAGGGCTCGGGCAAGAATTCCGGCTGCACTGCGCCGTTCCGGCATGGAAGCGTGTCCGCTGCCGCCACTCACCTTGAGCTGGACATCCAGGTAACCCTTCTCCGCTGTGCCGATAAGTGCTATCGGCTGCCTGACAAGGGAAATTGTATCGCTGACGACTGCAGTCCCCTCATCGATCAGACAGGCCGCCTGAACCCCGCTGCTTTTCAGATGGGCCGCAATACGGGCTGCCCCTCTGGTTCCGGTTACTTCTTCATCCCCGCCGAAGGCGAGGTAAATGCTCCGCTGCGGTTTCCACCCGGAGGCCAGCAGAGACTCGGCCGCCTCCATGAGAGCCATCAGGGAAGATTTGTCATCCAGCGCACCGCGTCCCCAGACGCAATCATCCTGCAGTGCACCGCTGAAGGGAGGGCATGTCCAGGTGTCAGGGTTCTCTACGGGAACCACATCGTAGTGGGCTGTCAGAATAATCGGATCGGATTCAGGATCCAGTCCTTTCCAGAAGTAAAGTAATCCTGGTTTGCCTGGTTTCTCCAGGATAAGCTCTGAGTGTATGAGTGGAAAAGCCCTGACGAGAAAATTCTCGAAATCAATGAAGGCCTGTGGATCAGGTATATCGGCTTCGTCAACCGCGCTTATAGTTCTGAACTGCAATGCTCGGGACAAACGAGTGATTTCATCTCGTGTTTCTGGTATACTCACCATGTAGTTATAGTCTGGCACGGAAGAAAATACAAATACAGAGAGCACTTATAAAAATGCTTTATGTTCCGGTCAGTGTCAGTGATTTATTTTCAGTACAACGTCATCAAAAAAACGGAGCTTCCAGCCTCGTCTCTTGTTCTCCCGGTAATTGTCCGAGACGGTGACAAGGGTTCCAATCTCAAGCAGTTCAAGATACTTTTTGACCAGAGTAATCTGATTTTTGAGGTTCCGGTATCCCTTGCAGTGCGTTGCTGTCCATCCTTCGTCAAGGCACTGCCTGCAGGTATCTATCTGTCCCCCAAGCAGTTCCGAGCAGTTCAGCTGGTGTTCGGGAGCGCGTGCGAAGCTTTCGAGTATTTCCTTTTCCTTGCCGGTGAAGTAATCACCCAGGTTTCTGTCATCCAGCAGTATATCTTTCCCGCTTAGCATGAATACCCTGTTGATCTGTTCTCCAAGAATCGAAATTGATGCTACCAGAATCCCAAGTATAATCATTGCCAGGAAATTATATGCTATCGATTCGATCCAGCGGGGTTCAGACCGTGTGACGATGGCATAGCCCATGAAAATCAGCCAGATCGAGAATGTAAAAAAAATGCCCCAGGCTGCCGCACGTATGGCTGTATAGACCCGTTTTTTGTTCCTTATCAGTTTGAGATATGGCAGCCGGATCATGATCAGAATAAAGAATATGATTACATACAGAAAAAGCAGTGAATAGAAATCGCGGTGTATCCAGTATGCTCCCCAGAATATTGCTGCGAATACAAAACAAAACGATGCTCCATACCAGCAGAAAAAATGCACTGCAGTTTTCTGCTTGAACAGCCGGGTGATACATACAGTGATTCCGGCTGGCAGAAACAGGACCGCAAGTGACCATGCCAGGAAGCCGATCTCACTCATAGGCAAGGTGTCTGAAGGATTGAGAAAAGACATTACAAGCACGCAAAACCATGAAAGCACAGTTATAAAGGCAATCAGAATCTGCATATACATAATTGAACTGTCACCTCGGTTACAGAGAATAGCCCCCGATCAATGCGCGATAGATCACATAGATCCAGCCCATCAAGCCATGTATAACAGCCCAGATGATACTGCGGTTTATGGTAAAACTGATTACCATCGCCAGTGCCGATCCGAAGCCGACTCCTGTTTTAACCACTGATTTTGTGTAGTTTTGCTCTGTCATATGTACTCCTGTCAGTTTCATTTGTATAGAGTATGGTCTATCCATTCCTGACAGTCAAATTTGAGTCATGCAAATTAATGTCATGCGGGGGCTGTTGTCGGGCAGCAGTGCAGGATATACTGCGCGCATGTCGGGAATTCTAATACGAACGGTGCAGGAATCAGATGCCGCTGATATTGCCGGTATCTACAGCTATTATGTTGAAAACACAGTGATTACCTTTGAAACGCAAGCTCCGGGACCGGATGAAATGGCTGCGCGCATCCGCCATCTGCAGCCGGATTACCCCTATCTCGTACTTCTGGAGCAGGGGGTATTGCTCGGCTATGCCTATGCCGGACCGTGGAAGAACAGGGCGGCTTTTCTACACACAGCAGAGACAAGCATCTATCTTTCCAGGCAGGCTCAGGGGCGGGGTCTTGGAGTGCAGTTGTACCAGGCGCTTATTCAGTCTGCTGCAGAGGCAGGACTGCACTGTCTCATCTCTGGTATTGCCTTGCCGAATGAAGGCAGTGAGGCCCTCCATCGAAAGCTCGGCTTTTCTCCATGCGGCTGTATGCGCGAGGTGGGCTGGAAGCTGCAGCGCTACATCGATATAGCCTATTATCAATTGATCCTTCAGGACAGAACGAGCAAGGGCTTATGAGTAGACACTTTCGCAGAGGAATTCTGCTGGCCCTCCCTATAGCGGCCGGATATTTTCCGGTGGCGGTTGCCTTCGGCTTGAGTGCCACTTCGACGGGGCTCGGCTTCGCTGAAAGCGCAGCCATGAGTCTTGCTGTCTTTGCCGGGGCTTCACAGTTCCTGGCTCTGGGGCTGCTGGCCGCCGGTGCGGCACCTGTGCAGATAATTATATCCGGAGTGCTTCTTAACCTGCGCCATTTTCTGTTCAGTGCGGCCGTCAGTGACCAGCATCCTGACTGGCGTCTTCCCCAGCGCCTGGCTAATGCCTTCGGTCTAACCGATGAGGTCTTTGCTTTGGCTGCTACCTACAACGACCTTCCTCCACGGCTGTTGTTCGGCATGGAAATGACTGCCTATTCAGCATGGGTCGGCGGTACACTGCTTGGTCATGCCGTTGGTGGTGTTATACCGATGAGACTCGCTGCTGCAATGGGGATAGGGCTCTACGGGCTGTTTGCCGCCTTGCTTGCGGTGCATGTGCGTCATAAAATCCTTAATTTGATTCCGGCCGCGGTAGCTGCCCTTGCGCATATTGCCCTGCGGATGACAGCCCTGGCGCCGGGCTGGGTTTTCACCCTGGCAATTCTGATCGGGGCTGCATCGGCCCTTCTGCTGCCGACTGAAAGAAAAAACATAGATATGGAGGAAATGTACGATGAACTCCACTGATGTCTGGATCGTTATTGCTGGTATGGCTGTCGGAACCTACCTTGTTCGTGTACTTCCTTTTCTGGTCCGGGTCACCGACAAGCTTCCTCCACGCGGGCAGAGGCTGCTGGCAGCAATTCCCCCCGCCGCGCTTGGTGCCTTGCTGGTCCCCGGCGCCCTGGAGGCTGTCCCTTCAAATCCACTGGCAGGACTGGCAGCTGCCGGGCTGGCCTTCATAATCGGTCTGAAGTCCAGGCATATTCTGATCCCCGTCGCAGCTTCAATTTTTCTCGTGTACTGGTTTATCTGATTTATTGCTGGTATTCTTCCCCTATGTACTTTGACAAGATTGATCACCCCTTGAACTTCAGGCAGGCAGGAACTCCGGCGCTGGAACAGCCGGTGACGGGTTTGTTTCGACTGAGCTCGGGAGAGCAGGAAGCCGGACGTTGGGAGTCCATTCCGAATCTGATGGGGCTGCGCGAACGTGTGCCGGCGGTTTCGCCGTTTCCGGATGAACTTTCCGCTGACTGGACAGATGACCGTGGATTCTCTCTGAGGGATTCCGGAGGTACGGAGCTGCTGAAGAGTCACCCTGTTATGCCCTTTGGTGTCTGCGGCAGAAAGTGGCTGTTCTCCTTTTCACTGCAGCCCGGCATGCGCTTTTTCGGCATGGGCGAAAAGAATAGCGGCTTCGAGAAAACCGGGCAGCGCAGCAAGTTCTGGAACACCGATGTTCTGGCTGACTTTTCCTGGGCCCAGGCAGAGTTTTCGGCAACTGACCCCATGTATGCCAGTTTTCCCGTCCTGATTGCCCGCAGCGGTGACTTCTGGATAGGGATGCTGCTTGCAAATGAATACCCCGTTTTTATGGATGCGGGGGCCAGACAGGTAATTGAAGGTGTCAAGGATCCCGGTGCCGCCGGGGGATTCTTCTACCTCGGCTCTGTTGACGGCGCTCCCGAGCTGTACATCTGTGCCTCACAGAGCTTCGATGAGGTGCAGCGCTGTATCCAGCAGTTGTCAGGGCTGCCGGCACGGCCTCCTTTATGGGCTCTGGGTTACCAGCAGTCGCGCTGGGGCTATAGAAATCTCCAGGATCTTGAAGAAATCGACGAACAGCTGCGGTCTTCTGAAATTCCCTGTGATGGGCTCTGGCTGGATATTGATTATATGGACGCCTACCGGGTTTTTACGGTTAATCCTGAAGGATTTACAGACAGTCGGAAGCGCATCGCTCGCCTGGAGGCAAACGGCAGGCGGGTTGTCCCGATTCTGGATCCCGGGGTCAAGTACGATCTCGATTATCATGCCGCCCGTGACGGGATGGAGAAGGATATATTCTGCCAGCATTCCGAGGGCGAACCCTTTGTCGGTTTTGTCTGGCCCGGAGCCAGCCTGTTTCCTGACTTCTCCCTGCCTGAGGCCTGTGAGTGGTGGGCAGGGCAAACCGAAGCCTTGTCACGAAGCTATGGGTTCCAGGCGTACTGGACGGATATGAACGATCCGAGCACTGGTTCCTCAACGAACGAAGAGATGCTGTTCAGAAAGGGCAGCCTGCCGCATACTGCCTTCCACAATCTCTACGGTAGGGAGATGGCAGCGGCAACTCGTGACGGGCTGCTTCGTGCTTTTCCCGAGCGGCGTCCCTTTGTACTCAGCCGCAGCGGGGCTACCGGCAGCTCGGAGTCCTGCGCAATCTGGTGCGGCGACAGTTTTTCAAATTACTTCCACCTCCGTAAGGGCATTGAAATGGCCTTGAGCATGTCGATTTCCGGCATGCCTTATGTTGGCAATGACCTCGGTGGTTTCGAGGGGGACACGAATGGGGAACTCATGCTGGACTGGTTCAGGGCCAATCTGCTGTTTCCTGTTTTCAGGAATCACAGCACCTGCAGTTGTTCACCTCAGGAACCATGGCGCTTCGGATCTGAATACGAGCAGCTGCTGCGGGAAGCGGTACGGCTCCGCTATGCCTTTCTTCCGTATCTCTACAATCTGTTCATAGAAATGAGTTTGAGCGGTGCGCCGATAATCCGACCGATGCTCCAGGAATCCAGCCATGAAGATGTCATCGCTCTGGATGATCAGTTCATGATCGGAGACGCTCTGCTGCAGGCTCCCCGGCTTGATAAAGGACTGGAATCGCGTAAGGTATATCTGCCGGAAGGCATGTGGCTGAGTCTCGGCAGCAGGCGCGAGTACAAGGGCGGCCGCTGGGTCGATTTCAGTCTATCGGACGATCCCTATGGTCTGTTTCTGCGCGCTGGCAAACCGGTCGCGTTGGCAGCTAATGCCGGGACACTGAATTCCACTGCAGATATAGATCTGTCTTCACCGGTTTTTCTGCTCTACCTGCCTGGACTCCCAGACCCTGCTTTGACGGTATCGGGCAGTTACTACTACGACGGGGGAGATGGCTATGCGTACCGTGATTCTGATGTTTTGGGTGACGGACATCTTGAAATCAGTGGTGTTTTCTCGAAAGGGGAGTTATCTCTGAACAGCAGTCACGGCAGCTGTCGTCTCGGCTTTGCCGTTTCATCTTCCTGCACCGGATACAGGATCACCGGATTCAGGGCTTCCGGGGAAGCAGATCTGCTCCCCGGCCTGCCTTCTCTCAGCCTGTATGAGGCTGATGATCCTCAGCTATAGATTTTCCGGCAGGATGGGGAAGCTTACACCGATCGAGCGCAGCTCAATTGGCCCGTAGTCAGTGCCCCGTCCTGTCCAGCTTCGACGGAATCCAAGCGGAAATACGAAATATTTCCCGTTCCGCCTGACTGCGGCCTGGGCGTATAGATACAGGTAGTAGTTCGCAGTGATTCTTCCGTCATTGTCGGTTTCTGCTACAAGCTGCTCATCCCAGGCTTCGCTGATAATTACGGCTTTGATTACTTCCCCGCTGTATTGCTGCTCATAGAGTTCCTTGATGCGGCGGATGATTGATTCGCGGTCGCTGCCTTCATACATGTCTCGCGCCATTCGGGCGTTCCCGAGCCGTCCCCGAGCTGTTTCGAAGTTTCTCTCTGCTTTCAGTTTGATTTCTTCTGCCCTGTTTCTGATATCCTGATCATCAGGAAGAACCATGCGTGCTGTATCACTTTGCTGCAGGGCTCGTTCATAGGATGCTGCTGCCAGATCAATACGATCGTATCTGAGGATGGTATCTGCCTCTACATAGGCCTGGTTCAGTAATCCGCTGACATACATGGCCACCCTGCCTTCTGCCCGATCGAGCTGACTCTCGAAGCCACCCATAAATGCCCAGAGGTTCATTTCTCTGGCCTTCTGGTTCTCGCGTGCAAAAGCGTTCCGGCTGTTTCCATCGGGGAGCAGGGGCCATAGTTCGGCGATAAGCTGATCACTCTCCTGTTTGATAGCTGACCATCGGGGCATTATTTCTCGTACTTCGTCTGCATTCCGGTATTGGGCGATCTGGCGCACAACCTGATCAAGCGCTGGTATGCTGTCCTGGTACTTTCTGAATACAGATTCTGCTTCGGCGAAGGGGCTGGCGGGATCGATGGTTCTTTCTGCTGGCTGCTCCTGGAAGACACCCAATCGTTCAAGTTCCCGATGCAGATAGCTGCGGTATTCATCTACGCGGTCTTTCGCTCTCTGCAGATCTGCTGCACTGGCGTTTTCACCGGCCCGTTGGCCAAGAGAAAGAAGTCTGTTGTGCTGTTCTGTCAGGGCTTCATCCATTCCGTCATAGTCACCCCGTGAGTAGATGCTGGTGTATATTGATCTGAGGTCTGTGTTGATTGCATTCAGTTCTGCCCGGAATTCCTGACTGCTTATGAGGGCTGCGGTCTGCGGCTCTTTCGGCAATGGATCTTCCTGCAAGGGCTCTTCCTGCCGTGTGTCTTCAGGTTCCCGGGCGGGCCGAGCAACCTTTCCTGCTTGAGGGACCTCTATGTGATCAATGGTTCTGATAACACGTCCACCGGCTGATTCATGGGCCTGGAGCTGCCGGATGCGAGCCCTGGTGCTGCCGATTCTGGCGAGCAGGCTGCTGATCAGCTGGTTGCCGGCGTGAAGGTTGCGTTCCAATGCTAGCTGCAGCAGATCCATCTCTGCCTGGTCAAGCAGATAAGCGCTGTGTTCAGGATTACGCGAGAGTAAGACATTCTGTTCAGCTTCTTCTATGGCGCTTCGTATGTCAGTAATTCCAGGAACCGATTGCGAGGTGATCGGTACAGTTACAAGTATGCTGAATAAAACGGCCGGAAGAACGACCGTAAGATATCCGCGAGCAACCGATCTGTTTTCAATTATTCTTTTTACTGTGTTCATGCCCTTTCTCCATATATTAATTATCATAGAGAGGGTGGATTGATGTCAAATTCTGCCGGTTCGAGGAGGGGAAGCTCCCACGAGTAGCATGACAATGGATGGGGGCGCGGGTGCGCCCCCGGCACCAGTCAGATTTTAATCTTCCGGGTTGCTGCTGTCTTTTTTGGGAGCAGCTTTTTTACTGCTTCCGGGACTGACGTCCTTGACGATTTTGATGCGGACGCTTTCTCCGCTTTCGGGTTCGTCGAGTGGGGGAATGCTGACGCGAAGGATTCCGTTTTTCAGGATGGCTGATACCTTTTCCCGGTCGAACTTGTCAGCGGGGACATAGTATTTCTGGTCCTCGATGGCCTTCATTTTAAGTCGGTGCTTGAAGTACTGGGCGTTTTCCGGCTGTGGAAAGTCCTCGGGTACGCTTGCAGAGATGACCATGTTGTCGCCCCTGAATTCGAGACTGATGTCTTCTTCCCTGAATCCGGCGAGCGCAAACTCGAATACGATTTCCTTGTCCTCGGTCATGTAGACGTTGGTTGGTGGATAGGCGTATCCGGGGTAGAAGTCGCGGCTGCTGTTCCATGACATTTTGTCGGTGAAAACAGAGGTGAAATCCTCGGCGGCGGAAAAGATGTCATCCATCAGTTTCCCTAAATCGATAAAGTCGTGCTGTTTCATACAACACCTCCTGTGTGACCCCGCGTGTGCGGCGGTCGTGTTACGGCCCCCTACGGGCGACCGCGAAGCTCCTTACGGCAGCTCCTGTATATAATATACGCACGTTTGATTCTCTGGTACAATCATAATCGTGAAGATTTTGTGGATTAGTGAAATAGTGAGTAAGGCTGGAATGCATGCGGTGAAAACCCTGCTGCCCGGTCTGAAGAAAGAGCTGGAGCCGGATCTGGTCGTTGCCAATGCTGACGGGGCGACAAATGGCTATGGTTTGGGGAAGAACCATTCCCTGTACCTGCGCAAGCTCGGGGTGGATGTGATTACGCTTGGTGACCAGGCGTATTTCAAGAAGGATATGGTTGGTCATATCGGCGGTGCCAGATTTATTCTGCGGCCGGCGAATCTGCCGCCGGATAGTCCGGGCAGGGGGTGGATTATCACGACTGCCAATGAGCAGAAGGTCGCGATTATCAGCTTTCTGGGGCAGTCCGGTTATTCGCGCATGCATGCCAACAATCCCTTTACCTATTTGCCGGTGCTGGTGGACAAGATCAAGTCGGAGACTACCATGATCTGTCTTGAGTTCCATGCCATGACTACGGCCGAGAAAAACTCGATGTTCTGGCATGCGGATGGAATGGTGAGCGCGGTGATCGGCAGCGGCACGCGGGTGCAGTCGGCTGATGAGCGGGTGCTTCAGCGGGGGGCGGCGGTGATTACGGATATCGGGCGGACCGGGAGTCACGGCTCGGTTGCAGGTTTCAAGCCGGAGCCGGAGATAAAGCAGTTCCTGCAGGGGATTCCTCTGAAATCCGAGGATGCCTGGGAGGATGTGAAACTGCAGGGGGTGCTTCTGACCCTGGCACCGGATGGGCGCGCGGAATCAATCAAGAGAATTTCGATTGATGTTCCCGAGCGAGCTGCGACGGCTGGCGGCACGGGAGTTGGGTCCGGAGCTGGTGGAGAGGCTAAGGGCGGATCCTGAGTCCAGAGCTGAATATCGGGTTGTGGTCTGACCTTCTGATTTACAGGGCCGCAGCCGGGTCTTTGACGATCCCGCTGATCCGTTCTGCCATCTGGGAGAGCGGGATCTGCTGCTGCAGGTAGCCTGCGTCCCAGGCAACCTTAGGCATGCCGTAGACCACGCATGATGCCGGGTCCTGGCCGATACAGATTGCGCCCTTTTCATACAGACTTCCGATTTCCCGGGCCCCGTCGCGCCCCATGCCTGTCATGATGACTGCCAGGCAGCGGTTGCCATAGAGTTCTGCAGCGGTTCTGAATAATACGTCGGCAGATGGCCGGTGTCCGTTTTCAGCTGGAGCGCTACTGAGTTTGATGCTGCCCAGACTGTGGCTGCTGCTCTGTATTTCAATGTGACTATTCCCGGGGGCGATGTAGACATGTCCCTGTTCAATTAAGTCTCCGTCCTTGGCTTCGCTGACGGTCAGGGGGCATATTCTGTCCAGGCTTTTGGCGAATTCAAAGGTGAATCCGGCGGGCATATGCTGCACGATGAGAATCGGTTGTTTCAGATCCCGGTCGATTGCAGCGAGCATTTTCCGCAGGGCGTTCGGACCGCCGGTGGAAATGCCGATTACGATTGCATCAATGCGTTTTGGTACAGGGCCAGGTTGACGCCTGACTAATCCCCTGGGCTGTTCCGCTGTATCGGGAAGGTGAAGTTGTGTTTCCTTCGGAATGTCTGGTCTCTGTTTGGTTCTGACCGGCCCTGTTTCCCTGTTTTCTTCCTCCGATGTCTTCTGATGTGCCCTCGAGTCAGTAGCTGAATCAGTAGATAAATCAAGGGGCGGTATTTCTTCAGCGATTTTTTTGCCGTTGCTGCGGGCATATTTCCCGCCATATGCCCGGATCAGGGCCTGGAGATGATTTGCTACTACGTGAATATCCGTCGAGATGGAACCGGAGGGCTTGGTAACGAAATCGGATGCTCCCATCGAGAGGGCGTCCATAGTCACCTTGGCACCTTTTCTGGCAATTGATGACAGGATTATCACCGGGATGTCGATTCCCTGTTTTCTCCTGGCCTCGAGGAATTCCAGTCCGTTCATCTTCGGCATTTCGAGATCAAGAATGATAATATCGGGTTTGAGAATCGGGATTTTCTGCAGTGCGAATTCACCATTCATGGCCTTTCCGGCCACGGTCATATCGGGGGCTTCGTCAACTATTCTGCTGACCAGGTTTCTCATTAATGCTGAGTCATCAACCACCAGTACTGAAATTGTGTCCATCTGTGGTATTCCTCCTGCTGCCTATTCGCTTTTTCTGTAGACACAGGCCCAGTCTGTTTTTACAAATTCAAACTTTGTGCCCATACCAAAGAGTGATTCAGAGTGTCCGATATATAGATATGCATATGCAGCCAGTGTTTCGTAGAATCTTTCAACAACAGCTTTCTGGGCTGTTTCATCGAAATAGATGAGTACGTTCCTGCAAAAAACAATGTCGAGGTTCCGTAGTCCGCTGTCATTCTTGAGGTTATGGTAGTCGAAGCGGATCCGGCTTTTTATGGCATCTGTAATCTGGTAGCCGCCTTCCATTCTGGTGAAGTACTTGTTGAGGTATTCAGGCGGGACCCCGTTCATGCGGTTATCTGAATAATATCCTTCCTTGCCTATCATGACCGACTTCAGGCTGATGTCAGAGGCGACTATTTCATAGCTGAAATCTGGAGGAAGGATTTCCGAGAGAATCATGGCTATTGTGTAGGGCTCTTCGCCTGTAGAGCAGCCGGCGCTCCAGATACGCAGCTTTTTGTCTCCGCGACTGCGTTTGCGCTCGACCAGATCAGGTATAACAACGTTTTCGAAGGTCTGGAAATGAGCAGTGTTTCTGAAAAAACGGGTGAGGTTGGTCGTTACAGAATCCAGGAGTGTTTTCAGCTCGTCTTCATTACCTTTGATCAGGCGAAAGTATTTATCAATCGTTTCAAGTCCGGAGCGCTTGAGGCGTTCCTTCAGGCGACTTTCGAGTATTGATCTGTTGGTACTCGAGAAATGAATGCCGCTGGCATCGTAGATGAGGTTTCTGAAGCGTTCGAAATCACTGTCAATCAAAAATTCAGGCATGGCTTCTATAATTGTAGGTTTTCTCTTAATCCCATGTCAATGAAGATTCACTGCGATATACTGGTATTATCATGAATGAAGCAAGATTCTTCTGTACTCCATTGAGTATTGAACTTGAGCATCCCGAGGCTGATCCGTGTCTGCTCCTGCGGGTAGACACCGAGAACGAGAAGGACTGCTTGCTCAGAATTCCGATTGCGGTGACTACCGCTAATACTCTTATAGCCCAATTTTCACGTGACGACTGGAGCCTGCCTTCGGTGTACTCTGTGCTGCATGACTTGTTGAAGAAACAGAGTTCAGAATCAGCTTCGGTCTGTATTGACCGGCTCAAGGAAGGGGTTGCTGCGGTAATTGAGTACCGGGGAATGGAGAAAAAAATCCTGGTCGATCCGGTGGACGGTATTCTCCTGTCACTTACAGGCGGTTTGCCGCTGTTTATGAGTGCCGCGGCCCTGAAGGCTTTCCGCTGTAATCACAAGATAGAGTCGCATGATAACATTGTTTTCTTTCCGGGACTGACGAACAGAGGCGATTGCGGCCGGCAGGCTCGTTGACATATCATGCCCCGACAGGAATAATGAACTTCCATGAAGAAGTATATAATCGTGACCGGCGGGGTTTGTTCCTCCCTTGGTAAGGGTATTTCCGCATCTGCTCTGGGCTGCCTGCTTGAGAGCCGCGGGCTTAGTATTCAGATGATCAAAATCGATCCCTACATCAACGTTGATGCCGGAACTATGAGTCCGTATCAGCATGGTGAGGTGTATGTCACCGATGACGGAGCCGAAACCGACCTCGATCTGGGGAACTATGCCCGTTTCACGGGCTCAACACTCTCCCGGGCAAATTCAATTACCACCGGTCAGGTATATCAGGAAGTAATTCAGCGTGAGCGTGAAGGCCGATATCTGGGCCGGACCGTTCAGGTTATTCCGCATATTACAGATCGCATCAAGCATCGGGTATTCGCCGTCGGTGAGGGTGAAGATGTTGATGTCACGATTGTTGAAATCGGTGGAACTGTCGGGGACATTGAATCCTATCCCTTCATAGAAGCTGCGCGGCAGATGATACATGAACTTGGTCATGCAAACGTGATTTCTGTGCATGTGACGCTGGTGCCGGTTCTTCCCGGCGATGAACTCAAAACAAAACCTACTCAGCACTCCGTAAAAGAGATGCGAGCAATCGGAATCCAGCCTGATATTCTGCTCTGCCGCGCACCGCATGTGCTCGATGAGGGTATGCGGCGGAAGATCGCCTTGTTTACCAACGTTGATCCTGAGGCAGTGTTTACGGCATATGATGTTGATACGATCTATAAGGTACCGATTGCATTTCACGAGCAGGGTGTGGATCAGCATGTAATCAACCGCCTGGGTCTGACATGCCGGGAAGCGAAGCTCAAGCCCTGGGAGAAAATGGTAAAAACCCTCACATCCTCCAGCGAGCGTCTGCGGATAGCCGTTGTAGGTAAGTATATCGACCTGCAGGATTCCTATAAATCCGTAGATGAAGCTCTGTATCATGGGGGTATCGCCAACAATTGCCGGGTGGAACTTGTCAAGATTGATTCTGAAAAACTCGAAAAGGAAGGCAATTTCGCCAAGGTATTTTCCGATATTGACGGAATACTGGTGCCCGGTGGATTCGGCAACCGCGGAGTGCTTGGGATGATTCATACAGCAGAGTTTGCCCGTGAGCATCAAATACCGTATTTCGGAATTTGTCTTGGAATGCAGATAATGGTAATCGAGTATGCCAGAAATGTTCTTGGACTTGAGGATGCTGATTCCAGTGAGTTCGCACCTGACAGTCCAGATCAGGTTATAAGTCTTCTGGAGGATCAGGTCGATATCCAGAACTACGGTGGAACCATGCGTCTTGGCTGCAACCAGAGCCTGCTGAAGCCTGGTACCCTGATACATGCAGCATATGGCAAGGATGTCATTATCGAGCGCCACCGGCACCGCTATGAAGTCAGCAACAGTTACCGCGATCAGCTTCAGGAGAAAGGGCTGGTACTGGCTGCTACCACCGCCGATGAAAAACTGGTTGAATCCGTACAGTGGCCTGATCACCCCTGGGGTGTCGGGGTTCAGTTTCATCCTGAGTTCAAATCCCAGCCAACAGTTCCTCATCCGCTTTTTTCAGGATTCATCCATGCTGCTCAGTCCTACAGCAGGAGCCGTCCGGTAACTGAGCCATCAGCGGAGAAAAAATGAATCGGTATTTCTGGACAGGGGCACTGATAATCCTGCTGCTTTTTACAGCTGCCTGCTCTCTGGAATACGATATGCTTGAAACCGACGAAGATTCAGAGTTTCCGGAACTTGAATTATTCGAAATCCGTCATGTAGTTGCCCGCTCCGGTAGAACGCAGCTTATGGTCGAGGCGCAATACTCCGGGCTGTTCCAGTCGCAAAGCCGGCAGATTCTGAGGAATGTATATTTCTATGAGTTTGACTCGCAAGGGAATATAGCCTCTGAGGGCAGTGCCGATTCGGCAAATGTATTTCTTGATATCGAAGATATCGAATTCCAGGGATCGATATTCATCTACAGCCATGAGGACGAAGCTGGGGTAGAGGCTGATTATCTGCGTTGGAGTAACGAGGACAGACAGCTTCAGGGCCGGGATGGTGAGGAAGTCAGGATACGCCGTGATGATGGCAGTGAGATTCAGGGTGATGGATTTCTCGCTGATATGCGCAGCCGGAGTCTGGTATTTTCAGACAGGGTAGAAGGTACCTTTGTTGATTCACCGGAGGAGTCAGGGGATGATTCAGACAACGGGGAGCAGGAACGTGAAGAAAGCTAGGTTTTATCTGTTTTTCTGTCTCGTGTTGTGCGCCGCTGCGCCGATGTACGGCCGGACTTTTCAGTTCCGCAGTGACAGATCGAGCACTGTAATGGCAGAAGGCCGTGAGCGGACCCGCCTGGAGGGAAACGCCCAGGTACGTACTGAATCAGTCAGTATTTTTGCAGATGTAATCGAAGTGTATGGAGAATCATTCAGATATGCAGAAGCCAGCGGGAATCTCAGGGTTATAGATGAATCCCGGGGCATAGAGCTTACAGCACAAAGCTTTTTTTATGACAGGGAGCTGGATATCAGCCGGGCCAGCGGGGCTGTCTACATGGAAGATATCAACAATGAGTTGATTGTGCGCAGCGGTTATCTGGAGAGTCTGGGTGAAGAAGACATTGTGTTGATCCAGGTAAATGTCAGGATATTCAGGGAAGACATGACCGCCAGATCCGAGTTTGCGCGTTTTCTCCGGCAGGATGAAATTCTCGAGCTGTCAGGACTGCCGGTGGTGTTCTGGCAGGGTGATGAATACCGCGCTTCCAGGATACAGCTTGATCTATCCAATGATGAGATTCTGCTCCAGGGATCAGTGCAGGGTACTGTATCGCCCCGGGAATCAGGGGAAAGCGAATGAGTCAGTTAGGAGTCCGGGATCTCCATAAAAAATTCGGCCGCAAGGAAGTCGTTCGCGGTGTGGATATGAATATGTCAGCCGGTGAGGTAGTGGGATTTCTGGGTCCGAACGGTGCAGGAAAAACGACCTGTTTTTATATGATAGTCGGATTTATAAAACCGACTGCCGGGCATGTCTATCTGAATGATCAGGAAATCAGCTCCTGGCCTATGTTCCGGCGTGCACGGGCCGGTATTGCATATCTCCCGCAGGAGCCCTCCGTTTTCCGCAAGCTGACGGTGGAACAAAATGTATGGGCCATCCTCGAAACGCGGAATGACCTGAGAAAAACCGAAAAGAAAGAACGTCTGGAAATCCTTATCGAAGAGCTTGGTATCGGCCATGTCCGGCATCAAAGTGCGTTTACTCTGTCCGGAGGGGAGCGTCGGCGTACCGAAATTGCGCGTGCGCTTGCGATAGAACCCAGTTTTCTGCTGCTGGATGAGCCGTTTGCAGGTATTGATCCCATTGCTGTGTACGAAATCAAGGGGATAATCCGACAGCTTGCATCAAAAGGCATTGGAGTTCTGATTACCGACCATAACGTGCGTGATACGCTTGAGATCACCCATAGATCCTACATAATCAAGGACGGGCAGATTATGGTTGCCGGCAGCCGTGATGAAGTAATGCAGAGTGAGATCGCCCGAAAGGTTTATCTCGGTGAAAGCTTCAGGATGTAGTCCATACCTTGACGATGCTCTCCTGTTTGACAAATCACGTATACTTGGTCAGAATTGAATAGGGAGGGCATGCGTGCAGAGTCAGCGACCAGTACTAGTACAACAGCAGCGTCTCAGCCTCAGCCCGCAGCAATATCAGGCAATACAGTTAATGGCCTTGCCGGTAATGGAGCTCCGGCAGCGGATTGCTGAAGAACTGGAAGCCAACCCTGCGCTTGAACTTGTCAAAGATACCCGTATCGAATCTCTGGATGAAGGCCGTAGCCAGGAGAGCGATCCAGAGGTCTTCCGCGATGATGTCAGCTACGACGTCAGTTATGAAAGTACAATCCGCAGTTCTTCCTCCAGCAGATATGATTTTGAAGCCAGTGACAGTAAACAGGGCTTTCTGGAGGGGGCTGTGTCACGTCCGGACAGTCTGAGGGAGCATCTCCTGTCGCAGGTTCGCCTGCAGCCGATCAGCCCGCTACTGCTTCAGACAGCAGAATTACTGATTGGTGACCTTGATCCGAATGGTTTTTTTATTGAGCCACCTGAGCAGGTAGTTCCGGAAAAACTCGGGAAGTACATCCAGAAGGCTGCGGGAATTGTTTCGCATCTTGATCCCATCGGTACCTGTGTACATGACTACACCGAGTCATTGCTTGTTCAGCTTTCGGTGATCGATGGGGCACCGGGAGAGGCTGCAGAAATCATCCGTTCTTATCTCGGCCTTGTCCAGAAGCATAAGTTCCAGGATATCGCCAGAAAACTCCGCTGTAGCGAGGACGTCGTTGAGCATGCAGTCCAGATTATAAAAACTCTCAATCCCTTTCCCGGCCGCTTATACAGCAATGAAGAACCTCGTTACATTGTTCCCGATCTGAGCATAGAGAACCGCGATGGCGAACTGGTAATTGTCATGAACGATGAGGTGGTTCCTGTTCTGGGAGTAAACGACTTTTTTTCAAGCATCGGAAAGGTCGGGTCGCGGGCCGATAAAAGCTTTGCGAGGGGCTATGTAAAAAGTGCCCAATGGTTTATTAATAGTATAGGTTTGAGAAATCAAACCCTGTTCAAGGTGGCCCGGGCAATCGTAGATTATCAGAGGGAGTTTTTTTTCCGTGGTGCTAAATATTTGCGGCCTCTGAAACTGGCAGATATTGCCAGGGAAATCGAGGTGCATGAGACCACGGTCAGCCGTATAACTACGGCCAAATATGTGCAGACCGAGTGGGGGATTTTCGAGCTGAAATATTTTTTCTCCAATTCTGTGGGCGAAAGCGGCGGTGGAGGCCGTTTTTCACGGGAGGGAGTAAAGGAAATTCTGAAGGAAGTGCTCGTCGAGGCGGGGGATACCCGCCTGAGTGATCAGAAACTATCCGAACTGCTCGAAAAACGCGGGGTAAACATTGCCCGGAGAACTGTTGCAAAATACCGTAAGGAACTGGATATCGACTCGTCTTACGAGCGATGAAAAACAATTTATTTAGGAGGCTTTCATGCTAATCGACATTAAGGGTGTACATTTTACTGTTCCCGACGACATCAAGGAGCTGATTGAGAGCAAGCTGCACAAAATTGATTTCGCCAAGGATAAAATTGTAGAAATCCATTTTACACTGACGCAGCAGCAGAAGGGTTATACGCTGGAAGCGCATGTACATTTCCGCTGGGGTAAGGCAGCTCATCTGAGTACAGAGAATCATAATCTGCGCCCGGGACTGGATAAACTTTTCTCCATGCTGAAAGAAAAGGTTGCGAAGGAAAAGGAAATAATTCAGGAACACTAATGAAAAAGTTCACTGTGCTGGATCTGGTAGATATTGATCTGAAAGAACATAATGCATTGAACCTGAAGTGCCTTGCAGGCCGGCCTGGATTGATTCGGGAAATAACCATGCCCGATCTGAACCGGCCGGGTCTTGCATTGAGCGGGTTTTTTGATAATTTCGGATACAGCCGGATCCAGGTGTTCGGCCGGGGTGAACATGCATACCTGCAGATGCTGGCAAGGGAAGGGAGAACCGACACGCTGAAGGAACTGTTCTCGAGAGTCTTTCCTTGTGCCGCATTTACCCACGGACTTAACCCTACAGATGATTTTCTCGCCCTGGCTGAGGAAACGGAAACACCCGTGCTGCAGACTGATCTGAGCACCTCAACCTTCGTTGCAAGGTTGATCCGGGCTCTATCCAGTGTATTCGCACCGAAGCGTACCATGCATGGGGTAATGGTAGAGGTATTCGGTCTGGGAATTCTGCTGCTTGGCGACAGTGGAGTCGGAAAGAGTGAGGCTGCTCTGGAACTTGTTGAGCGCGGTCACCGGCTGGTTGCTGATGATGCGGTGGAAATCAGAAATGTAAGTGGGAATGTTCTGCTCGGATCAGGTGCGAACAAGGCCCTGGGACATCACATGGAAATCCGGGGACTTGGTATAATCAATATCACCCATCTGGCAGGTGTTGGTGCTATTCGTGATACCAAGCAGATTCAGCTTGTTGTTCACCTGGAAGTGTGGGACAATAACAAGGAATATGACCGTATAGGAGCGGAGGAGCAGTACGAGGAAATACTTGGTGTGAAGGTACCTTGTCTGCAGATTCCGGTGAAGCCGGGAAGGAATATACCCATCATCATAGAGACTGCGGCAATGAATGAGCGTCTGAAAAAGATGGGGTATTATTCAGCGAAAGAGTTCAATCAAAGCGTGTTGAAGTGGCTGGAAACCGAGAATGCCAGGCGCTTGTATTTTCAGAAAAAAAATCTATAGTCCAGAGGCAACTGTAGAATGACCGCCTGTGGAAGGGATCTTTAAATGGTAGAAAAAGAGGTTGCAATTCAGAACCGCGCAGGTATTCATGCACGGCCAGCGGCAATGATTGTTCAGACTGCAAGCAAGTTTTCGGCTTCTGTGTACCTTACACGTGAAGACGAAAAGATTAACGCGAAATCGATAATGGGTATTATAACCCTTGGTGCTGGATATCAGTCAGTTTTGACTGTAAGCGCAGAGGGAAAAGATGAGGCAGAGGCAGCAGATGCAATTGCGGCACTGTTTGACAAGAAATTTGAGGAAGAATAGGCTCGGGCTGCTGTTTTTTTTTATGCCGCTCGCAGTCACAGCTCTTCCTGATCCTCTGGTCAGTCTGGAAGGCAGTCGAATCAGCATCCAGAGCCAGGGTATAGATCGGGAGTTAATCGAACAGAATCTGGCACGCGGGCTTCGTACAATAATCCGCTACGAGCTGGAGGTCTTTGATCCAGGTCGTCCAGCCAGAAATGCGGTTCGAAACGAATCCAGGGGTTATATTCTTGGTTACGATCCCTTTCTTGAGCAGGTTCACATAAGCAGGTTGTCGGGACCCAGAATTGAGACAGGTGGGCAGGACTGGTCAGCAATCTTCTCGAATATCGAATTTGATTGTGATTACTGCCCGGGCCATGATATCAGGGTAAGGGTCGTATGGGATCCTGTATTCCTGGTTCCGGGATTCCGCTTTCTCCGGTCGGTGTTTCCCGGGCTGAGAAAGACCAGCCCCTGGGTTGATCTAAAGATAGAGGGGGCGGAGAACTCATGAGATCAAGACGAGCGTCCGGAGCATCATTAACAGGGATCGCCAGTCTTGTCCTGATGTATGTATTCGCCGCTGCGGTGGTGCTGCTGCTTGCCCGACGTGTTCTCACTGATGTTACATTTCTCGGTACCGCACCAAGTATCTTTCTGATTATCCTGGTCATCGTTTTCCCTGTTGGACTATTGATTCTCGTGATAATTCATCTGGTAAGACTCCTGCAGGATAGATTGAACCGGAGACCCGGAAGTGGATTGCGGCTCCGGTTTCTCTTTGCTGCAGTGTGTATCGTTCTGCTGTCAGCTATCCCCCAGGGAATTATGTCAATCACTTTTATGGCAAGTGCGATGGAAACCTGGTTCAATCCGGAATCTTTCGAAGCAGTACGTGGCGGGCTAACCATTTCCCTTGGATACTACCGTGAACGTGTAGAGGACCTGGAATCATTCTCCGGTAATTCTCTGGTACAGTCAGTTCTGCTTACAGCTCCTCAGAATCCCGGTAGAGCCTGGGAAAATCTTCAGATGTTTTCACCGAGGCTTGATGCATTTCAGCTCTTTGATTCCCGGGGGAATACCCTTTATCATGGTGGAGAGGCAAATCTCCGGATTCGTGAGGGGCAGGTGAGACCCGGCGGGGTTGTTGCCAAGGAGAGCAGCGGGAATCGGGCATTTCTGAGAATTATGATTCCGGCAGGACTTGACGGCAGCCATCAGGCCATGCTTGCAGTCTATCTGCCCGAGGGATTTGATCAGAATGCGGAAAATCTCACCAGGGTGCTCGAAACATTTGCGCAGGTTGAGCTCTTTCAGCCATTGTTTCTGATCGGAGTTACCATTTTTTATCTTGCCTTTGCAGTGCCCCTGATACTGCTTGCAGTACTGGTCAGTTTCACACTCAGTGATGTGATCATGCGGCCGATTGAAAGTCTGGAAGAAGCAACCCGGCGGGTGGCAGCGGGAGATTATAGCTATAGGATCCTTACAAGCACCGGCGGTGATATATCTCATCTGGTTGATTCATTCAACAGGATGATACAGGAACTTGATGATACCCGTCGTAAGATAAGGCAGACCGAAAAGGTTGCTGCCTGGCAGGAGATCGCTCAGCGTCTGGCGCATGAAATAAAGAATCCGCTGACACCGATACGCCTTTCTGCTGAACGGATGTTGGTTAAGTACCGTCGGGCAGAAATGGATGGTAATGTAGAAGAGGTGTTTCCGGAGGTGCTGGAGCGCTCTGTTGATTCGATTGTCCGTGAGGTTAATGCGCTCTCGGAGATGCTGACTGAATTCCGGAATTTCAGCACTCTGCCGAAGCCGACCCTGCGGCCGACCTTGCTCCGCGAGGTTCTTGATCGCGTTCAGGCGCTGTATCAGAACACCGGATCTGTGGACGTAAGCTATTCTGCAATTCCAGAAGATTTCAGTATTCCTGCAGACTCAGGCATGCTGCATCGGGTATTTTCAAATCTCTGGCAGAATGCCGTTGAAGCAATGGACGGTAAGGGCAGCATCATCTTCAAGGTTGATGTTGTGCAAAAGGGCCGCAGAAGGTATGCTCGAATTCAGATGCAGGATACCGGACCAGGTATTTCGGAAACAGATCAGCAGAAAGTTTTTCATCCGTATTTTACTACCAAGACGCATGGAACCGGATTGGGTCTGGCTATTGTTGAACGAATAGTCTTTGATCATGATGGGGCGATCTGGTTTGAAACTTCGGAAGGTGACGGGACTACCTTTTTTCTTGAACTTCCCATGGAGTAGCTATGGCACGATTTCTGATAATAGATGACGAGCAGGGCATCCGGGATATCCTCGGTGATATACTTCGGGATGAAGGATATAAGGTTCAGACTGCAGAGGATGGGATTCAGGGCCTGCAGCAAATGAAGACCGAGGCCTTTGATGTGGTTTTTCTGGATGTATGGCTGCCGAATATGGGTGGGATGGACGTCCTGAAAGAGATCAAGCGGGATTACCCGATGATTGAGGTTGTGATCATATCCGGCCACGGGAATATAGATATGGCAGTGAAGGCGGTCAAGGAAGGTGCCTTTGATTTCCTTGAAAAGCCACTGAGCCTGGATCGAGTTCTCACGGTAGCTGCAAATGCACTTCGTTTCGAGCAGCTCCGCCGTGAAAATACGCAGTTGAAACTGCAGACGGCGCATCAGGAAATACTTGGCAACAGCCCGCTCATACTTGGTGTGAAGCGCATGATTGAGCAGGCAGCTGAAACAGACAGCAGGATACTTGTGACTGGTGAGAACGGTACAGGGAAGGAACTGGTTGCCCGTGAAATACATCGTCGCAGTCATCGCTCCCAGAGACCTTTTATTGAGGTGAACTGTGCAGCTATCCCGGACAATCTGATAGAGAGTGAGCTTTTCGGCCATGAAAAAGGCGCTTTTACCAGTGCTGTCGGTCGTCGAAGGGGGCGTTTTGAGCTCGCTGACGGCGGTACCTTGTTCATGGATGAGGTAGCAGACATGTCCCTGTCTGCGCAGGCCAAGGTACTTCGGGCATTGCAGGAACTCCGTTTCGAGCGTGTCGGTGGTGAAGAGTCAATCACAGCGGATGTCCGGGTAATTGCGGCTACCAACAAGGATATTCAGGAGGAAATAGCCGCTGGTCGCTTCCGGGAGGACTTGTTTTTCAGGTTGAATGTCATCCCTATACATGTGCCGTCGCTCAGACAGCGGAGTGAAGATATTCCTGAACTGGTAGGGCATTTTTTTGCGGCATTTTCCCATCAGCATGCCCGGCCTTGTCCGTTGCTTTCCCGGCCGGCTATGCAGCGATTAAAGGATTATTCGTGGCCAGGGAATATAAGGGAATTGAAAAACCTGATAGAGCGTATTACAATAATGGCAGAGGATGTCGAGGTAGGGCTTGAGTTGGTTGAGGCCTATCTCGGAAATGAGAATCGAAACAGTGTGAGTTATCTCGATCAGTTTGAGGGTATGACCCTGTCAGACGCTCGGGATCAGTTTGAACGTGATCTTATTTCAGCAAAACTCCACGAATGCGGCAGTAATATTTCGCGCGCAGCCCAGGTCTTGGGGGTATATCCAAGCAATCTTCACGGGAAGATCCGCAAGCTCAGGATTCCGGTGGAAAAATAAGGGGGAGTTGAAAATGATCAAGGTAATAGTATGCAGGAATTAACAAAGCGGCAGAGAGAAGTCTTTCTGCTTATCGAAAAATATATAGCAGATCATTCTTTTCCTCCAACAATCCGGGAGGTAGCTGAAGCAATTGGTGTGACCGTCAAGGGAGCGCATGATCATATCAATGCCTTGATCAAAAAAGGCTGGCTCCGGCGTTCTGCACATCAGTCCCGTTCACTTGAGCTGCTGGTACGAACCGGTAAACCTGATTCAGAGCCGGAGATGCTGGAAATTCCGCTTTTAGGATCAGTAGCCGCTGGTTCTCCTCTGCTGGCTGATGAGAATCGTGAAGGCAGTCTCACGCTGCCATCCAGCCTGCTCGGAAAAGGAGAGTTTTTTGCCTTGCGTGTCCGTGGAGACAGCATGATCGATGAAGGTATTCATGATGGAGATATTGCAATTATTCTGAGTCAGAATACAGCGAGAAATGGTGAGGTGGTGGTTGCTCTGCTTGATGATTCCGCGACACTGAAGTATTTCTACCGCGAGAGTAATCGGGTTCGTCTTCAGGCTGCAAATGAGAATTATCCACCTATATATACTCAGAATGTCAGGGTTCTCGGCCGGCTCGCCCACCTGATCCGGAGTTATGTCTGATGCAGCCTGCCGGAATTCATCTCCTGCTCGGTCCTGAGGATGGACGGAAGCGGGAGCATATAGCCAGACTGCAGACAACACTGGAAAAACGCTGCGGTGAGAAACCCGAGCGGAGCTCCCTGTATGCCGGTGAACACAGTATTTCTGCAGCAGTGAGTCAGCTTCGGACAGGGTCTCTTTTTCATGCTCATCAGATCGTATTTTTCTACGGAGCAGAGGCTATTAAATCTACGGAAGATCAGCAACTGCTTGCGCGTTACTGCGCTTCACCGTCCAGCGACGGAACCCTGATACTTATTTCCCAGGAAATCAAGGTAAGTAAAAAGATCGAGTCCTGCGTGCCGAAGAGTAACGTACATGTCTTCTGGGAGCTTTTCGAGAACCAGAAGGAGCAGTTTGTTCAGAAGTACATGCGGGACAGAGGAAGCTCCATTGAACATGATGCTGTACAGCTTCTTCTGGAAACTGTTGAAAACACTACCGATCAGTTGAAGGTTGCCTGTGACTGTCTCTTGGCGCTTTTTCCCGATGGAAATGCGATAAGTGAAGAGCATATAGAAACCTATCTGTTTCACAGCAAGCAGGAATCGGTGTTCACCCTGTTTCATGCGGTCGGGAAACGTGATCTTGAGCATTCTCTGGATATACTGCACACACTCTTGATTCTTCAGGAAGTGAAGCCGTTTCAGATCGTGAGTGGTGTCGCATGGCAGCTGCGCAGGCTGCTCTCGGTCAAGGAGCGCCTTCAGCGTGGAGCTAATCCAGCAGAAGTC
The DNA here is from genome assembly GCF_054657935.1 of Spirochaeta dissipatitropha. Classification (NCBI taxonomy): domain Bacteria; kingdom Pseudomonadati; phylum Spirochaetota; class Spirochaetia; order Spirochaetales; family Spirochaetaceae; genus Spirochaeta; species Spirochaeta dissipatitropha. The sequence continues at coordinate 70,507 of NZ_BAAHXT010000003.1, read as the reverse complement.
TGGACCGAGCTTGGCATCCGGGGAAAGCGAAACCAGGAACAGCTTCTACAGGCTGCGCGAGGCTATTCCCTGCTGGAGCTGCAGGACAGAATCAGAAAAACCACCGAGGTGGATGCTGCACTTCGTTCTGACCGCAGTATGATACATCAGCAGCTCATGTTTATGTTTATCTATCAGCTGGTTGTTTCGCTCTGAGTTTCTGTATCCTCGCCAAATGATGCCTGCTCTGCTGCTTCCTTGGCAAGTAGCTTCAGTTGAAGCGAGGCTGTCTCTGAAATTCCGGCGCAGCTCATAATATCTTCGGTATCAGCAGTGGCAATTCCTTCCAGTGATCCGAATGTCTGCAAGAGTCTTTTGCTTTTACCAGGTCCGATTCCTTCTACCTGCTCTATTACTCCGGCATTAATGTCCTTGGCTCGAAGAAGCTGGTTGAATCCGGTTGAAAATCGATGCGCTTCATCCCTTACGTGCTGCAGGATTCTCAGGGCCGGGCTTCCTTCAGGGAGCCGCAGGGATTCGGAATGCCCCGGAAGAATTATTTCCTCAAACTGCTTGGCTAAGCCAAGCAGCGGGATGTGATCAAGATCCAGTGCGCGTAGAACCTGTTTAGCGGCACTCACCTGTCCCTTTCCTCCATCGATGAGAATCAGGTCAGGCATTTTCTTTTCCTCATTTTGCAGGCGGGTATAACGCCGCGCTACAGCCTCCCGCATGGCGGCGAAGTCATCGATCTTTCCTTTCAGACTGCGGATATGATAACGGCGGTACTCGCTCTTGTCAGGGGCTCCCCGGAAGAAGTGGACCATGGCGGCTACTGTGTGCTTTCCGTGCAGCTGTGCTATATCAAATCCTTCGATCCTGAGGGGTGCTCCCGAGAGGCCGATGATCTCCGCCAGTTCCTCAAGGGCATCAGTATCACCCTCATCGCGAAGCCAGGCCGAGAGTTCCTGCCGTGCATTTTCAACTGCCATATTCAGAACTGCGGAATCCCTGTGATTTTCCGGGCTTGAGATGTCCGGGAGAACGCAGGCTGAATGACCGCTTTCGTAGGCCGGTTCTGTTTCGGCTGCTTCGGGCACGCTGGCGGCTTCTGTCGTCCCGATGTCCAGGTCAGTTCCTCTCCACTCCGGAGGCGGGCCGCTGCTCATAAGATCAGGGATTCTGCCGTCCGGTGTTGTGAAGTCGATCTGGGTGAAGATCCTCCGTGGAGGCTGTTTCAGGCTGCTGTAGTATCGGTCAATAAACTCTGCTATCGCCTCACGGTCATCTTCGACCGAGCGTGATCTGAAAGATTCTGTACCAAGCAGCTTTCCGCCGCGCATCTGGAAGACAGTGAAGACACAGAGCTCTTTCTGGCGGTACATCGCAATATAATCTCTGGTTTCCGGATCAAAATCCACGACAGATTGACGGCTGTTCAGGTCTTCAAGGGCTCTGAGGGCATCACGGCACCAGGCTGCATCCTCGAATTTCAGCTCAGCAGATGATTGTGTCATCCGCCGTTCGAGTCTGGAGCTGACTTCCTCGGCTTCTCCGTTCAGGAGGCGGCGAGCCTGGTCTACTCTGTCGAGATAGTCTTCCTTGCTGGTTTTTCCTGCACATACAGCTGCGCAGCGCCCGATGTGATAATACAGGCAGGGTTGTTTCCTTGGTTTGACCTTGCCCCTGCATTTTCTGAGGGGAAATAGTTTCTCGATCAGATCCAGATATATATCAATCGCCTGGACATTCGGAAAAGGCCCGAAGTATTCACTGCCGTCCTGAATTATGCGGCGGGTCCGGAAAATTTTCGGAAATTCTTCTTTGGTGATTCTGATTACAGGATAGCTCTTGCTGTCTTTCAGGTTAATATTGTAGCGAGGCTGGTGCTCCTTGATCAGGCTGTTTTCCAGGAGCAGGGCTTCGTGTTCGGTGCTGGTAACTATGCACTCAATGTTTCGTACATTGTTCATCAATACTGCTGTCTTGATGTGCTGTCTGCCTGCCGAGAAATAGGACCTGACCCGATTTCTCAATTGTTTGGCTTTCCCTACATAGAGAATACTGTTGTCAGCACTGCGCATAATATAGACGCCAGGTTCCAGCGGGAAACCGGAAACCGCTTCTCTCAGTTTTCTGTCAACAAAGCTCTGTGAATCTTTCTCTTGTGAATCTTTCATATATGCCGATAAACAATACCAAGAGATGAAACGATACGTCAGCATACTACTAGCTATAATTCCAATTTTTTCGCTGAATGCGCTAAATCAGCAGCTGAGAATCGGCGGTGAGCGCGGTTGGGGAGAATTCTATGCCCAGGAGAGTGTTACCCGGGTCAATCTTTCGGGTGCTGAGTACCTTGTTCTCGAGAGTCCGAAAATACAACCGGGACCAGCTACTCAGCTATTGCTTCGATTTGACGAACTGCCGAGCCGCGATCTCAGCGGCGGTTTCAGGGTGCAACAGGATCTTCATCAACTGAGCACAGCTGAGTTCAAGGTGGGATCAGCAGCAGGAGTATTTCGTGGAGAACCGATGCTGCTGCAGGCAGATCAGGCAGTGCTGTTTCAGCCGGGCATGCATTTTGAAGGATTCACGATTTCATTCTATCTCTATGCTCCACTTCTACGCGAAGGTGAGGAAATCATCAGCTGGCAGGGAATTGATCACCGCAGCAATCAGCGGCAGCAGTTCAAGGTATCCGTCCAGGACAGAAGGCTTGAATTTGTCTGGCAGAATTTGTTCATGGATGAGGGCCGGCAGCTACAGACTTTTCGGTTACGCTCTCATGATGGGCTGCTTCCAGGGCGCTGGTCTCATCATTTCGTGAGTTATGATCCGGAAGACGGACGGCTGGCATATTATGTGGACGGCCAGATCAGTGATGTCAGTTATGTCACAGGTAATAGAAACGGTAGCGGCTCACCTCTGCCGATGTATGTTGGAAATGGTTCGTCAGCTGTTCTGCAGATAGGTGCAGGTCTGGAAGCATTGATTGATGAGCTTCACATCAGTTCAGTACCTATGGAATTGCCGTCGCTTAGGAGATATAGTGATTCAGTCGGGAGAGTGCTGCTGGCCCCATATCAGTTTGAGTCGCCTCGTACGAAGCTACGATCATTCTCATATGAGCATGCAAACCAGGGTGATACTGATGTCCGGGTCTTGATTCGTTCCGGAACTCAGCTGGATTCACGGGGAAATGTAATCGGAGAGTGGGTTGATTCTGATCTGCCTGATGCAATACAGCGGCTTGATCCTGCCCGGTTCGTCCAGTTGATGGTGGAGGTGCTTCCTGATGGTGTGGGAAGCAATTCTCCATTGCTCAGGCATGTCGATATATCCTATCAGGAGCTACCTCCGCCGATACCTCCATCGAATGTCCGTCTCATTCCCGGCCGTGAATCCCTCAGGGTGGAATGGAGTCGGGTACATGATCCTCTTGTTGGCGGATATCTCGTTTTTTTCGGAACCGAACCCGGAAGATACTTCGGAACCGGGGATCGAAACTCTCCGATCGATGCAGGAGATACGAATTCACTCGAAATTGGAGGTTTGAAGCCGGATACATTGTATTATGTGACGGTAATGTCTTATGATTTACAGGACAATCGTCTGACTAGTGTATTCAGTCGGGAACACAGGGTGCGCATTCTGCCGCCTGATGAAATGGATTTGTAAAATGAAGAGTGAAGAAAAAAGACTGCGGGCCTTGCGGGCAATATCTCTGCATGATTATGAAACAGCAGAAGTACTCGCTGTAGAGCTGGTGGATGAGTTCTCCCATTCCTGGCATGCCCATATGATGCTTGGTACGATCTACACCGAGCAGCGGAAATATGACCAGGCGGAAGAGTGCTTTTCCATGGCTGTCAGACTCCAGCCGGAAAACGCTGAAGGATATAACAATCTGGCGATTGTGTGTCGGCACAAGAAACAACTGAATGATGCCCTTGAACTGGCCCAGACCGCCTTGAGTTTTGCTCCGAACCGCAGCGACATTCTGTATAACCTTGGAAACATCCGCAAAGGTATGGGCGATTTTGAAGCAGCCGTCTCAGCCTATAAAAGTGCAATACATTATGATTCTGATTTTGTGATGTCCTACAATAATCTGGGAACTTTGTATGAGCAGGCAGGTGAGCATGCCAAGGCCGTCGAAATTCTTGTAGAAGGACTTGAGCATGATGTAAATCATCCTAAACTGCGTTATAACCTCGGTATTTCTCTACTTGCTCTCGACAGACTGGAGGAAGCAAGGGATGCATTTATGCATGCATTACGGTCAAAACCTGGATGGATAGATGCTCTCAACAACCTTGGAATCACCTGCCAACGGCTGAATAATGCAGAAGAAGCTCGCAAGATCTATGAGGAGATTCTGTCGATTTCCCCTGAAAATCCCCGGGCACTCAATAATATAGCAAGTATTTTAAGCCAGCAGGGAAAATATGAAGAAGCCGGGCAGTATCTCCGGAGATCGCTGAAGAAAGATCCATCCTACAAAAAAGCTGCCAGCAACCTCGGTCAGGTCCTTGTGCACACGGATGGCACGCAATATATAGATGATCTTATAGACATGGTGGAAAAAAGTCCTGATAATCTCGATCTGCGAATGCATCTTGCCCTGGTGCTGGAGCGTTCAGGTAGATATGAGGATTCCCGACGTCAGCTTCATGAGCTTCTCGAGGCCGATTCCGGGAATATTCAGGCATTAAAGCTGCTTGCTGGCGTTGCCCACCGACTGGGGCTTGGCGAGGAGTCAGCGGACTGTATCCAGCGCTTACAGGAGCTCGGGAACGGAGAAGGTGATTTCCAGATTGAGCTAGCCAGAATTCAGTTCGGTATGCATCAATATGTTGAAGCCGAGAATAGAGTCCGTGCATATCTCGAAGACAATCCCGATGACCTGAAAGCAGCAGGGCTGCTGTCAGAGATATTGTCTGCTAGAGGTGAAGATTCTCAAGCCGTGAGCCTTCTGAATACATTACTTGAAGACAACCCCGATGACGCATATCTCCTGTCATTGCTGGCCCGCTTTGAATCAAGGTTGGGTCATAAGGAAAAAGCGATGGCTGCGGCAGAGGAGCTGATCAGTCTCCAGGGAAAGAGAGCCTCGGCAGATGATATCAGCGCATTGAATCAGAGTCTCGATCTCTATGAGCAAATTGTAGACTCATTCCATGATGAACTTGGTGATGCCTGGACACGAAATATCGAAAAGCTCGGAAGACTCGTTAACCTCGGAGGAAGCAGGGATACACAGGCTGTAGAGAGTGAGCAGGGTGATTTTCTTGAGGAAGACGACTCAGTCCCTGTGCTTGATTTTGGCGCCAGTGATTTTGAAGCAGAGGATATTGAACAGCTGGGCAGTTTTGATGACTACGAAGATTATGAGGAAGAGTTTGAATACGAGCTCGAAGATGAAAATATTGGAGATGACAGGTCCGGAAATGATGTGTCCATTTCTGCAGATCGGTCCGGTTCAGGAAGGCAGGATGGAGGATCTCCTCAGTCTCAGGAAAAGCCGGTCGGAAAGCCTCAGCAAAACGCAGCTCCTGCTTCTGGGGAACCAGTAGAAGAAACCAGTCAGGAACAGAGTGGTATACCAAGTTTAATGGATCTTCTGCAGGATGCTTCTGCAGCTGAAGAGGGCTTGATACACAAGTATATTCCTGATTCAGAAGAAGAGGGGTCTCCTGCGCCAGAGCCCACAGGTTCTGACGGGAAATCTTCGGAGAAAGGCAATGCACCACAGCAGCCGCGGCAGCCCCAGCAGCCGGAGGCGCAGCCGCAAGCGCCGCAGATGCCGCAAGCGCAGATTCCGCAACAGCAGCCGCAACCACTGTCGCAGCCGCCTCAATCACAGCCATCATCGCCACCGCCGCAGCCGCAAATTCCCCAGCAGCCGCAGCAAGCGCAGGTTACACAGCCACAGCCACAGCAGGAATCGGACATTCAACCGTCCCTGCCGGATGTACCCCAGCAGCCCCAGCAGCCTCAACAACCACAGCAGCCGGAAACACCGCCTCAACAATCGCAGAAAGCACAGCAGGTGCCGCAGCCGCAGCAACCTTTCGAGCAGCAATTTCCTCCGCCCGGGTATCGGCCTCCTTCATCAACACCCCCAATGCCTGCGGGTGGTTCTCAGATGCAGTCGCCCAGGGGATACCCTGCACCTTCACCATCAGGAGGGAGACCGTTTCCAGGGCATCCTCCCGTTCGACAGACGGCGCCCGAAATGCAGCCGGAGTCAGGGATGCCTCGTCAGGCTTCGCCTTCGGTTGATGAGGCTCAGCCCGAAAACATTCAGCCCCCTGAGATGCAGGGTGAGGAGGTATACTTCGATGAGCCGGTTGAAGATGATGAACCATTGGTATGGGCGCCTGAACAGGAACCGGCAGCTGTAGAAGACTGTCCTCCTGAATTTGTGGAAGCGGTGGAACCTGATCCTAAACTCAGTCAAGCCAGAATGTTTGAATACTTACTCGGACTTAGCGAAGATCTTCCGGAACAGCAGAGAAAGCAGTTCGTTGAAAGTGATCTTCCGCTGAAAATCGAATCTATACGTAACAGGCTGTTGGGCCGTAGAGGTCTGATGGAGACTCTGCAGGCTGCCAGAGGTACAGTAGATCAGCCGGTAGGTTCAGAAAAAAGTCATGTGAGCTCAAAAAGCCTTGCAGAGACCTTCAAATTCATTCAAGATATGGCCGGATCTTATCCTGACCACCGTATCGGCCAAGCAATGGGTACGCGAATGCGCCGTATTCTGGAGCGAATAGAAACTGCTGGTCGGGATTCCTAATATTTAAGGAGCAGTTTATCATGACAACCGAACATTCTGTCACGACCTTGCACCCACTTGAGGTGAAGGTACTGCTGGAGTTTTCCGCAAGTGAAAAGATAACCCCCGAAAAGATTGTTGAGCGTCTTGCATTCAATCTTGGCCAGGCAAATCAGGCAGTCAGCTGGCTTGTCCAGAAAGAGCTTTTGCTGGAGCAGGAGCGGGTAATGAAGGTCAGCTATGAGTTGACTGACCTGGGGGCTGAATACCGCGCTAACGGTTTTCCCGAAGAGCGGCTTCTGAAATGCGCACAGAAACAGCCTGGGTTGAAATTGCCTGAAATTGCTGTGGCAGTTGGCCTTGAACCCCGGGATATGGGGTCTGCATTTGGAGCGCTCTCAAAAGCTGGGGCCGTCAGCATGGACTCCGATAAGTGCATACACGCAAAAATCAAAGATCTACCGGAATTCTGTAAGGTAATCCGGGGTATTCTTGATAAAGCTTCATCAGGAATCCGCCTGGAGCATGATGATTTGAGCCCACAGGAACAGCAGATTATCTCCGGAATCAGTAAAAAACGCGGGGCATCAGCAGTTGCTTTCAGAATCGTCGAGCGTGATGAGGTCATTTATGGCTTGTCTGAATCTGGATTGAAAGCTGCTTCCGGGCTGCATAAGGAGGGGATAACCGGCGATGAAACCGGAACCCTTACACCTGAAATGCTCAAGAGCGGCAACTGGAAAAATGTCCGGTTTCGTGAATATAACGTGAATACATCACCTACCCGTGTACTGATGGGGCGGAGAAATCCTTATTGTGAATACCTGGATTGGGTTAAGGACAGGCTGGCAGCGCTGGGTTTTGAGGAATTCGACGGTCCGCTGGTAGAAACCGAGTTCTGGAACGGCGATGCGCTGTTTATGCCGCAGTTCCACAGCGCACGTGATATTCATGATGTGTACTATGTCAAAGAGCCTATGTATGCCCGGGAAATTGAGCAGCCGTATCTGGATAATGTTGCGCAGGTTCATGAGGATGGTGGTGACAGCGGCAGTCGCGGCTGGGGTTATGGCTTTGATCGCGATTTCACGCGGCGACTGGTCATGCGCAGTCAGGGAACCGTCCTGTCAGCAAAACAGCTTCGTAATGCCAGGGTTCCCGGTAAGTATTTCGGTGTGGCCCGTTGTTTCCGCTATGATCAGGTTGATGCGACCCATCTGAGTGATTTTTATCAGACAGAAGGAATTGTTCTGGGGAATGATGTCAATTTAAGGAATCTTCTTGGACTGCTGGAGATGTTTGCGACTGAAATCGCAGGGGCAACCGAGGTCAAATATGTTCCAGGTTACTTTCCTTTCACCGAACCTTCGGTAGAAGTGCATATCAAGCACCCTGTGCTTGGCTGGTTTGAGCTTGGTGGGAGCGGTATTTTCCGACCGGAGGTTACCAAACCCATGGGTATTGATGTTCCGGTTCTTGCCTGGGGACTAGGAATCGACCGAATGGCCCTTATGCATCTTGGACTGAACGATCTACGTGAATTGTTCTCCGGAAACATCGAGAATATCCGTCTTCGGAGGGGGAAATAAGTCATGCCGAAAATAGAAGTTTATCAGGAAGCCCTGTTCCAGAGAATGGGTGCCAAACTGTCGAATGACGAGCTGGAGAGTCTGCTTGAATGTGCCAAGGCCGAGCTTGATGATGTCGATGATGAAAATGGATTATTCAAGATTGAACTGAACGACACCAACAGACCCGACCTTTGGTCAACCGCTGGTCTTGCACGTCAGCTTTCAGTCTATTCAGGACAGAAGAAACTGCTTTCCAGCTACTCCTTTTTTTGTCGACCAGGTGATAAGGTAAACGCAGGCTATCGGATACAGGTCGACAAGAGTGTTGAGGATATCCGCCCCTATGTTGTCGGTTTTGCTGTCAGTGGTGAGCCGGTAGATGAAGCAACATTAAATGATCTCATACAAACCCAGGAAAAACTCTGCTGGAACTTCGGTCAGAAGCGTAAAGCAGTGGCAATGGGAGTCTATCGCAGAGAATTGATCGTCTTCCCTGTGCAGTATAAAGCTGTTGATCCTGACAAGGTATCCTTTCAGCCTCTCGGTCTGGATACAAGGATGAGCATGCGCCAGATGCTGAAGGATCATCCGAAGGGACAGGAATTCGGGCATATTGTTGCAGACAAGAAGTTATTTCCATTGCTTGCAGATGCCGAGGGGGAAATTCTCAGTTTTCCACCTGTTATAAACAGCAGCCGGATCGGAGCAGTAGAAACCGGTGACCGTGAACTCTTTGTCGAATTGACCGGCACGGATCTGAAATCTCTGCTGCTGGCTGCTTCAATAGTGGCCTGTGATCTTGCAGATGCCGGGTTTACCATTCATCCGACTGCAGTTGAGTATCCATTTGATACCCCATTCGGCCGGGAATTCCAGGTTCCGATGTATTTCCAGGAGCCGCAGTCAATAGCTCTGTCAGATATGAACAAGCTTCTCGGCAGTGAATTGAGTGCCGACGAGGCAGTGGCAGCTTTGGCCCGTATGGGTGTGAAAGCCGAGGTCAAACAGCAGATAATCGAGATTGAACCTCCTGAATACCGGAATGACTTTCTTCATGGAGTCGATATTGCCGAAGACATCATGATTGGTAAGGGCATGGATTTCTTCAAGCCTGAAATGCCCCGTGATTTTTCTGTTGGCCGCCTCACGGCTGCAGAGGAGCTTGGACGCAAGGTCAAGATGCTGATGGTTGGACTCGGTTTCCAGGAAATGATTTTTAACTATCTCGGCTCAGACCGTGATTATCTGCAGCGCATGTATTCGGAAGATGATCTGGAAAAGGCTCGGGCCGGCGCTGTGCAGATTGCCAACCCGATGTCTGAAAACTATGCTGTAGTCCGTCCATCGATACTTCCTAGCCTTATGAGTGCAGAGGCCGTTTCTGCAAGCGCGGCATACCCACACCGGATTTTTGAAGTTGGAAAGATTGCAAGAACCGATGCTTCTGATAATCAGGGTTCGGTTACCGAGAATACCCTCGGCTGGCTGCATACTGATGCTGACACGGATTTTACCCAGGTCAGTTCCCAGTTGGCAGCGTTGATGTATTATCTCGGCAAGGAATATCGACTGGAACCCCTTGAAGACTCAAGGTTCATTCCAGGCCGTGTCGGGCGTGTAATTGCAGATGGTAAATCAATCGGACTGATCGGAGAGCTGCATCCAAGGGTTCTTGAGGCCTGGGGCGTCCATGTTCCTGTGACTGCCGGAGAAATCTGTCTGGATGCACTGTAAAAACCATAATATGAGTGGTAAAAATCTGCCGCTCATATTACCCTTAATATTGTGCAGCAAGGAAAGATAGATACAGGCTTACCAAGCATACTTATTCCCTATCCCGGGCCGGTCGAAGAAGGCTGGCAGGATATCTTTCTGTATCTGCGCCCTGAAACCAATGGAGTACAGATAGAGAGTGCAATATTAAAGGTTTTCAGCCAGCAGAAAAGCTATAAAAAAGACCTGGAGCTCGCCTATATGGCGAATCTTCCGGGAGAGTTTATGATGGCTAATCATGTGGTTGAAAATCACTACCAGGCGCAACTGCATTTTGCTGTTCACGGCAAGGCTGCTTTCACCCCGTATATGCGTTATCTCTTCACCAGATATTTTCAGGTTCCTTTTGATGAAGCTGAAATTTACGGAGCCTTCACTGCGCTTCGTGTGTTTCGGCTCACACCTGAGGAGTTGTTCAAGCTCTGGGTTGATCCAGCGGATTTGCTGGAGATGAACGGGCAGATCATCAAGCGCCTGGGTGACAACTTTATAGTCAACTACAATATTCCAGCTCTGCTTCATAAACACACCCAGCAAACAGATATTGCTGTTCTTATGTTCCGGACCAGGCTGAGTTATCCCGAGTTTGTAGCAACAGTAGAGGAGGTTCGCTCGGCACTTGTCGAGATGGGTTATATTAAGCCTACATATCCATTAGGGAGGGTGTTTCATTATTCAAAGGGACCGATGGACCAGATTCGTGACGGCCTCGGGTATCTTTATCACAGCAACGGGAAAAGTATTCCTATTGAGGATCTGTCTTTTTGCCGTTATCTATTTGAGCGGGGCATTCAGCCGCAGGTGCTGCTTAATCTCATAAAATTCCCGGTTGTTGTTATGGATGATGAGCGTGAAGTCGACTTTTTCAAGCTGACAGCAGGTTGTGATTACCTGCACTGTATCCGGGTAATGCGCCGCATTTCTTCCCAATATATCTATACCCTTGGAATCGGAAAATTCACCTAATATCTGATCTTCAGGTCAGCCATCAACTGAAAGCCGGTAATTGTCAGAGTGCATCTTGGATCCGGGCCTGGTTCACCTTTAACCTTTGCATCAGCCATTATTGATGTCGCCTGATTTCTGACTGCAACATCTGGCGGGAGCATAATCTTGATATCTCCCATTATACAGTTGATCTGCAGATGCAGTTCTCCATCCGGAATATTAACAGCCCTCAAGTCAAATACGCTGTCACCCATTAGATTGAAACAGCTTACACTGCGGTTCTCGACCAATTCTGCACCGAAGGAATTGGATCCCATAATAGTGGTCAGGCTGCGAACCGGGGAAACCGGGGCTGTCCTGTCAGACAGTCCTGCTGAATTCCTGATTGCCGGAAGCTGATATTCTGCGGGAAGATCCGACAGTACCTTTTCCAGATTTCTGATTGATGTGGCTATATTGACCTGTGCAATCTTGTCCTCGAATTCCTGCGTGTCAAGATATTCATCGGCATAGCTTTTTGTGAGTTGGTCTATAGCAAGTTCCCGTCTTCGTTCCAGAGGGCTTAAAGGCAATTCCATTGAATCCATGTCTGATAGATTAAATCGTTCTCACGGACTGGTCAAGCTTGTGAGACTTGCATCCGCAAGCTATACTTGCGTCATGGGCAAAGATCAGATGAATTTGTTGAACCGCGTGATCCCGTTTCGGTTTCTTCATCCGAAGCAGAAGGAATGGGTGCTTCAGCGCCTGGAACATAGAGAGTACAAGGCAGGGGAAAGGATTATCAATCAAGGTGATCCTGATGATGTCTGTGTGTATCTGATTCAGAGTGGCTGTGTTGAGCTGCTGGATGAATCAAGCGGCCGGCCGCAGCAGATTACGATAATCCAGTCCGGACATTATTTCGGCGAATGGGAGGCTTTATTCCGAATGCCGAGGCGTTTAACGGTGGCCGCCAGAGAAAACTGTGTCTGCAGCTGTCTGAGCGGCGATGACTTTCTCTGGATTCTTCAGGAGTCAAAGTCTTTCTCCCTGGCCCTTGGTGCAACGCTTCGTGACAAGCAGGGCATATTTTCCGCGTTTGACCGATTCAAGACTGAACTTCTGCGTTCTATCGACAAGGGGCATATTTCTGTTGCCGGAATGCTTCCGCTGTACCGGGATCTTGAGCCTGCTCTTCACCCTCATTTGAATGATCCGGAAATGCTGCAGACTGGCGCGCTTAATTATGCTGTCCGGCGTCTTCCGGAAAATCTTACCAGGACATTTGCTTTTCTGTTTACCGATGAACTTCCTGTGCAGTACGCCGAGCCCAACCGTTACTTCCCATCCATAGGCAGTGCTGCCAGACGGCGAGATATATGGGAGTTATTACCGGGAAAAAACCTGGTGTTGCTCCGCAGCGGGCTTTCTGATCTTGTTGATATGCTTTCCTGCCTTTGTCTCTATGCAGTGGAGGCCGAGAAAATCAGAAGCCGGCTGAACAGTTCTGAAGTATTTGCAGCCATCGATGCACATACCCGGAACCCGGAATGTGATGATTTCGAGTTTCTTGAAACTCTGCCTTTTTCCGGAGCCGAGATCTGTGGTCTCAAGGAAATCTGGCCGGAACAGACTGTTCTGAGGCTTTTTGACATAATCAGGCACCGGGAAATGTTCAGTATCGATGTCAGAAAGCAGACCAACAGCTGGAGCAGTCGGCGTATGGATCTGTGGACAGCCCAGATCGGACAGGCCGTACGTGAATCTATCCTTTGTGATCCTTCCGAAATGCCGGAGGATCTGAGAGTGCATATAATCAGCAGTAACACCCATTCAGTAAGTAACTGCTTGAATCCCTGGTATCCGGAAAACCGCGACAGGGTTCTGGCCTGGGCCGAGAGCGTTCAGCATTCTGCTCTCCTGGAACATTGGGACAACTCCAATGATTTGTTGTATGCCTTGCTTCGCGACTATTTTCGTAGTTATCCGGAGGAGCAGGAGGCTTCGGCTGCACGAGGAAGGGACCATGGAATTGTTCGTCTCAAGGAAACGGCATCGACTGGAATCCAGGTGCAGATTATTGACTGTTCCAGGCTCTCGGGTGCCGCAATCGATCCGGATGTTGTCCCCGTCCCATCGGATTGCAGGGATGTAATAATCAACATTGATTATGCATTTGGTGAGCAGGCGGAGCATATAATGCGGAACCTGGTAATCCTGTTCGGTGAGAATGTTCGCAGTATCAATTTTCTTGGCAAAGCAGGGGCCTTGCTGGGTAAACGGGGTGATGTGCTGGCGCCGACTGCCTTCATCGAACAGGCAACGGATTTCTTCCAGCCGGTACCCCTGTCCTCCCCGAAAGCTCTCGAAGAGCTTGGAAGCCGCATGCCGGGACGAGAAGTGCATATCGGACCAATGCTGACGGTTGAGGGAACGCTGCTTCAGAACAGCATGATGCTGCATTTTTACCGGAATATCTGGTCATGTATCGGACTTGAAATGGAAGGCACGCATTATTACCGGCAGGTTCTTGAGTCAACACAGACCGGGGTTATTCCCGGCGACGTCGACCTCAGGTTTTTCTATTATATTTCCGATCTGCCGATGGAGCATCAATCTGCATTGTCAGCCCGTATGCAGCTGTCGGAAGGCGTACCCCCGCTCTATGCGATTACACGCCATATCCTCAGTGATATATTCCGCAGCAGCTGCTGAGCTGCCGCTGCTGTGGAATCAGAATTGATCAGATTATCGAATCGAGTTTTCCGACGGCCTCGCAAAGAGCGTCGCCAAATGACTTGTATTCAGTGAATACAGGGATCTGGGGCTGCTCCAGCTTTATGCTGTCAGGAGGGCAGAAAAAAGCTCCATAATCAGCTTCCTTGATCATGGACAGATCGTTGTAGGAGTCGCCGGCAGCGAGGACCTTCAGATTCATGGATCGGAAACCCAGTACTGCATGGCGCTTACCGTCCTGCTGACGCAGTTTATAGTCTACAATCTTCCCCGCATCATTGGATATCAGGTCATTGCAGAAAATTGTCGGGTATCCGAGGCGTGCCATTGCCGCTCCGGCAAATTGCCGGAAGGTATCGCTGAGAATTACCACCTGTGTGGTTTTTCTCATACGATCAAGAAAATCCCGGGCTCCCGGAAGTGGTTCGATAGCATGCGCAACCTCGGTTATGCTATGCATGTCGATTCCATTCTCATCGAGAATCCTCAGGCGTGTGCGCATAAGTTCATCGTAATCGGGAATGTCCCTTGTTGTTATGCGCAGGTCGTCAATACCGGTGGTATCAGCCACCGCCAGCCAGATTTCGGGGATCAGAACCCCTTCCAGGTCAAGGCATAGTACAGTCATAGCTGCATTATGCAGAATGTTTATGCCGCAATCAAGCTAGGAAAATTCATTAAGAATTAACTTAACTTTTTTGCTCGCATATATTACCCTATACAGATGGGGTAATGGGCTTTGAAAGTACAAGGTAAATTTAGCAGTCTCTTCGGCACCAGGGTTGGTGGTACGAGGGTAGTTCCGCTTCTTCACAAGATTATTTTTATTTTTCTCGTGTTTCTTCTTCTGTCAAATTTTGTGACGAACTATATAAATCTGACACTGAACCGCGGTGAGCAGATCCACCTGATGAATCAGCTGCTGGTAAAGGATCTGAAAGATCTCCAGATATTTGCAGCTAATCAGGCACAGATATTCGATTTCAATCAGGATATCGAGGCCGCAACCTTAAACATGAAGAATGCAGCCGGCAGGGATCTCAGGGGGCAGAAATCGCTTGCGCTGGCGGTAGGGCAGGATGGAGATTTTCTGTTCCTGGCGACAAACCGCAGTGATACACCTGATTCTTTTACTGACGAAAATGTGCTTCAGTCGATGAAGGACAGGCTGGATGAAGGTCTCAGCGAGGGAACTATACGTTTTACATTTTCGAGAGATAACTATTTCGGTGTCTATCGTTACAATGATCAGTGGGATACATTCCTTGTTCGTGCAGAGGAACTCGGCGAATTCTATAGTGACTCACAAAGAAACTTCCGGATAATTTCTGCAATAATAATAGCCCTCAGTTTTGCAAGTGCTGTTCTCGGTATAATTTTGCTGAGGCATATCCTGCGTTTTCTCGGGCACATAACCCAGGCGATAATGCAGATGCAGGATGAGCAACAGCTTGACCTGTTGAAACTGGAGGGCGCTTCCAACGATGACATAACCTATCTTGGAATGGCCTTCAATTCTCTGGCAGCCACTGTCGATAACCTCATGGGTATCTTCAAGAAATTCGTTGCCCGGGATATTGCAGTTAAAGCCTACAAGGAACGTGAAATCAGGCTTGAAGGCGAGAAGCGTAATCTGACTATTCTGTTTACCGATATCCGGAGTTTTACCTCCATGACCGAAACTCTGGGGACCGATATTATCAAATTGCTCAATCTGCATTATGACCGGGCGATCCGGCTGATTCATGACCAGCATGGGGATATCGGCTCGATTATCGGTGATGCGCTTCTGGCAGTGTTCGGAATTATGGGAGATAACCGGCAGAAATCAATGCTGGCGATTGACTCTGCATACCATATACAGGATGTGGCATCGAATCTCAGGCGCGAGATGCGTCAGAGAAGAGAAGCTATTGAAGCCTCGGGAGGCGCTCTGACTGAAGAAGAGGAGCGTGTGTACCAGGCTGTGCTGCTTGAAGTAGGTGTCGGTATCGATGGCGGTGAGGTCTTCTACGGCAATATCGGAAGCCTGGAGCGCATGGTCAATACTGTTATTGGAGACAATGTGAATGCTGCCTCCCGGCTCGAAGGACTTACCAGGCTTTATCAGGTTCCGGTGATTTGTTCTGATTATGTCCGTGAGGAGACCGAGGCTGTAACCAACAAGTACTATTTTCTGGAAATAGATCAGGTTCAGGTTAAAGGGAAATCGGTAGGTAAGAAGGTGTACTGGCCGATCAGTCGGAGTGAGTTGGGCGATGAGGGGATGGAGGAGATACATGCCTATGAGAAGGCCCTCGAGCTGTATTATTCCGGGAACTGGGCTTCTGCCTATGATGGTTTTGTCCAGTGCAAATCGCTGCCGTGTGCTGCGGTTTTCAGAAGACGGACACGAGGCAGTATCTGCCCGAAGGGTTGGAATGGTATATGGACAATGAAAGAAAAATAATCCGTCGGGGAGCAGATCTGTTCCTTGAAGATGTTAAGGGTGAACTCAGCCAACGCGAAAAACAGTATGATATCGCTGCCGAGTTCGCAAAGACAAGAAAAAACCGTAGTTACCTGGTGCCGATGATCATACTGTCATCGATTCTGTTTTCATTACTGCTGTCGGTTGGTGTGTATCTGCTCATCGAGCGCAATACGGCACGTGTCCAGATTCAGGTCGGCGACTTTCAGGATATAAACCTGCGGGAAGTCCTGGATACCGTTTCCCGTCTTGAATCAAGATTGCGCAGACTGCAGGATGCGCGTGACAGAATCGAGAGCGAGTATGGGCGCAGACAACAGGACATCCGGAGCAGGGCCTCCAGAGAAGAAAGCCTTCTGCTCGACCGTGGACTGACCCAGTCCCAGTTGAACGCTGAACGCAATCAACTGGCAGAGAGACAGACCCAGGAGCTTGCAGCGGTTGAGCAGCGTTTTGAAAGTGAAATGGCGGAGAATCAGGCCGAGATAAATGAGGTTCTGGATCTGCTTGCTCAATATGATACCCGTCAGAGAGATACTGCCAGAGAACAACAGGCTGTACTCGACAGTCAATCACAGTTATTTGAACTTCAGCTTGAAGAGCTTGAGGCCGAATATACAGCGCGGATAGAGAACCTGGAGCGCGATTATCAGGAGCGTATAACTGAACTGGAATCGCATCAGGATAGTCTGAGAAGTACACTGGAGCAGAGGATCGCCCGCGAGCGGGCCGAACTCGTCCGGCGTTATAATCCTCTGCTTAACCAGGGTGCGGCTGCGGAAATCATCGGTGGAGACCTGCCTGTAACGGCTGCGTTCGCTTCGAGTGATAATTTTTTCCCTTCGTATCCGGTGCTGGAGCAGGAGGGTATACAGGAGAGCGGAGAGCCAGAGAGAATTTCATCCTATCTGCAGGAGCTTGAACTGCTTTTGGCAAGGCTTGATCAGATTCCTTATACAAACTCTGTGCCGGACATCCTTGCTCACATTACTGCCCGCAGCAGATATCTCTCAATGTCATATCAGCTGACCCGTGAGCGTCAGGCTGAAGTTCTGAGCCGGAGGCTTGTTCAGATACAAGAGCGGGAGGAATACATCGGCAGGCTTATGTATGCAGCCGAGTTCTTTACAAGAAGCAGCCGTGAAAACGGTTATATTCTGAATCCTCTTGATCCGGATCAGATGATCGTGTATGTGGATCCGGAACGTCTTGCGCGCAGCACCAAACGTGGCTATGTGTTCAGGACCGAGGATCAGTTGATTGCCGAGATAGAAATACGAACCGAGGGCATGCGGCAATATGCAGAGGTTATTTCACTCACTCCAGGTGAGCATATTGAGCCGTTCGATACAATACTTCTGCAGCTGCGGGATATTGATTAAGGAGATTGTGATATGAAAAAACTGCCAATTATACTACTGGCCGTATTGATGCTGGCCGGAACAGCCACCGCCTATGAAATTAGTTATCAAGCCCTTGAAGGAAGTCGTTTCCCTGAAAGCAGCCAGCAATCGCAGGTTGAAAGCTTTCTTGAATCCCTGGAGATGATTGTCCCTTCTTCGGTGCTGGTGGTCGAAAGAGAGCTTGGCATAGAACTGCTGCTGGTGCCTGAGAGTTTTGTCTATGAGGGCACTGATTTTACACGTAACCTGCCGGCTGGGCTGCAGTTTTTTGCCAACGGAGAGATAGAGTTTGATTTCCGCATGCGGGTAGCTGAATTCTTTCTGAGGATCAGTGGTCGCTGGTTCAGTGAGCGTCAGCTTGCCGAAACAATGTATCGAGCCCTACAGAATCCGCAGGCCTTCCTGCAGTCACAGGATCCTGAGATACTTTTTCAGAGAATGATTGAACAGGAGCGCGTGTCGGCGGCTCAGCTTGCCCGGATTTACGAGCTGCAGGAGGAAACAGCAGCCTTGAGGGATGAAGCTCAGAGCCTCAGGGATGAAGCCCTCGATCTCAGAGATGAGCTGCAGGGGCAGCTTGATTATCTTTCGCGTATGCAGAGTTATCTGCAGGAAACTGTGATCGTTGAGCACAACCGGGGCTTTTTTGGCGGTCTGCGTGTTCCTGATGTCGATATGGTTATGCGGGCCCGTGAACTCAAGACGGCTGACCCCGGACTTGATGCCAGAAACCTCAGGGATATGCTGAGAGAGGAAGGTTTTTCTGCTTCTGATCGGGAGGCTGCCCTTATTTTATCCGTGTTTTTCAATGAACACAGCTGATTTCGCCGGCCACAGCGTATATGTAAAACCGAATTGCGAATCGCGGTGTTGAATAAAGCTTGTCATTCAAGTATTATCTGCGCACATAAACTGCTGACAGGTGATTTGTTAGAATCCATATAAAGGGAAGAAAACTATGAAGTTTGATATTCAGAAAATGCGTAATATCGGGATCAGTGCACATATCGATTCCGGTAAAACAACGCTGACCGAAAGGATCCTCTTCTATTGTGAGAAGATCCATGCTGTGCATGAGGTTCGGGGCAAGGATGGTGTTGGAGCGACCATGGATTCCATGGAGCTGGAGAAAGAGCGTGGGATTACCATCGCATCAGCATCTACCAACGTAACCTGGAAAGATACCCCGATCAATGTTATTGATACACCCGGCCACGTTGACTTTACAATTGAGGTTGAGCGTTCACTCCGTGTTCTTGACGGAGCAATTCTGGTGCTTTGTTCTGTAGGTGGTGTTCAGTCACAGTCAATCACTGTTGACCGCCAGCTTGCCCGCTACAACGTACCTTTCGTAGCATTTATCAACAAATGTGACCGTACCGGGGCAAATCCATACCGTATCAAGGACCAGCTGATCGACAAGCTGGGTCATAATGCAATTATGCTGCAGATGCCAATTGGTCTTGAAGACAAGCTCGAAGGTGTAGTCGATCTCGTTAAAATGAAAGCCTTCTACTTTGATGGTGACGACGGACAGATTATTCGTGAAGTCGATATACCTGCTGATATGCAGGAGGAAGCTGCACGACGCCGTGAAGAGCTGATCGATGCAGCATCCATGTTTTCTGACGAACTCGCTGAAGCCTTTCTTGAAGGTGAAGTCGAAGAGGGACTCCTCAAGTCTGCAGTTCGAACTGGTACGTTGAAGCGTGAACTTCTGCCGGTTTTCTGTGGCTCTGCCTACAAGAACAAGGGAGTGCAGAAACTGCTTGATGCAGTAGTTGATTACCTGCCGAGTCCGGGACAGGTTGAAAACTTTGCTCTTGATCTGGATAACGATGAAGCTGAAGTTAGCCTGAAACCTGTAGAGGATGCCAAGACCGTAGCTCTGGCGTTCAAGCTGGAAGACGGTCAGTATGGACAGCTTACATACATCAGAATATATCAGGGTAAGGTCGAAAAGGGATCGGAATTGTATAACTCCCGATCACGCAAGAAATTCAAGGTCGGTCGGCTTATCCGCATGCACGCCAGCAATATGGAAGAAATCGATTATGCCGGACCTGGTGATATTGTTGCACTGTTCGGTGTAGAGTGTGCATCCGGTGACACCTTTGTGTCTCAGGGACTGAACTATTCAATGACCTCAATGTATGTTCCTGCTCCGGTTATTTCTCTGGCTGTTTTTCCGAAGGACAAAAAATCTTCTGACAATATGGCTAAGGCCCTCAACCGTTTCACCAAGGAAGATCCGACCTTTACTACCTATGTCGATCCTGAATCAAATCAGACTGTTATTCAGGGCATGGGTGAGCTTCACCTTGAAGTGTACATTGAGCGCATGAAGCGTGAGTACAAGGCTGAGGTAGATACCGGCATGCCGCAGGTTGCCTATCGTGAAACAATCAGCAGGAAGGTTGAGTTTGACTACACCCACAAGAAGCAGACAGGTGGATCCGGTCAATATGGACGTGTAGCAGGATACTTCGAGCCGTTTGAAGATGATAAATATGAGTTTGTAAATAATATCAAGGGTGGGGTTATTCCTGTGGAATATGTACCTTCTGTTGATAAGGGTGTCCAGAAAGCTATGGAGCGCGGAACACTTATCGGATTCCCGATAGTAAACGTACGAGCTGTTGTCAATGATGGTGCCACTCACCCGGTTGACTCATCCGACATGGCGTTCCAGCAGGCAGGTCTCGGTGCATTCCGTCAGGCTTATGATAAAGCCGGCCCTGTTATTATGGAACCTATCATGAAGGTTACCGTTGAGGGACCGACAGAATTCCAGGGAAATATTTTTGCTACCATTAATCAGCGCCGTGGTGTTATACTTGCATCAAGTGAGGATGGGGCTTTCTCTGTTGTTGAGGCCGAAGTTCCTTTAAGTGAGATGTTCGGTTACTCTACTAACCTGCGTTCTTTGACTCAGGGTAAGGCAGAGTTTAGCATGGAATTTCTCAAATACGGCAAGGTTCCTCAGAGCATAACAGAAGAGCTGCGGAAAGCGTATCTTGAGAAGCAGAAAGCTGATCAGGGCAAGTAAAGGGGGAGACGATGGTTAAGACAGAATTAGTGCAGCGCAGCCCGCTGCGTATCCTTGAAAAATCGATACATGGCGGTCTTGGAACAGGTAACCTCGGGGTAATCGCAGCGCCGGAAGGTATCGGAAAAACCGCGGTGCTTGTGCACCTTGCGACAGACAAGCTGCTTCAGGGGCAGCATGTTATCCATGTGTCTTTCTCTGAAAAGACTGATCATATCTATGCCTGGTACGAAGATATATTTTCCGAGATTGCAAGATTGAAGAATCTTGATGATGCTATGCAGGTTCATGATGAAATAATAAAGAACAGGGTAATCATGAACTTTGTTCAAGGTGAGGTGGCAGTAAAGAAAATTATCAGCAGTATCCGTGCAATTATTCGTGACGGAGAGTTTGCCGCTGATACAGTTATGATAGACGGATTCGACTTTACAAAAACCAATGCCGATGAGATTGCCGAGCTGAAGCAGTTCCTCGCTGAAGATGGTCTTTCTCTCTGGTTCAGTGTATCTGTACCCGAAACCCAGAACTTCTCAGCAATCGAAATCCCCGCATGTCTGGCTGATTTCAGCAATCAGATAAGTGTACTTTTTACGCTTGATGATACAGCAGAGCATATCTGCCTTCGTCTGGTCAAAGATCACGATCATTCTCATCCGGAAGATCCGCATTTGATGCTGGATACCAAGAGTCTGCTCGTTATTGAAGAGAAATAGTTATCGCAGAGGCAATTGCAATATGACTTTTTGTGAAAAGCTTCTGTATGAACAAGAAAAAAGCTGCCTTTTGGCAGCTTTTTTTATTCCGTTTTTATTTGAGCTCTTTGCAAAATTACATTTTGCATGAGCATTCGCAAGATTATAAATTCTCAAGTTGTTTACATAAAACAACTTGAGAATTCGCTACTAATGCGAGGAGGAAATTGCACGTAATTTTGCAATTTCCTCTTTGCTTATGCAAATTTATTGATGAGGGAACGTGTCACACGGGTGTGAGAGGTCGGTTCAGCTCAGTCCAGGTCGTCATCGAAGTCATCAAGTGGATCCATATCTTCAGTATCTTCCAGATCCGGTTTTTCGGATTCGAGGCGGCTGAAAATTGCTTCTTCCATTTCTTTTTTGGTTTTACCCAGAGCCGAAGATGTTTCTGCCACCAGCAGTGTAAGGGCACTGTCAAACAGTTTACGTTCCAGAATAGGGAGTTCCTTGACCTTGCTGCGATGGTACAGTGAACGAACAACTCGGGCAATATCGGATACACTGCCTTCCTTGAGCAGGTCAAGGTTCATCTGGTATCTCATTTTCCAGTCGGCAGGTATCGGATCACTGGCTTCTCCGACCAGCTGAAGGGCATGTTCGGCTGATGCCTTGTCAACTATTGCTCTGATTCCGAGTGGCTCTGCTTTGTCTACAGGTACCATTACCGTCATATCCGAGACTTCAAGGTAAATAACATAGTACAGGATTGTTTTACCCTGAAATTCACGGGTTTCAATCTTGTTGATTATACCAACGCCCTGTAGAGGATATACGACCTCCTGTCCAGCAGCGAAAGTGGTTTTTTGATCTTTTGTTTGGGAAGCGCTCATGTCCTGAGTATATTGATATATTCTGTCTTCGTCAAACTGTCAGTAGAGCGCGATGCCTGGACCAGGAAGGAATTCTATTCTGCGCATGAATTTAAAGGGGTGAATATCCAGCACGGTAGGAAACCAGCCTTCAAGATCCATGGTATTTACCAGATTGAATGCTGCGGTGTGGCTTATGGGCCAGACACTTCCTTCCTGAAGCAGTAAGCTCTCTGCTTCAGCAAGTGTTTTCATGCGTTCCCGGTTTTCCTGACTATGAGATAGGCCAAGCAAACTGTCAAAGTGAGGATTTGAGTAGGCAGCCTCATTTATTCTGCTGTCACTCTCAAACAGCATGAGGAAAGTCAGTGGATCAAGATAATCTCCTATCCAGGTAATGCTTCCGATCGTGTACTCGGTATCTGCCAGTCTGTCATAGTAACCTTCGCCACTTCTGAATTGATCGATTTCTACATTAAATTGCAGATGCTTCACAATGCTGCTGCGGAAAATCTCTGCGATACGTCTCTGTTCGGCGCCGGGAGGAATTCTGATTATAAAGTCGGGGAGTCCCTCACCGAGCGGATGACCTGCACTCTCCAGCAAGGATAGTCCTTCTTCTATATTCTGTGTTTCTATGCCATCGGTTCTGCCGTACCCGGGGATCTCCGGTATAAGTTGATTACTTGGCTGGAAGTGTACGGCTTCACTGCGCACCTCGTCCCAGGGGATAAGCAGGCTTATGCCTCTCCTGACTTCGGGTGAACGAAATGCTTCCTGGCGATGATTGAAGTAGAAAAATGAGGTGCTGAATACCGGGTTGATCATCAGGTATTCAGGATTATTCAAAGCTGAAAAATTGAAGTTTCCCATTGACCATTGAATCTCTCCTCTGTTGAAGGCCTCGGTAACCTCTATAACGTTATCGGAATACTCAATGAATATGGAATCGAGAGCGGTACGGGCAGAGTCCCAGTAGTGCGGGTTCGGCTCGAACTCCAGGCCGTCGGAATCTGCCTGAACAAGCACGTATGGACCATTTCCTGTAATGCCATCGTTGCCGCTCCTTGATTCATTACCGAGTAAATCAGGATGAATAAGAACCATGCTTTGATGTGCTAACATGTCCAGAAAATAGGGCGCTGGGTGCTCGAGCTCGAATACTAGTTCATATTCGCCTTTGCTTTTTATACCTACCGAGGATTTGTCGCCATTACCAGTTCGGTAATTTCTGGCTCCGATAACAGCATCCAGAAATCCGGAAAAAGGACTGGGTGAATCCGGATTGATGTGTGCCATAAATGACTGGACAAAATCATCGGCTGTTATGCCCCGGCCGTCGGAGAACCGCGCATTCTCTCGAAGATAGAAGCGTAGCTCGGAGCCGTCTTCGCTGGTCTGCCATTCTCTGGCTGTGCCTGGAAGTGGCTGCAGGGTGACCGGGTCCTGTATAACCAGGCCCTCGTATATTGCCGTGTATATCTGGGCTTCGGTGGCTGTATATGTTCTGAGAGGATTGAATTCTATATCTGCCGGGAACATAGATACACGTAAACTATTGGCGCTTGAAGCATTCATCGGGGTGACGTAGACAGTAAAAAAAACTGATGACACGGTGAGCAGAACAGCTGTCCACCTTCGCAGTAACAAGGAACGCATGTGCATATAGTACTGCAATATCAGCGTTGAATCAAATAATCACATAAAGGTTTCTGTTTCTGCTCATGAAGGTTGATCCCGGGATATCAAGTAATGTATTCAGGTGTCGATATTTATTTACAGGAGTCTTGCGTGAGATATAAGTACATAATACACATCTTTTTCCTGGCGGTAATTTTATGCGGTGGATTTGTATCAGCTGCGGATCCTGTCAGTGGTGAGCTCGATTTTTCCGCTGCCTATGTAGTGCCGGGAGGTCCGCGGGGATTTTTTGTCAGGAATGTCCAGATAGATGCAGTTCCAAGTGCGATTTTCATTGAAGAGCGTTCTGAGGGTAGATTCGTCGTCAGAGAGGTATATGCTGAACAGGATTATCTGCTGCCTGCGGATTCCGTGTGGGATTTTGCTGCGGTCTACTGGGAAGATGATGCTACTATAGTGATTGATGGTGTTCTGCTGGAGGGGCGCCTTGTGAAAGGAAGCTTCAGTCTGCAGGATGATGATACAATATTAATTCAGGATCTAATGGAAAGCAGCCGGCTTGACATTACAAGAGGTCATCGGGCAGAGGGACTGCTCAGGCTTGTCCTGGAATCAGAGATGAGCAGGCAGGCAGACGAGCAGCTGCGACTCGGTGAGAAGATAAAAGAACAGGAAAATCAGCTCCTTCTGATGAAGTCCAGAATTGAGGCAGCAGAGCATCTTGAACTGCAGTATCTCGAAGAGATAGAGCAGCTTGTCCACAGGGTCAGTGAGCTTGAGGATGAGAATGCCAGGCTGACGGAGCAGGTGGCTGACCTTGAGTACAGACTCGGATCGGACGGCGAAAGCGCGGGAGCGGGCGCTCAGTATCTCCTGACAGAGGAAATACGGCAATTGCGTGTGGAAATATCCCAGCTGCGTGACGAGCTGAAAGATAATCGTACAGAGGCCGTGGTTCCAGGACCCGGCAGTGATGTACATGCTCTTGAGAATGAGCTCCTGGGAAAACTCGGTAGTCATGGTCTCGTAGCAATGCTGCAGCATAGATTTACCGAAGAAATTCATGTGCAGGAGGGCCGGGCCGTGTTTGGAGACTGGGTGTGGGATGATTCCGTACTGCGGCAGCAGGATTCCTCATCCCTGTTTGCCCGCTACCGTCTCCCTGCACCTCAGAACGAGCGTCCAGCATTGTACAGGCTGCAGGGTAAATCCACTGGAAGTGGTTGGGTTGGTTATGGAATACATCTGCAGGCTCATTCTATCCGGGCAGCGGGGTATGGACATGGAGAAAGTATCCTTGTCTGGCTGACCCGTGACAGACGGGCATATGGTGATGATCGTACATATCTACAGCTGTATCGATCCTTTGATGACATAGATATGCGTATGCAGCTTCATGCTGCTATTGAGACATCGATTGATGACAAGCTTGAGTTGGCAGTTATGCTTGAGCCTGTATCCGGCTACATTACCATTTCAGTTGAGGGGCAGGATGTTCTGCGGTATAAGCTGCCTTTTCCTGTTGATAGTGGAAGCGAGATAGCATTGCGTAGTCTGGATACAGCGGAGTTTCATGAGCTTGAGGTTCGTTTTGTGCCGGATGAACTTCTCTGGTAGTAAGGTAGCGTGGTAGTAAGGAATAATTGATCAGAGCGCTGTTGTTTTATCTGCGGCGCTTCGAGCTTGATCTGGCCGTTCCGCCTGTAAAGAGCAGGAACATGCCTACAAGTAAAGCTGCCGCACCGGCTGCAATACTTCCGTACGCAAGCAGCTCGGTATCTGTGAAACGGGAAAGATCAAGGAAATCACCTGGCAACGGCTGCTGCCGGAATGTCTGCCGCAGCCTGTAAGCCAGGCTGTTGCTCATCTGTATATACGTATGAACCCCGAAACTTACTGCCGCAGTTCCGCCTGTAAGCAGAACTGCGGCAATGATATTCCGGGTTCGTTTTATCATGCGTCAATGCCTATGGCTTTTTTCGGAAATATTTTTTTGGCACCTACCTTGTTTCTGTTCTCACCAAAAACATAGCCGGCGTTCCAGTATTCAAGTGCTGCAAAAAGAGCGTTTCCGCCATCGTTATCATCGGACTGAGCGGTCCTGTAGGATACGTAATCCGCGAGCTTGACATAATCCTGAGACAGGAAAGCCTCAAGACGCTTGCGGTTGAAATCGTTCCATTTTTCGATGTCCTTGAATCCTGAACCTTCATCCTCGACAATAAGCCGTGCTTCATGTTCCGAGAAGTAGTACCAGACTTTAACCTTTTTCTCGGGATTGTTTTTGTTGCCATGCTTCACCGCGTTCTTTATGATTTCACTTATCTGCTGTTCAAGAAGGTTCAGCTCCTTGATTGAAGGTGGAGCTTTCTGCACGATCAGCAATGTAAAGTATCTTATCTGACGGAAATCACTTGGAAATTCCTTATAAAACATGTTCTTGGTATCGAACAGAGGTGATTTTTCGTCTACCTTGATCTCTTTGAAATCTGCTGCATTATCATTCATTTATCTCTCCTGGTGTATGCGTCTGAAACGCGGTTTACTGCATAGCTCCGAGAGCTTCTTCGACACTTGGAGCGATCGGGAAAAAGCCCATAAGCTTGGTTAGTTCAAGTACTTTCTTGGTAGTACCATGAACATTTGCGAGATAGAATTTCAGGTTCTTTTGTTTTACTGTAGAAAAAATATTTATCAGTGTACCAACGCCGCTGGAATCGATGTAGCTTACATTTTCCAGGTTGATGATGAAACACTCTATGTTTTTCGCCAGCATTTTCATGAACAGCTCTTTTAGCTGGTTGGTGTTGTAAAGGTCCATGTCACCGCTTACGTCGATGATGTAGATTTCACCTTGTTTCCGAATCTTCAGTTCCATGCCGTTCTCCTAATCATTTATACATGTCGTAAGGCAATGCTGCGCCTCAGGATCATGTAATAGTATATCAAATATTATGTAAGTAACAAGGCCGTTTTGCATATGAAGCATAACCTGTTATTGCATTCCAGCCATCTTTTTGGCACTCTGGGAGTATGATAGCATGTCTTCGGATTTTGCGCGAGTTCTTTTGTGCTTGCCAGATGGAGATTTGACTAAAGGAGAAATATTGATGGCTTCTTTTGTAAAGGAAGGAACCGGTTTAAATGATGGTTCCGGGAAAAAACTCCCGAAAGGTTACGCTGTTTTACGGCCTGTAGCTGATTATGCACCGTGGGATAATGACAGTGAGTTCCTGAAACTGTATGAGCAGATCAAGGAAAACACACTGGTTGATATCTATCGCTGTTATACACTCTGGCAGCTTGCCCGGCAGCTTCGCAGCCTGGAAGGTGATGTGCTGGAAGTTGGCGTATGGCGGGGCGGCACAGGTGCACTCCTGCAGCAGGCTTTCTCCGGCGCTGTCGGGGCTGAGGTATTTCTTGCAGATACCTTCAGGGGTGTCGTCAAAGCAGGTCCGAAGGATGACTACTACAAGGGCGGTGAACATGCAAATACCAGCCGTGAAACCGTAGAAGCCTTACTGAATCCACTTTCAGGAGCAGAATGGAGTATTCTCGAAGGAGTGTTTCCCGAGGATACCGGAGATCAGGTATCAGAACGACGTTTTCGCATGTGTCATATTGATGTGGATGTATATCAGTCGGCTCTTGATGTTCTGCGCTGGGTCTGGCCCAGGCTGGAGCCGGGAGGCGTTGTTGTTTTTGATGATTATGGATTCTACGGCTGTGAAGGTGTGACCGCACTCGGCAACGAATTGCTTGCCGAAGCGATTGAAGGAGCCGTTGACTACGTTTTTATGTATAATTTATCAGGACAGGGGGTAATGCTGAAAAAATCAAGTAAAATCTGATTTTTTTTTGATTCTACATCATTGACGGCTTTACAGGTGATTATAAAAACTGATATACAGCACGCCGAAGCTTTACTTCTGTTGCTGAGCATCTTTGTAATATCCGGTACATACGCGGATATAAATCTGAATTAAAAAGTTGAGATGCAGAATGATACCGAACAGATTACTCGTTTTATGTGCTTTTATGATTACGCTGGGCTGCAGTACCTCGTTTTATACAGTGGACAAGGAGCTGCACGGAAATCGCAAGCTCAGGCAGACAACTGCCCATATCGATACCTCCTCGACGGCAGTTGAGGAGGACGATTCAAAAGACAAACCGGTCGCTACCTACCCCTGGGTTGATACTATACTGGCTGGAGAGAATCCCGGACTGGAACTCTACAGAAATCCTCTGACTCATGCTGGAGTACGGGACTTTTTTGTCGAGATAGCTGGAAGTGAAGAGGTTGCACTCCCTATTCTTTATCATGCCGATAGAATGGATGTGCCGCTGTTTCTTGCTTTTTCCCTGGTGGCAATTGAAAGCCGATTCCGGATTGATGCAGTGAACCAGAACCCGACCTCGATAGACAGGGGACTTTTTCAGCTGAATAACCGGTCGTTTCCGAATCTGAGCCTTGCAGATTTCTTTCATCCCGATACCAATGCCTATCATGGGGTAAGCTATATGCGTTATACCCTGGATGCTATGGGCGATGTCGAGCGGGGACTGGCGATGTATAATGCCGGCAGAACCAGAGTTGTAAGGAATGAAATACCTGCGAGTACTATTGTGTATGTTCAGCGGGTTCTTTCCTTCCGTAATCAGTTGATCGACGATTTTCGGCAGTATATCCTGGAAACTTTCCCGCCAACCGTGTAATAGTATCTGCATGACTCATATGCAGGATGAATCGGTATGTTTATGTGGCGGAGTTCCCATTGGCGGCGGCAGGATAATTCCTGTTGCAAGAGTTGCCGGAACCATTGGGGCAGCTGTATTGCTCGGATTACGGGACGCAGGGGCGGTACTTGCCTGGATACGTTCAGGAGAGCCGGGCAGGATAGATAGTCTACCGGATCCGGAATCTCTGCTGGATATACGCAGCAAGAGCGCTCTGGGTATGGTTATCCCCGTAGGTAAACCCGAAGACATAGAAACCTATGCCTCAGCTGCAGCCGGCTTCCATGTTCCTTTCTGGCACATGCAGAATGAGTATCTGCTGTCTGCCCTCAGCCACAGTACCCTGCCGGTTTTTCTCAGCCGGCACCCCGGCTGTGACCTCGAGGAATGGATCGAATCTGCCAAAACCCTCGGCTCTGCAGGAAACAGGAATATAGTACTGGTAGAAGACGGGGAGCGGGGGATAGATATCTCTTCAATAGCTTCTCTCTGTCATAACAGCCCATTTCCCCTGCTTGTGTCGCCGGGACAGTATGATATCAAGGATGAGCGGCCGGGCCATATTGCTCTGGGGGCAATTGCTGCTGGCGCTCATGGGATAATTCTCGATATTCCTGACAGCAATCCGCAGGAGCTGTCGGATAGAATCGAACAGTTTCAGCGAATAGTGCTTGATCTCGGGGTTCTGGAAATTCCGCTTGAGAGAGAGCTGCTGAGACCACCGTCAAGACATATATTTCCCAGCACAGATACCTACTCTGCTAATCAGAAGCAGGGTTCACGGGATGCTGTCACCGCCCCGGTGACAGCAAGCACATATCCTTCAGTTGGTTTTCAAGGTGAGCGTGGTGCTTATTCCGAGGCTGCGATGCGGCGCTATTATGGCGATGAGGCGGTTCCGGTACCATTCCAGTCTTTCCACGAGGTTTTTGTGGCAGTACTGGAAGACAGGGTCAGATATGGAATGATTCCTCTGGAAAACTCGCTGGCAGGGTCGGTGCATGAAAACTATGATCATTTCATGCAGTTCCCTGACATCAAGATAATCGGAGAAGTTCAGATCCGTATCGAGCATGCCCTGATCGCAGCTCCCGGAACCCGGCTTGAACAGATCCAGAAGGTTTTTTCACATCCGCAGGGTCTGGCTCAGTGTTCACGTTTTTTACAGCAGTATCCTGCCTGGGAACGAGTTCCATTCTATGATACCGCTGGTTCTGTTCAGTATATCGCACAGAGCGGAACCGGGGGCCTTGCAGCAATCGCCGGGGCCGGAGCTGCTGAAGTCTACGGAATGGAAGTCCTCAGGAGCGGGGTGGAAAACAATCCTCTGAACTTTACCAGATTTGCCGTTATTGCGAGGCTTGAGGAGAGTGATCCCCTGGATTCCGGTAAGGCATCACTCGTTTTCAGCACCCCCGATACCCCGGGTGCACTCTTGCGTTGCATGAACGTGCTCGCCAGCTGCCGACTGAATCTGAAAAAACTGGAATCACGGCCGATTTTCGGCAGGCCATGGCAGTACCGGTTTTATGCTGATGTTGAAATGTCGGGTGATGCGGGCAGTCTGGATGTAGCGTTGAAAGCCTTGCGGGAGGAAGCAGAGGATGTGCGATTGATTGGCTGTTATTCAGTTCACGGAAGTGATAGTGCAGAGCATCAGCTGTAGCTGATACCGAGTTTTTTGAGTTGTTCCTGCTCTTCTCGCTTGGATACATAGTCGTGTTTCTTCTGGTTTGCACTTACCAGCACGTTTTTCAGAGCTGTCAGGTCATTCTTGATTCCCTGAACCTGTTTTCTCTCATCTCTGGGCATTTCGGTCTTGAAATAGGTATCGAGTCCTGAGAGTCGGCGGTAGATCGTGTGCAACTCTTCCAGATTCTTGAAGAGAAACTGGAAGAGTTGGTCCTCATTCGCGTTTGCAAGTTTGGCAGCAGTGCTGCCGCTTTTACTGAGAATTCCGTTGTAGAGCCGGGCTTTTTTGGTAACAGTTTCCGAGAACTGCATGTAGCTGACCCTCTCGGTTCTTCTGGTCGATGTCGCAGGATCCATATATTCGATTTCGTAGACACGCTCCATATTCGCTTTCAATACCTTACGGGCAAACCAGCGCTTGAATCTTTCTGTGAGTGATATCTGCCGGTTTTCAAGCATATAGTGGTTTTCGTTCAATCTGCTGATACAGACTTCCAGACTGCGGCTGGACTGGGACATTGCCCTGATGGCATCCTGAAGCATATCGGTAAAGGATGGCCCGATATTTTTCTTGACCTGCTGTTCTTTCTCTGGACGCAGCTGTGAAAGAAGTTCCTGCTGAAGGCGGGAGCTGTCAGGGCCGTAGTCCTCATTCAGGACCTCACTGATCAGCTCTGCGTAGAATGGCTTGTCTCCCATTACTGACATGAATTTTCGTTTGACTGGTGTCATATGGCTGTTGGCAGGTTCTTCAGCCTGCTTCAGATCAAGCTGATCAGTTATCTGCTGGCGGATAGCGAGTTTATAGCGCTCACGGTGCCATAGGGTGACATTTTTCAATCTGTTCCGGATCGATTTTCCATGCTTGATCAACTGATCAACACTGTCCTTGATAATACCGGTAGAAAGACTGTCGCCTCCCGCTTTTATCTTGCTGAGATAGATGGCCAGTGATTGTGTATTGATGTTCGGGTTGGTGTCTGTAAGCTCGTTCCAGCGGATATACTGGGTCATTTTCGCAAGCAGCTTGATGCGTTCGAGACTTAACATTTCCAGGCTGAACTGAAAGTAATTGTTGATGAAGTCCAGCTGGGCATCGAGGTTGCTGAGACGGATTGACATTCTGTCATCCCGCTCGGATTCCAGAAAATTATTCTCATCCGGGATCTCGAGTTCAGCAACCTTCGCTTCAAAGCGGTATGGATCGTCCTGTATAAGGCCCTTTTTTTTAAGAGTCTTGTAGATTGCCTCAAAAGCCAGATAGAACATGCGGAATTCTTCCCTCATTTTAGGGAATTCGTGGGCTTCCAGATGTTCCTGGTACTCCATGAGGGCATCATCCAGCTGCTGAGTGAAATCAATGCTATCATCCATCTCATTATATTATCCCCTATTAAAGCTCCGGTTGCAATACCTGTGTATATAGATGTGTATATAGAGACAGGAGAAGCATGGTAATGAAAAAACTGGCAGTGTTAGGGATATGTATTATGTATTCTGCCTGTAGTATCGTGCCGGATGACAGAATTCTGATTGTCCTTCCTGCGACGATTGCCGGTCCACACCGCAGTGAGGATGACATCGTCTGGAAGGTGCGCTGGAATGACGGGCAGGCAAGCCTGCAGGGTGCGCGACAAATTGCATTACCGGCCAGTGATGTCTATACGGCGCAGGCGTATGATCAATGGGGTATTGCTCTCGGGCCGGCAGCAGGTGCGGTTCGCCGCTGGTCTGAAAATGTAGACATTGTCATTCTGTGCCATGAACTCGGGTTTATCTCTGAAACAGCAATGTTGATGCAGGAGGCCGGGGCGAAACTCAGCCGTTACAATCTAGAACGATTGCAGCTGATGGCGATGCAGTCTTCAGATGGACGGCCTTTTTTGCTGGACAGCCGGAAGGCAGCCGGCATGCTTCTGTCCGGGAATGTGAAAGCTGCTGATATCCGGTCGGAACAGTATGACCTGCCAGCGGCACTCAGTGATTGGCGACTGCATTATCCGCCGGATACAAAAATGCCCCGGCGTCTGAAGCCGGGGCTGTACATGATCTGGCATCCATTTGAAGGAAACGGCTGGCTGGAAGTACAGAGGGGACAAGTGTCCTGGTCTGTGTTTCCAGCCGTCGGTGCCGACTGATCAGTGGAGAATGATCAGAAATTGCTGATCAACGGAGCTTTTTGCAAAATTGTATTTTCCTCAACGGACTACAAAATTAACGAGTTTATCCGGTACGACGATCACCTTTACAATGCTCTTGCCTTCAAGGTATACGGCTACTTTCCCGCTGGCACGAGCATGCTCTTCGAGTGTGCTCCTGTCTGTACCTGCGGCCAGGACAGCCTTGTCGCGAACCTTACCGTTAACCTGGAATACAATCTCAAGTTCATTGTCTTTGCAGAGTTCTTCATCCCATTCCGGGAAGGGCTGATACGCCAGACTTTTACTGTGGCCGAGCTCTTCCCAGAGTTCTTCTGCGAGGTGCGGGGCATATGGCGCCAGAACCAGTACGAAGGGTTCCCAGAGCGCACGATAGTGAACACTGTCCTTGCTGATTTCATTGATGAAGATCATCATCTGGGAAATTGCAGTATTGAAATCCAGGTTTCTGGTGTCCTCTGAAACCTTTCGTATCGTTTTATGCAGCACCCTCAGGAGTTCTTCCGGTGCCTGTTTGGTACTGAGCTCTCGACGGCTCAGCTTCCAGACCTTCTCGAGGAAACGATAGACTCCGCTCAGTCCCTGGGTGTTCCATGGCTTTGATTGACGCAGCGGTCCCATAAACATTTCATACATGCGCATGGCATCGGCACCGAAATCCTTGACTATATCATCCGGGTTTATGACGTTGCCGAGTGACTTTGACATCTTGATGCCGCCCTCGCCCAGGATCATTCCCTGATTTACCAGACGGGTAAAGGGTTCTTCAGTATTCACAACGCCGATGTCAAAGAGAACCTTGTGCCAGAATCGTGCATAAAGCAGATGCAGTACGGCATGTTCAGCCCCGCCGACATATAGATCAACCGGCATCCAGTAGGCGATCTTATCAGGATCCGCCAGTCGTTCACTGTTTTTCGGGTCGATGTAGCGCAGGTAATACCAGCAGGAACCGGCCCACTGTGGCATGGTGTTGGTTTCTCTCCGGCCAGGTTTGCCGCATCCCGCGGGACAGCTTGTATTGACCCAGTCGCCTACATTAGCAAGTGGCGATTCACCGGTACCGGTAGGTTTGTAGCTCTCTACTTCCGGAAGCATGAGCGGCAGCTGATCCTCAGGAATGGGGTGAATGTTACCGTCCTCACAATGGACAAGGGGTATCGGTTCCCCCCAGTAACGCTGTCGGCTGAAAATCCAGTCGCGGAGCTTGTAGTTGACGGCCTTGCTTCCCAGCCCCTTCTCTTCAAGCCATGAAGTAATCTGCTGTTTAAACTCTGCTGTTGGCAAGCCGTTGAACTGACCTGAGTTTACTGCAATACCTTCCTCAGTGAAGGCTTCTGTCAGAGCGTTTTCGCTGGAGAAATCGCTTCCTTCAGGCGCAACGACCTGAATAACAGGAAGCTCGAAGGTCTTGGCAAATTCGAAGTCCCGAGTGTCATGCGCTGGTACGGCCATGATCGCCCCGGTTCCGTAACTCAGAAGGATGTAGTCAGAGATCCAGATTGGCACCTCGGCTCCGTTGACTGGATTGACTGCATAAGCACCGGTAAAGACGCCGGTTTTATCCTTGGCGAGATCGGTCCTCTCCAGGTCACTCTTGGTTCTGGTTTTATTAACATATTCCTGTACGGAGGCGCGCTGTTTTTCACTGGTGATTTTTTCCACAAGCGGATGCTCTGGAGCAAGAACCATATAAGTCGCACCGAAGAGGGTGTCGGGCCGGGTCGTGAAAACCTCAATTTCCTGATCAACGCCATCGGTTGCCTTTGCGAGTCTGAATTTAACGTTTGCTCCCTCACTGCGTCCAATCCAGTTTCGCTGCATGGCCTTGATTGATTCCGGCCAGTCCAGATCTTCCAGTCCCTCAAGCAGCCGGTCGGCATATTCGGTGATTTTAAGCATCCACTGACGCAGTGGGCGCCGCTCAACCGGGTGGTTTCCCCGCTCTGAGCGCGGTCCATCCGGCCCGGCGATTACTTCCTCGTTAGCGAGAACGGTTCCAAGCTCCTCACAGTACCACATCGGTATTTCTGCAACATAAGCCAGGCCCTTTTCATAGAGCTTGAGGAAAATCCACTGTGTCCAGCGATAGTAGTCGGGTTTGTGGGTAGAGACTTCACGATCCCAGTCGTAGCTGAAACCCAGGCTTCGAATCTGTTCCCGGAATCGGTCTATGTTTATTTCGGTGCTCGTGCGCGGATGTGTACCGTTCTGAATTGCGTAGGTTTCCGCTGCCAGACCGAAGGAATCAAATCCCATTGGGTGAAGAACGTTGTAGCCCTGCATCCGCAGGAAACGGCAGTAGATGTCGGTGGCTGTATAGCCTTCAGGGTGACCTACATGCAGGCCTGCAGCCGACGGGTATGGGAACATATCAAGCACATAGCAGCGCTTTTCCGGTGGAAAGGCAGGATCTTCTACTGCTTTAAAGGTTTTATTCTCAAGCCAGTATTTCTGCCATTTTGGTTCGATCTTGTCAAAAGGGTATGCACTCATGGGCGAATAGTACCCGAGACCCAGCGTATGGTCAATTCTCATGCATAGTCTGTGAAGCAGGTGAGGTAGCAGATTAAGATTCAGGAATCAATCATGGTCTGAGCTTTTTGCAAAATTACATTTTGCATGAGAATTCGCTACTAATGCGAGGAGGAAATTGCACGTAATTTTGCAATTTCCTCGGTCTGTAAATAAAAAAATCCCCCGGGGAAAGGAGGTAACTGTACCCGGGGGAAATGGAGAAAGATACGGTGCAGCGGACATGCAGCTGTATCAAGACTGCATGTGAATATATTAGTAAATAGGTAGGGTATTGGCAAGAGGTTTCAGGAAAAAAATTACTTTTTTTCCTTGTTTCTGGAGGCCGGCCGGAATCTGAGGCTGATTATGTGTTTTCTTGCCATCCGTTCGATAATGAATCTGCCCTTGTCCATCTCGATTATCTGATGGGCTGTAGGAATGCTTCCGATCTGATCAGTCAGCATTCCTCCGATTGTCTTGGCTTCATTATTTTCCTGAAATCCTGTCTGGAAAAACTCGTTGAATTGATATAGAGGTGTATCCGCAAAAACCCGGTACTCATCATTATGCAACTGTATAATTTTTTCACCGAGTATCATTTCATTTTCATCATAGATCTCTCCAAGCATTTCTTCGATAACATCCTCCATTGTGACGATGCCAGCCAGTCCGCCGTATTCATCCAGAACCACGAGCATATTCAGGCTTTCGGTTTTCAGGGTATGAAAGATTTCTTCGATTTTCCGATTCTCGGAGACAAAAACGGGTTCGAGCATTATTGATTTCACCGGGCTTGATTCAAGTCCGCGTTTATATGCGGCACTGATATCTCTGAAAAGAGCGATCCCGGTTATGATTTCCGGATCCTTGTCGTATACGGGAAAACGGGAAAAGCCGCTGTTAAGGCAGATTTCGAACGCGTCTTCAATACTCGTCTGCTTTTCCAGGCTCACAACCTGGGTGCGATGGGTAAGAATAGCGGAAACCGGTATGTCCTTAAGCTTGAAGAGGCTCTTGACCATTCGACCCTTGAAGCTTTCCACAACTCCAATCATTTCCCCATGTCGTACCATGCTGAGAATTGTTTCCAGACTCATGTCCCTGTTGTTGGTTCCTCTGGTCAGGTTTGTAATCAAGCGACTCACGCCGCTGACAAAGAAAATAATCGGACGGAGAACGACAGTCATTGTGCGTATAAGTCTTGCTGTATGGAGGGCCCATGACTCGTTGTGCATGATTGCGAGTTGTTTTGGTGTGACCTCTCCGAATATGAGCACGAAAAGAGTCAATAGTCCTGTAGTGATGCTGAGTGCACCTCTGCCGAACATGCGTGAAGTAATATCGGCGGCAAGTGTAGATGCTCCGATGTTCGCAAGGTTGTTGCCGATGAGCACGGCTGTCAGAAGTATGTCCGGGTGGTCGGTCAGATGAGCCACGGTTTTGCCGCGACGGGGATGTTTCAGTTTTATATCCTGTATCTGTGAGGCCGACAGCGAGGTATAGGCAGTTTCAGTGCCCGAGAAAAAGGCTGAAAGTAATAATAGGGCCGCCAGGGCGGAAAAGGAGTACAGCATGTTCAGTTAGTATCGTATCCAAAAGCCGGCGGGAAAACAACAATAATCCGGTTCTTTCGATAAAAAAAACCGGATTGTTGCATGCATGGATGATTACTCGACGTTGAGAATCTCCTTGAAAGCCTTTTTGAAGGAGTCTTTCGGGAGCGCTCCGGCAGCCATCTGGGGCTGTGACTCGAGCGGTATGAAGAGGATTGATGGAATACTCTGGATTCCAAATGCAGCTGACAACTCCTGCTGTTCATCTGTATTTACCTTGTAGATATCGATCTTTCCTTCAAATTCTCCGGCGAGTTCCTCAAGAATGGGGGCAACCATCTTGCAGGGACCGCACCAGTCCGCATAAAAATCTATTACAGCTGGGCGTTCGCCCTTGAAGTTCCATTCCTGACCTTCTGTGAAATCAAATACTTTTTCCTTGAATGCATCGGTAGTTAATACTTCAACCATTATTTACCTTCCTTATATAATAAAATTGTTATATATGTAACTTACTGAATAATCCCCCGAAAGTAAAGAGGGCCATGGCTAATCCTGTGTGAATTCGTTGGTTCTGCGGAGCATTTCCCGATAGCAGGCCTCATGATCTTCCAGGATTTCTCCTAGATATGCCAGGTTGTTCAGAATTGATTCCAGATACAGATTGCTGGAAACTCCCCGGGATTTTTCGAAGTATGAGGAGAAATAGTCTCCGATATTTTCCATCTTGTCCTGGATTCTTGGTCGAACCACATAGTCCCAAAAGCCCTGGGTTCCACGGAGCAGATCCAGCGGGGATTGATAGCCGGGAATATGGGCTTCCACGAACTCATCATAGAGAAGAAGCAGTTTTTCCAGGTATGCCCTGTCGGCCATCTGGGCGTAGAGGTCGGACGCTCCTACAGCGAAACTGGCCATTCTTTCCTGGGAATCGGAGAACTTAAGTGAGGAAGGATCTACGGAAAGAATGGTGCAGGCGATTGTCTTGTTAATCAGTCTCAGGTCAATAAATGAGAAATTTCGGCTTTCACTCGAAAAATAGGCCTGTACAAACTCCATACTGCGCTGTTCATGACCAGCCGTATATTTTGCTCCGGTTCCTGTGGTGTCATCATCTGTCTGGATAAGCCCTACGTCATGAAACAGAGCCCCACAGAGTGAATTCAGGGCATGTTTCATGCTTAGTGTATGTCCACTGAAGTTCATTCCGCAGATGAGTCTGGTTACCGCCAGATATACCGACATGGTGTGGGGCAGATCGTGGTAATGTGCTGTGCTTGCCCTGTAGCCGGGGTAGGCACCATTGAAGAGGTCCAGGATATCGTTTTCTATCAGCGACATTTCCTTTGTCGGAAAATCCGGATACACGGATTGCATGCACAAATGAACCTGTTTCAGGGTATCTTCGGGCTTGAGAACAAAAAAACTGTCATATACCGGTTCAAATTCAATCATACTGACCTCCGCCTGCAATCAGAAAACGAGCTGCGTTGTCTGATGCCCTTTGTAATAATACCTGAATAAATTGATGTTGTGGGATTTCCTGCTGAATAAAGCTGCTGATTCTTCTTATTTCCTCCGGACCAAGTCGTGGTGGTGGGTAGGGATAATTCTGGCTGCTGAAGTCTACAATCTGGATATCGAGTATTTCAGACCCTGGATCAACGGAATCCATACGGATCAGATCATAGCCGACATTTATGGATATGTTGAGAACAATAAAATCTGGTGATGTTGGATCAGCAGCCCACCCGATATCCTCACAGAGGCGGGATAGTCTGTAGAAGCTGAGTTCTCTGGCTGTAAGTTCTTCACGTAACGGTCGAACAGCCTCCTCCGCACGCATGCGGATATGATCGAGGGAGTATCCGGGTGGAATGTAATCGTGAGGGAATACAGTTTTCAGATTCAGCTGTCCTGTTACAAGCATGCCAATCGGATTATCCTCCACCAATTGTGGTGATGATGCACCTCTGCGCTCTCTGTGTATGGGGCTGAGTTTGCTGAACAGGTCATCCGCCCCGGGGACTGTGTGATACAGGAGGGCAGTTCCGGCAAAAATACATGCTGCTGTCAGAATCAGATAAAATATTCGATACAGATATTTAATCATAGGCAGGCCTGTATGAGGCAAAAGAGATATTGGTGTCGGCAACTCCTGCCGTCATGCTCTGTATGAGTAGTCCTGCGTGTGCCTCTGCCTGCTGCAGTATTCCGTTTCTGAGGGCATCTTCCCGGATTGCAGTTCTGCTTTTCATGATCTGATCATAACAGGCAATCAGGGTAATCGGGACACCGTAGCCGCTGCTGAAATACTGGCGGATAGATTCCTCTCTGGCGTCGACACTGAAGATTTCTGCATCCGGCAGGCGTACGGAGATATTCGTCCTTCCACGGTGATCCCTTTGTGTATGCAGTTCAAATCCGTGATCGAGATTTATACCTGCACGTACCTGAATATCTATTGCAAATAGTATCTGGCGATTCCTCATGGGTATGCCGAAAACTTTGTCGGTTTCGCCGATGTAGATAATGTCCCGGTATATATGCTCTGCGGTGTGAAGCTGCAATACATCTTTAATGCGGCGCTCCAGCAGGGCATTGCTCGCTGGGTCTGTTTGCACTTTCCGGACAAGCAGCAGTGAAATCAGCATTACGGCAAGAAGACCAATGAGATATAGTGGAAACTGGTACTTTTTTTTTCTCCCCACTGGCTTATTCTAAGGTTATTGTCGGCTGTGTGCAAATTTATACCAGGAATTATTCCAGGAAAAAAATGATACTTGTCTCTGACCGAGTCTATTGGTATATTATGCCCACTTCCAAAACAATCTAGTAAGGACAGAACCATGGCAACACACGAGTTTCAAACAGAGGTTTCGCACCTCCTCAATCTAATTATTCACTCACTGTATTCGCACAAGGAGATTTTCCTCCGCGAGCTGGTTTCCAATTCGTCGGATGCTCTGGACAAGCTGAAGTATCTTACGCTTACCGACGATGCGCTGAAGGAGCTTCCCTTCGAACCGCGCATTGATATCCGTTATCGTGATCCAGCCGAGACCGGAAATGAGAGCGAGCCCCCGACCCTGACCATATCCGATACCGGTATCGGAATGAATGATAAGGATCTTGTTGAAAATCTGGGGACAATCGCCCGGTCCGGAACCAAGGAGTTCCTTGGCAAGCTCAGCGGAGATAATAAGAAAGATGCTAATCTGATTGGTCAGTTCGGGGTTGGATTCTATTCAGCCTTTATGGTTGCTGACAAGGTCGAGGTTATTACCCGCAAAGCAGGAGAAGACAAGGCCTGGAAATGGGTGTCTGACGGAAAAGGCGCATTTGATATTTCTGAAGCCGATCGCGATACACAGGGAACCACTGTTACACTTTTCCTGAATGATGAGGGCAAGGAATACGCCTCCCGCTGGCAGATCGAACAGGTTGTCAAGAAGTACAGCAACCACATTGCATTTCCTATATACCTTACCTATCTCAAGAAAGAATATGATGACAAGGGTGAAGAGAAAAAAGCGGTACCGGCAACCGAACAGGTAAACTCTGCGGCAGCACTCTGGAAGCGTCCGAAAACCGAGCTGAAGGACGAAGATTATAACGAGTTCTACAAGACAATCGGGCATGACAGCGAGAATCCTCTTCTGCACCTGCATACCAAGGCTGAGGGGACCCTCGAGTTTACCACCCTGTTCTTTGTTCCGAAAAAAGCGCCTTTTGATATGTATCAGGTCGATTACCGGCCGGGTGTCAAGCTCTATGTGAAACGGGTATTTATTACCGATGATGAAAAGGAACTGCTGCCGAGTTATCTGCGGTTTGTCCGCGGTATAATCGATAGTGAAGACCTTCCCTTGAATGTCAGCCGGGAAATCCTGCAGCAGAACCGGGTTATGAGCAATATCCGTAATTCATCGGTCAAGAAAGTGCTCGGCGAATTCGAACGCCTGGCCAAGGAAGATGCAGACACATATATCGAGTTTATCGAGCAGTACAACCGCCCCCTGAAGGAAGGTCTGTATCAGGATTTTACCAATCGTGAAACCCTGATGGATCTGGTGCGATTCAAATCCAGCAAAGTCGAAGGTTGGACCAGTCTCGCGGAGTACAAGGAACGGATGACTGAGGATCAGAAAGCGATCTACTATATTACCGGCTCCAATGAACAGGTGCTCAGAAGTTCTCCGCTGCTCGAAGCCTACAAGAAGAAGGATATAGAAGTCCTGATTATGGCTGATGACATAGATGAAATTGTTGTGCCGTCAATCGGACGTTACAAGGACGTGGAACTGAAGCCGGTCAACCGCGCAGATGCCGGAGATGACCTGAAGGATGATTCCGACAAGGAAAAAGCAGAGTCCTCCAAGGATGTGGTCGAGAAGATCAAGAAAGCCCTCGGCGACAAGGTCAAGGATGTCCGGGTTTCGATTCGTTTGAGTGACTCTCCCAGCTGTATAGTCGTCGATGATGCTGATCCTACCATGCAGATGCAGCAGATGATGAAGGCCATGGGCCAGGCAGATCTGCCGGAGATCAAGCCTATACTCGAGATCAATCCAGATCATCCGATAGTCCTGAAGCTTCAGGAGCTTGAGGATTCTGCCCTGGTTGAAGATTCTGCAGTACTCCTGCTTGATCAGGCCCTGTTGGTTGAGGGTGCTCCTGTCAAGGATCCGGTAGAGTTTGTGCAGCGCCTGAACAGGGTAATGCAGCAGGCCCTGCAGGCCTGACCTGCAATAGCGTTCTCGATTACGTGTGATTAAAACCGGGCAGCCTGAAGCTTCCCGGTTTTTTTTTGAGCATTCGCATTGTACTTTTCGGGGTATTGCAGCATGCTTGTGTACATGCATTTGCTCGCTCATGCGCTCCTCGCTGACATCAGTCTGACGCCTGGAAGCAGTTCCGGAGATGCAGCCTTGTATATAACCGGATCGGTAATGGCTGATTTTTTCTCCGGTCAGAATCTGCAGGATTACCCCCTGGCTGTTCGTCGGGCAATCCTACAGCATCGTGAAATAGATGATTTTACCGACAGACACCCGGTCTTTCAACGCAGTCGAGGTCTGATTGCCAGCGCTGGTGCTCCACATTTAACCTCAGGCATTCTTGCTGATATTTTCTGGGGGCATATACTCGCGGCCCGCTGGGCTGAACTAGCAGAGCCATTGTGTGGATTACCACTGACAGGGTTCAGTTCCCGGGTATATAAATGCTTTGAAGCTACAGAGGACTGGCATAGTCCTGGATTCGCTCGGGCTGTTCAGTGGATAAGCCGGAATAAATTCCTGGAAAGAATTGCTGTCCGGGATGGAATCGAGCAGAGTCTGCATGGCCTGTCCCGCCGCCTGCGGGGCGCTGAAAAGCTGCCGGAAAGTATGAAAATCCTCGATAGAAATATTGACCGGTTTGGGGCTGACCTGTCTGAATTCTGGCCGGAAGCAGTTGAACTTGCGTCCCGCTGCTGCCTTTTTGATCTGGCTATAGAATCATGACGATCTGCTGATCCTGTAGTACAATTATAAAATGAAAATACAAGGACTTCGAGCCGTTGTTACAGGCGGTGCAATGGGAATCGGCAGGGCAACGGTCAAACGTCTGCTTGAGAGCGGATGTTCGGTTGCGGTGTGGGACTATTCCCGCGAGGC
Source organism: Spirochaeta dissipatitropha (assembly GCF_054657935.1). Taxonomy (NCBI): domain Bacteria; kingdom Pseudomonadati; phylum Spirochaetota; class Spirochaetia; order Spirochaetales; family Spirochaetaceae; genus Spirochaeta; species Spirochaeta dissipatitropha. The sequence goes on along the minus strand of NZ_BAAHXT010000003.1, from coordinate 28,283 downwards.
GATTGCCGAGGCAGGCAGGGTGCTGGGTGAACACCCTCAACTACTGCTTCAGCATTGTGACATACGCAGCCGCGCGGAGGTAGATAGTTCCCTGCGCATCGCAGAAGAGCATTTCGGCGGTATAGACATTCTGGTAAATAATGCCGGAACTGTAGTCTCCGGTCAGCTTCAGGATAGTGATCCTGATCAGCAGCAGCGTGTTATCGATATTAATTTTTCGGCACTGGTGTATCTGACGAGGGCTGTTTTGCCGGCTATGTACGAGCGTAATTTTGGCATAGTTGTAAATATTTCCTCTGCAGCCGGTACCCTTGGCGTCGCCGGACAGTCCGTCTACGCTGCCACTAAATGGGCGGTCTGGGGTCTGACCGAATCATTGCGACATGAGGCTTATAACAGTGCTGCGGATATTCACTTTGCGAGTGTACATCCCGGTTATATTGCCGAGGGACTTTTTGCCGGTGCCCGGATCAAGGGATTAGGAGGACTGATTGTTCCTCTTGTAAGGGATCATGATGTAATTGCCAGGGCTATAGTTGAGCAGGCAATCCGGCGTCGAAAAACTGTAGTGTGCCGACCGCGCTCTGTGCGTCTTGCGGTATTCCTTCGCGGAATACTCCCTGACAGGGTCTTTTTCCGGCTCGTTCGCTTACTGAACATCCACAGCAGCATGGAGCATTACAAAGGTTACAGCTGATTGATTATGAATGACGCTCTGCTCCGGCTCTGTGTGCATCAGCGATCTCCTGACGCATGTGTTCCGGCTGCAGCAGTTCTATATCGTTCGGCTGGCTGAGTACCCATTGCCGGACCTGGAAGGGTCCGATGCTGCGGAACTGCATTTCCATACCCCCATCGGATAATTCCGTGATTCGGTAGGACTTCGGCCAGACCCGCTCACGCACAAAGAAAGCATACTGCGGGCTGATGCGCAGGTGAATGTCGGTCGGCTCACCTACGACCAGTGCAAATGGATCGTCAGGGAGTTCGCCTCCCTCATAGGGCTGAAAAACGACTCCGGTTTCTTCGAGCTGCTGGATTCTCTCTACCGCCAGGGTACGGAAGTCACCGTATTTCGGGAACAACACACGCACATAACTGCCACCGTTGCTTTCAAAGAGGGTGATCGGGTGGATAGGGTAGCTTCTTGCTTCCGAGGCATGAGCCCGTTGATAGCTGCACATGAGCTCACGGCCGTTGCGGATCGCTGAAATCAGAATACTTCCCATTTCGTTGGTGGTTTCGGAGCGCTGCTTACGGGAACTCGGGAACAGTGAAAGAGGCAGCCTCTTGCTGTGTGTCTGCCCATCAGCATTTGTGCGGCCTGGTTCGCTGTCTGTCGAGTCAGATTCGAACAGGATTGCCCCGGCATCTGCAGCCCACATGGCGATCTTTCGCTGCAGACTTGCGGTGAGTGCTTCCATACCGGGCATGGCATGCGATGATGTAAACAGGTACTGTAGCAGGATGCGTTCCTCAACCGTCAGGCGTGCATCCGGTTTGGGCATGCTCCAGCGGATGCTGTGCTCATCACTGATCAGCTTGTAGCGAACCTTGTGGGCAATGTTTTCATTGGCGTTATAATATGGATACCCGAGCCTTTCCAGGGTGTTCAGCAATCGGTAGACACTGCGGCGGGAGATCCCGAGCTCTTCCTCCAGTTCACTGATTTCGGCACCTTCCGGACGCGCCATCAGCTTTGCAGCACTGATAATCTGAATAAGATTCTGATACATTACTATTCAAGTATAGACCTGAGAGACTGCAAGTCAAATCAGGGGATATCCTTAAGCTCTGGTTTCCGGACGGGACCGGGCAGAAAAAAGGGAGACGCGGAACCATCCGGTACATTGTGAATGGTCAGCGTGTCTTGGGTTAACAGGTGACTGGTAAGATGTGCATTATAGGTCACACCTGGGTCACTCTTGTTTTAAGTGGCATGTGAAAGGGCCACTTCCGCGTTTCGCTGCGGAGGGCGGGCTATCCTGCCTCACGACAGATTTGCGCTTGTTCCCCTGTCTCCCGAAATAATTAATAATTCAAGTTCCCTGAAATTATTGCAGGCTATTTTTCGTCAGCAAAGACAACCTGCGCCTCGTGATTTACCTGATGCAGTCGGTCATTCAGTTCACGCAGCAGTTGCTGGTTCTGTACAAGCTCCTGCCAGCAGTCCGGAAAGACGTGCAGCGGTCTGTACTCGATATCCCTTTCTTCCTTGTGTACAATCTTCTTGTAGGCGGCGGATACGCAGATAGCCGAGAGCTCGTCAGTTCTGCTGAGCAGACTCTTTCGGTGCTCAAGGGCTTCAGCAAGACAGATTTCCTCGCCCTGCCAGTGCAGCGTATGTGTAAAATTGCAGCCCTGTATTGCCTGATTCAACTTGACTCTCTTTGTCTCCAGCTTCTGCAGCAGCTTTTGCTGTTCCCTGCTGTCGAATGCGTCATCAAAGTCCTGCATTTCTGTAGAACCTCGCCCGATCCCTTCAAGCCGGGAAGATGTTCTGTTATTCCCTTTGGATAGTATCCGTTTCAACACATGAATCTGTGTGTCCCACATGGTCCGCAGTTCAAGCGCCTGATACAGTATGAGATTCTTTCCCGATTTTGCCATATAAGCCTCCTTCTGAAATAAATCACCTGAAAACACACCTGGACTACCGAGCTTACTGGCCTATATGAAGCGAAGCCTAACATATAACTGTGTCATATTCGGTCACAGTTAATGAAAAAATGTTTGTGTATCAATGTAGAATGAATTAAAATCTACAGTGTGAAGTATAAGATGAGCGTACCAATTATTGTTCTGCTTCTTTACAGTCTGATTGCCTTACCAGCTGCAGGAGCCGAGAAAACCCGAGACATCCTTATTCTGAACAGCTATCACCCCTTGATGCAGTGGGCGGATGAAATTCAGCAAGCCATTGCTATGGAGTTTGCGTGTGAAGCAGCCGCCGAGACCTTGTATGTGGAATACCTGGATACCAAGCGTTGGGATCGTGAGCTGTTGTTTCCGGCACAGGCTGATTTCCTGATGTGGAAATACAGGGGCCGGTTACCAGAGCTGATTGTCGCCACGGATGATAATGCATTGGACTTTCTTGTTCACTATCGTGATCAGGTTTTTCCCGACATTCCGGTTATATATACCGGCATAAACCGCAGTCTGGAGGAAGTGCAGAAGATCAGCAGGGGGTGGGCAAGTGGAATAATCGAGCAGGTTGATTTTGCGGGAACCATTGAACTTGCACAGAATCTGCTTCCCGACTTGAGGAAGCTCATACTAATAGCGGATGCAACAGTAACTGCGAATCTTAATCTTCAGCTCCTGGAAGCGCTTTCTCCAGCACAGACTATAGAAATCGAAGTGCTGAGAGATCTGCCTCCGGCAGAGCTGCGGTTCCGGCTGCAGCAGCTGCCAGAGAATAGCGCCGTCCTGTATGTATCCTATATCCGCTTGAGCTCGGGGGAACTTTACAGCTATACAGGTGGACTTGAACTCGTTGCCGGGGCGACTGAGGCCCCGGTATTTGTAGTATGGGATTTTCTTCTGGGACAGGGTCATGCGATTGGTGGGAAGGTATTGCGGGGACAGGATCAGGGTAGGGCAGCTGCTCTGGCAGCAAGACACTATTTTTATACCGGAAACCTTGCTGACCCAGATCCAGCCATGTACCCGCAGTCACGGCTGATGCTTGATTATAATGCTGTTCAGGAGCAGGGCCTGCTTTCTGTAGCCGGAAAGCTTGATCCGCTCTGGCTGAATCGTCCACAAGCAATATGGACAATGTACCGCCTGCAACTTTCGATACTTACCGTGGCTTTTCTCAGCTTGCTGGTTCTCCTCGTGGTGGTTTCTGAAGGCCGGCGCCGTCTCCGCAAACAGCACAGACTTCTGATCAGGAGTGAGCAGGAACTGGAAATCAGCCTGGCTACCAAGGAGCTTCTGATCCAGGAGATTCATCATCGAGTAAAAAATAATATGCAGCTTATTGCGAGTATGTTGAGTCTTGAAAGCAGTCAGTATTCCAACAAGGGTTTTGATACCGTTGCTGCAAAAACCCGCAGACGCATTCATGCCATGGCTGCGGTGCATGAACGTTTATATACAGAGGATAATGTAGCCTTGGTGGAGCTGGATAGCTACGTTCGTGATCTATCCAATGAATTGTCCATGCTCTGGCTGGATCGGGTCCATATTTCAGTTCAAACTGATTGTGGCCAGCTTGCGCTGGACATCGATACGGCCCTGCCGCTTGGTCTGTTGCTGAACGAGCTAGTCGAGAATGCCTGTGAACATGCATTTGCTGAATCTGTCTCTGCATCGCCGGAAATCCTGATCAGTTTATTGCTTGAACAGGATATCCTCATAGTGTCTGTATCCGACAATGGCAGTGGAATGACCCAGGCAGAGTTCGACAGCTGCATTAGCGAACAGCAATCGCTGGGGTTGGTTCTCGTTGATACGCTGACCCATCAACTCGAGGCTGATTTATCCGTTGATGCGGCTGAAGGCGGCGGAACCATATTTACATTGAGAATTCCGGTCTCTGCTTGATTTGGAGGATAGTATGGCATCAGTATTGATAATTGGAGCAGGGGTCACCGGGTCATATATCGCTGCCCGTTTGCATGAACACGGAATCAGTACGGACCTTCTGGCGCGTGGTCAGAGGGCAGAATTGTTAAAAAATGATGGGCTCCGACTACGAAACGGGATTACCGGTGAGCAGCGCATTGTGCATATTCCTGTTGTTCTGGAGGAGGAGTGCCTTGCATCGGACAAGCAATATGATCTGATACTTGTATCCGTACAGGAGCAACAGCGGGTACAGGCTGCTGGTATTGCAGCCCGGCTGCCAGGGTCTCCGCCTGTATGGTTTCCTGGAAATACCAGCCGGGGTTTTTCAGAATTACTTGATGTCCTCGGGCCAGAGCGTGTTCTCGGCGGATTTCCTGGAATAGGTGGTACCTGGGAGGATGGTGAACTGGTGTATGCAGACCGTAAGTCTCCTGACAGCAAGCCCTTTCACTGGCTTGTCGTCGGTGAAGTTGATTCCCGTGGAAGAGTAGCCTGTCGCAGAGCAATTACAATTGGCCGGAAAGGTGGATTCAGGGTAAAGCGGCAGGTTCCAATTGAGTCGTGGCAGCTATGTCATGCTGTTCTTGTGGTTCCTCTCGCAGCTTTTTTCTATGAGCATGACTGTAATATGAATGCAGTCGCAGCAGATTCAGCTGGCCTTCGCCGTGTTGTAGGAGCAATTACACAAGGCCTGAAAGGGCTGTCAAATCTTGGAATTGCCATGCGGCCGCGGAGCATGTATCTGATGAGAATTGCACCGACAGCAGTCACTGCACGGAAACTGGCGGGATTACTCTCAGGAGATTTTGCACGTATTGCAATGGCAGCCCATGCACGTACTGCCAGGAGTGAGATGTCAACACTTGCCGCGGGATTGCTTGATGTGCTTGGAGATCAGGCAAGTCCGGATCTGAAAAAACTGCTTCAGCCGCTGGCGAAACTGAGTAACACGGCAGCCCCGGTAGCTCAAGACAGTCGGAACACCGAAATCAGAAAAGCTGATCTGGAAAATCCTCTGCATGTGCAGGCAATACTTCATATACTGAATGAATATGCCATGGATCTTCAGGGCGAACCCCTTCCTGATTCTGTACTGCAGGAGATTGTTCCGGGATTGAAATCTACCCCGACCAGCATGGTATTTCTTGCTGTGAACGGCAGGGAAATTATCGGCCTGGCTATCTGCTTTCTGGGATTTGCGACCTTTCAGGCCCGGCCGATTATAAATGTTCATGATCTTGCGGTGTTAGCCCCCTGGCGTGGGCGTGGCATAGGCCGGAGCCTGCTGCATGCTGTGGAGCAGGAGGCTGCACGATTGAACTGCAGTAAGGTCACGCTCGAGGTTCTCGGACGCAATCCTGGTGCCCGCCATCTTTATGAACGGCTTGGCTACAAAGGTTCTGATCCGGATTCTGCTGAAGGGCTGACATTCTTCCTGAGTAAGAAACTTGACGGGTAGTCAGGGAACTCAGTTCTGATATGTTCGCTCGGTGTAGGCTCTAGGTGGCTCCGGTGCTTTTTCACGGGGGTTGTAGAGCATTACGAGTAAACCTGTGATGAAGCCGCCGACTATGCTCAGTACTAATAGGAGTATAATCGGCACTTCACCTGAAAACCAGAGAAAGCGCGCCTGGACGGAGCTTGTGTTCTGAATCACCATGATTAACATGGGTAAACACAGGCTGACAATCAGCCCTATAATAACTTTTTTCATTATTGTACTCCTCTAGAGCGGCTTTTCTACCATGATCCTATCCTGAAGCGTGAGGCTGAACCAAGAATTCCAAAGGCATTCAAAAGGAACAACACAACAATAATGACCACGACCACATTCAGAATCTTCTTGATATTGGCCTGCATCGGTACGTAACTATTTATTAACCATAGACCTACCCCAATAACCACCAACAGTAAAATCAGTTCAAATAACGGCATATTTCTACCTCCTGTGTATAATATGCTCTTAAGTTACGTTTTTCCCGTTTTTTTGGTCTGTTCGGTAGCGTACACAAGGCCAATTATTGAAGATCATTGCAGTATTTACCCGAATAAACTAGAATTAAACCAAGCATGAATATAGCCTTTTTCGTCAACAGTATTGAATTTCCCTACTACTCGGATATCCTCAGTGGAATCAGGGCTGTTATTCAGCAAGCAGGGGCAAACCTTGATTTATATGTGGGGGGTACTCTCACATACTCTGACCGGATGAGCTCCGGGGAGAATAGTATCTATTCTCTGGCAAATCCCGGAAATACCGATGGTCTGATTTTTCTTGGAGACTTATCCCGAGAGATTTCCATGGAAGAATTCAGGAATTTCTGCAATAGGTTCTCTCCAATTCCCAGTACTGCAATAGCCTTTCCTCTGGACCAGGGCTCATATGTCGAGGTCGATTACAAGTCGGGGATCAAGGAGCTGCTTGATCACCTGATTGTCCATCATGGGTACCGCAGGATAGCATGCATAACCGGACCGTCCGACAACTATGAGGCAGATCTGCGGCTTCAGGCATATCGCGAGGTTCTGAATGAACATGGAATAGCCTACGATCCCCTGCTTGTGGTTCCGGGAGATTTCAACTATCTGTCCGGCAGGCAGGCAATCGAGATCCTTCTCGATGAACCAAAAGTCGAGTTCGATGCGGTGTTTGCTCTGAGTGATGGAATGGCAGCGGCTGCCTGTGAAATGCTGAATCTCAGGGGGTATTCGGTTCCAAAAGATGTTGCCCTGGTTTCATTCAATGATTCTACTGATCTGCTGTACCACAGCCCCTCAATGACTACAATCGATCAGAATCTGGAGCTTCAAGGGCGCATGGCGGCCCGAAGAGTTCTGGATCTTATTGAAGGAAAGCAGTTGAACAACCGAGAAGTAATACCTACATCATTGGTAATACGGGAATCATGCGGATGTCATTTTGAAATAACCGGGATGCAGTCTATTTTCCCCAAAAAGAAAGTCAGAATATCTCTTCTTGATTTTGCAGGATCCCTGAAAGAGAAATTATCAGCTGACAGTTCTCACTACCGGGATATTCCTGCTGAACATCGTTCTGAAGTCAATGATCTTGTTGATGCTTTTTTTCTTGATGCTCAATCAGATCTTGTTGAACACAGGTTTGTCAGGAAATTCCGTACGGCAATAGTCGCATCGAGTGCCGGCGAGGTACAGATGGAGTTCTGGCAGAAGTTTGTAATGCTCATCCACAAGGAATTTCACTCCCATGTAATCTACAATGAAGCAGTTTTTACTCGTTTTGATGAACTGGTTCACCGTGCAATCAGACTGATTTCCCGAAATATGCTCAAGCGTTATACAGCCAGGGAGCATGAGTTCAAAACTGTCCTGCTGCAGATCAAATATTTCTCACAGTTCATTAATTCGTCTACAAATTTGGCTATGTTAAACAGTCATATCCTCCGGCATTTGCCGGATTTCGGCATTACTCGCTGTGCGGTTGCTCTGTATGCCTCGGGTATTCACAATCTGGATATGGATGCAAATTTACCGGACCAGGTTAAGATAATTCTGGCGTACGATGAAAGAGGGGAAATTTCTCTGAGTCCGGAGCAATCGCTCGTCAATACAATGGAATTTACACCATCCAGAATCTTTGATAAACAAACAGCAGGAACGCAGGTTCTGTTCTCCCTGTTTTTCCGCAAGGAGCATTACGGATTCATTGTGCTGGAGTATGGTTCCCGCGTTATGCCAGGTGTATACAGCACTGTTCCGGGGTTAATCAGCGGTGCGTTGAATATTGTATTTACCTTGAATAATCTTCACACTGCACGGCAGCAGATAATGCAGACTTCACAAATGGCAGCCCTGGGAGAACTGACCTCCGGAATTTCACATGAGCTTAGAAATCCCCTGAATGCAATCACCAATTTTGCAATGCTTGACAGGGAAAGTCTTGAGGAACTTGAAGACATTCTTACCTCTATGAACTCGTCAAATGACCCAGGTAAATCGGAGCGTGTGACCAAAATCCTTCGGGCGCTGCAGTCCAGTTCAAATAGCATCTACAACCAGAGCAGTCATGCCATAGCTATTATTTCGGGAATTCTGAAGCAAGCCAGAGGAGAGAAAGGCATAATCGAACAATGTGATATAAATGCCATGCTGGAGGAGGAGCTGCATCTGGCAGATCATAGTTACCGAAGTAAATATCCAGACTTTTCCTTCTCAATTTTCAGTCAGTTGTTTGCTAATCTCCCCCTATATCGCGGAAACTCTTCTCAGCTTAACAGGGCCTTCATGAATTTTATAAGCAACGCCCTGGATGCGATGCGGTATAAGGCAGAAACCGATCCATCCTATTCTGCAGAGCTCAAGATCCAGACAGAGTATCAAAATCACCAGACAATTATTACAATTGAAGACAATGGCGTTGGAATTTCTACAGAAAATCGAAGTAAGATCTTTACTCCGTTTTTCTCTACCAAGCCAAGCGACCAGGGTACAGGACTGGGACTAAGGATGAGTCAGGAAATAATCGTAGAGGGACACAACGGAGAGATCCTGTGTGAATCCGAGCCGGGATCCTTCACCCGTTTTACCATCATTCTGTAATTTACTCTGATTATGAGAGGGGAAAACCGACGGTAAAAACTGTACCTTTGCCCGCGTTGTTCTCCCAGCTGACACTTCCTTTTACACTCGCTGCTGCATTGGCTACGATATACAAACCAAGGCCAGTCTTTTTCTGTCCGCGTTTAGTAGTCACAAAGGGATCAAACAGGTTGTCTGAAATTTCTTCCGGGATTCCGCAGCCTGTATCGGAAACCCGAAGGAGTAGTGATCCGGACGATTTGCTGCATTCTATTCCCATGCTTCTCTGATCGACTGGTATATCATCGGGAAATGCATGGTCAATAACATTTACAACCAGGTTTGTAATGATTTGAAGGAAGAAGCGGTGCTGTTCACCAAGCGAAAGATCTTCGTCAATCATTACCTCTACCCTGCATGAAAGTTCTTCAAGTGCATGCCCGGTAGATGAGAGAACCAGTTCAATAATATCGAGAACCCTGATTTTCTGTTCGGCTTCAACAATGGTATCGGGGTGTATTTGATTCAGGGATTGAACCAGGGATTTAATGGAAGTAAGACTTTTTTCCAGAATCCCATGAGCCTCATTTATTCGGTTGATAGAAGAAGCAAAATCAGCATTCATGGGAATAGATTCCACATGCCTGCGTTCCTCGGCGGCAATACTGAGAGCTGTTATGGCATTTCCGAGGGGAGTGTTTACCTCGTGAGCTATACCCATTACCAGATACTCCAGGCTTTTCTGCCTTGCCATGTGCAGCAGTTCTGTATTGGCAGCCTGTGTCATGAGGTGGGTACGTACCCTGGCAAGTACCTCAAGATTATGGAATGGTTTGGAAATGAAATCTACGGCACCAAGTTCAAATCCTCTGGTAATGTTCTCTATTCTGTCAGCGGCGGACATTATGAGTACAGGAATAACTGCAGTCTTCTCATCTTCTTTCAGAATTCTGCAAACCTCAAACCCATCGATTCCAGGCATTTGGAGATCCAGGAGAATAAGGTCAGGATATTCTTTATTCACTTCCTCAAGGGCGATAGTGCCATCACCAGCCGTTCGGACTGAGAACCCATGTTTATCCAGTACCCTCTCCAGAAGAAGAAGGTTGTCAGGATTGTCATCGACAACAAGAATCTGTTTACCTCTCAGAAGGTGTTCCACTGATTTCTCCATTAGGTGTTTGTATCCGGATATGCTTAATAGTAAGACACATCATGCAGTCAGTCAATGTAAATTTAACTTGACTATATGTATAATATGCTTTACATTTAGTTTGTCGGGTGTTACATCCGGCAAGGAGGATGAAAATGTCATATCATGTTGCACGAACTATTACCCGGATACTCTCAGGGCTTGTTCTGTTGATTATGTATCTGCTGTATGTGGTCAGCAGATTTCAGGCTGGCAGTTTACTTATGGATGAATTACAGGCCTGGGCTCGGCTGATGCTGGTAGTTATTGGAATTGCAATTGTAGCGGGAATTGTGCTGGAGATTCTGTTTCACATACTTTTTTCGATCGGGGTAGCTGTGAAGGAAAGCATTGCAAACGGGCAGTGCAGTGAGGAGGAAATCGAAAAAAGCATTCAACAGGATATGGTAGAGGATGAAATGGCGAAACTGATCGGGCTCAAGTCGATGCGGGTATCTTTCGTTATTACTGTGATCGGCTTTTTCGCATCACTGTTCTCACTGCTGTTGGGATATCCGGCGTTCATAATGATCAATATAGTATTTGTGTCCTTTTTTATTGCAGGCATTTCGGATGGATGTACCAGGCTCTATTACTACAAGCGGGGTGTCTGAGGTGGCTATAAAATTCGAGATAAGTAATAATATTCGTAGACTTCGCTTCTTCGCTGGAGAAATGACGCAGCAGCAGCTTGCAGAGAAGGCCGGGATATCCAGGCAGACTGTAATTGCGATTGAAGGAGGGAAGTATTCTCCATCTCTTGAACTGGCCTTCCGGATAGCCCATGCTTTTGAGCTTCCGATCGGCGAGGTTTTTGATTACAAGGTGATTGAAAATGGAAAAGGAGGAGCTATATGAGAGTTCTGATCCTGGGTGCAAGCGGAGCTACTGGCAGACTGCTGGTCAGGCAGTTAATCAGCAGAGGAATCCAGACACGTCTTCTTGTAAGGGAATCAGCAATTCTGCCGGAGGATATCCTGGAGAACTCGCTTGCAGAAATCGTCCGGGCTGATGTTTGTGAACTGGAAAATGCCCGGCTGCGTGACCTTGTTCGAGGGTGCGCTGTCACTGTTTCATGTCTTGGTCATAATCTGAGTCTGAAAGGTATATTCGGAAAACCACGCGACCTGGTATATGACACCGTTCGGAGAATCAGTGAAATTATGAATGCTGATGAAATGGCAAGGCTGATTCTTATGAGTACAACGGCCTATACCAATGTGAAAGCAGGTGAACGGAATTCTCTGGGTGAAGGCATCATTTTTTCATTGCTGAAGCTTTTTTTACCACCTCACAGAGACAATGTCAGAGCTGCTGACCACCTGACAAAAGAAATCGGTGACAGAATTGGCAGCCTGGAGTGGGTTGCAGTACGGCCGGATACCTTGACCAGTGATGAGGAGGTGAAGCCATACGATATCTGTCCGTCCCCAGTGCGGAGTCCGATATTCAATGCCGGTACTATCAGCAGGAGCCAGGTGGGTCATTTTATGGCTGAGCTGATTACAGATTCCGGGTTGTGGGCGAAATGGAAATATCGGACACCGGTCTTGTACACTGTGTGACAGAAATCCATGGGGATTCCAGTTTGTATTGGCCTTTTCCCTCTGATCCTCTATCTTGTGTATATGAATAAATTGGTAATTATTACAACATCTACCCGGCCGCAGAGGCTGGGTATGCTTATTGCGGAGTGGGTGCAGTCGATAGCGCTTGAGATTGCAGCAGCAGACGGAAATGTCGAAGTTGAGCTGATTGATCTGGCAGACATTAATTTGCCGTTTCTGGATGAGCTGGTACCTGCAGCTATGGTTCAGCAGCAGTATATGAACGAGCACACCAAGGTCTGGTCGCAGCGAGTGGCAGCTGCTGACGGTTTTATCTTTGTATTACCAGAGTACAATCACTCATATCCGGCGAGCATCAAGAATGCGATCGACTATCTCTTTGAAGAGTGGAGCTACAAGCCATTGGGCATGGTTTCCTACGGGGCCAGTAAGGCCGTAGGTTGGGGTGCCAAGCATCTGCGAAGCGTGGCGGGGGAGCTGCGGATGTACGATGTCCGCGATTATGTCCTGATTCCCGACTGTTTCGATCGACTGGACAGTCAGGGAAACTTCAGTCCACTGGAGTATCAGCTTGAGGATGCGGCGGGCATGATCACCGAGGTGATTCGGGCTATCGAGCCGATGAAGCTGTTACGCGCTTAGATCGATTCAATCATCTCCAGAAGCCTGGTGGTGGTGTTCCAGTTGCGAATGCTCATGCAAAGTGGTATTTTGCAATAAGATCAGTATTCATGGAATTCGATTTTCATGAAAAAGGGATACAAGCATGCGCTTGAACACAGAACAGCAACGCAGCATTTGTACGGTAATCAACAGGTTTTTTGGTGCGGAGGCCAGAGTCTATCTGTTTGGTTCTCGTACTGATGACTCAGCCAAAGGTGGTGATATTGATCTGCTGGTGGAGTCGTCACTTGATGATCAAACTGCATTCATTCGAAAGCTGCAGGCGGTATCGGAAATGCAGCAGCAGCTGGGTGACCAGAAAATCGACCTGATTGTCACTCATTTACCTGAAAACGGGCATGAGTCTGAATCAGAAGTCGATAGCAGCCCTGTTATACAACAGGCGCGAAAGCATGGTATCGAGCTGACCCGGGAGGTGTTTAATGGATGATATACAAACTGCTTTGCTGACTTTACGTTCGTCGGTTCAGGAGTGTGACAGTCATATTCTACGGCTGCAGAGAGGTCAGGCTCTTCTGAGCAGCTTCTTTCCTTTGAGTAAAGTGATCATGGCACAAACCAGTGAGGATCAGATTGAGCATATTGATCAATTCATCTATCGCTTTATGAAACTGCAGGACTCTCTTGGAACCAGGCTGTTACCGTCACTCTATACTATCCTGGAGCAGAATACCCAACCACGACCCTTTCTGGATATGCTCAATCGTCTTGAACAACTCGGAGTACTGCCATCAGCTGCTGATTGGCAGTTTTTCCGTAATCTTCGGAACAATCTGGCACATGACTACCCCGAAACCATTGAACAGACAGTACTAACCCTGAATACATTACACAGCCATTGGCACAAGCTGCATGACTTTTATACACATATTCGTGAAAACGCAGAAAAATTGCTTGATTGATGTGAGAGCTTATTATATAAATCTTCGGCGTATTGCAAACCATGCCAGACCGCTCAGCAGGAGGCCGAGACCGATGGCCCAGACGACGGGATCCACGAAAAATGCCGGAACAAGACAGCCGATCAGACCAAGCCAGGAGATCCATCGCGGGTAGAGGGCTGTTTCACGAGGGATTCGCAGGGCAGCAGCGTTGGTAATAGCATAGTAGACAAGGACGCTGAAGGCGCTGAATGACCAGGTGGTACGGACATCGCCGATCAGGGTCAGCAGCAGAACCAGAGTTCCAACGGCCCAGACGGCACGGAGCGGGGTTTTTCCGCTGCGGTCAAGGATGGAGAAGAATCGCGGCATATCACCACGGCGGCCCATGGCCAGCAGGACGCGAGAGAGACCGAGAATCAGATTCAGCAATACCCCGGCCATAGCGGTGACAGCAGCAATCGAAAGAATCAATCTGCCGGGACTACCGGCGAACTCTGCTGCCCGCAAGGCCAGTGGGGCGGTGAGAGCAGCGGCTTCGGATGCCGATGTGGAATCGGCCGCAATCAAGCCGGCGGCGCTGGCTCCAGCGGAACCTCCATCGCTGCCGGGCAGGATGTAGCCGCTGATGGCAACACCGATGTAGAGCAACATGGTCAGCAGCAGGGTGGCAAGCACTGCGCGGGGGATCGTTCGGCGCGGGTTTTTGACTTCTTCACCCAGGGTTGCAATGCGCCCGTATCCGGTAAAAGCGACAAACATGAGGGCAACGGCATGCAGCAGGGCTGCAGAACCCCCCGGAGGCAGCAGGCTCAGCTGAATCGAGGCGGATCCGGGAGGGTTGCCGAGAGCCGTAACTGTGCCGCTGGCAGCGCCGGATCCCAACCAGGAAACTGTGCCCAGGGCGATAAAGAACAAGAGCGATCCAACGGTAATGAGGACTATAATGGCATTGAGGCGGGTACTGCGTCTCACCCCGGCTGCGACAATCAGGGTGAAGAGCAGAATGATTCCGGCAGCCATGACTGCGGCAGCGGCCTGGGGAGGTGGTGCACCGGTGACAGCACTCCATGCGTAGCCGGCGAATCCGAGCCCGGCCGTGGCAGCGGAAGCGCTCTTGGCAAGCAGAAACATCCAGCCGGCGGTGAAACCGGCTGCCGGAAAAAGAAATCGATATCCGTATTCATAACTCCCACCGCTAACCGGATGGACAGCTGCCAGTCCCGCACTCGAGAAACCGTTGCAGATTGCGATCATGCCGGCTATTACAACTGCGGTCAGCAAGGCATTGCCGGCAATTCCGGCAGTAATGGCAATACTGACAAATACCCCGGTGCCGAGCACCGAGCCTAATCCGATTATAATTGATCCGCCGAGTCCGAGCTCGCGCGTGAGTTTCTGATACTGCATGCAGCAAAGATAGCAGTTGGATGTGGCTGCCGTCCAGTTATCACTTTTCAAAACTGCCCATTGGAACAGCGAAGAGTATTTTCAGGCAGGCTGGAATAGACTGGAAGGAGAACAGATGAGATACCCTATTTTTATAGAGAAAGATCCAACATCGGATTATGGTGTCACTGTACCTGATCTACCAGGCTGTTTCTCTGCTGGTTCTACATTAGGCGATGCGGTGAACAATGCCGAGGAGGCTATTCTCACCCATGTCGAGGGTATTCTTATGGATGATGAAATTATACCTACTCCATCTACAATCCAGAAACTGAAAGCCGCACATAATAATCCGGATTATGTCTGGATGTTGTGTGAGGTTGATCTGAATAAACTGTCGGAAAACATAAAACGTATTAATATCACGATACCGGAAAAGGTGCTTTCCAAGGTAGACAATTATGCAAGCAAGCAGCGCGAAACCAGATCCGGTTTTTTAATGCACGCTGCGCTTGATTATATTTCACGACATTCCATGAGCTGATACTGCCATCATCCCAACGGTATCCTGCGCGGGTCATCGGCCTGATCGGCGGCCCGGCCGATGTTCTCATGCCGCCGGGCCCCTGCAATCTCGAGCTACACTACCTCGACAATTCCTGTCAGGCGGATGTCGCGGGAGGATGCTCCGACCAGAATCCTGAATTCACCGGGTTCGACCTTCCAGTTTCTGGATTTTTCGTCCCAGAAAGCGAAGCTGCGGGGTGTGAGTGTTACACTGACACCTGCTGATTCTCCTGCTGCGAGGGTCAGCCGGCTGAAACCCTTCAGTTCCTTGTCCGGGCGCAGTACTGACGACTCGGAATCACTGACATATACCTGAACGATTTCAGCACCGTCAGTAGATCCTGTATTCCGGACATCCAGCTCGACGGTAATCGATTCTTCCTGCCCGATGCGCGGTGCGGAGATACGCAGGTTTGAGTATTCGAAGCTGGTATATGACACTCCATGGCCAAAGGGATAGAGCGGTGCTATTTTTTTGGTATCATACCAGCGGTATCCAACCAGAATTCCTTCGCGGTAGGGAACATCAAATACCTTGTGGGTTTTTTCGGTTTCATCGTTCCAGCCATGATACAACTCTTCACCTTCGGGCAGGTAGCCGTAGCCCGGGGAGTCGGAAAAATCGCGTTCTATGGTAATCGGAAGTTTTCCCGATGGATTGATTTTACCGCTGATTACTCGGGCCAGTGCCCGGTTCCCGGTCTGCCCGCCATACCAGGCATAGATGACTGCTGCTGCCTTGTCGTTCCAGTCGGTCATCCGAATGCCGCTGCCGGAACTGACCAGCACGACCGTGCGCGGGTTGAGTCCCACGGTGCGACGGATAACAGCCTCTTCAGCTTCGGGCAGCTCAAAGGAACGGTCACAGCCCTCGCTGTCCAGGGTTCCGGTACTCAGGAGCACAACATCCGCGGCGGCTATTTCCTTATCATCTGGATTCTCAACATATCGGATCGCCGAACCCAGTTCCTGCTCGAGTTCGTGCAGCAGGCTTGTATTGTTAAAGCCCCGAACGGATGCCGCCCCGCCCCCGGCTGCGGTTTCGTTCACAAAGCGACCGGTCACCAGAATCTTTTGACCGGATGACAACGGCAGGACAGCGCTGTCATTTTTCAGCAGTACAATCCCCTCCGATGCGGTCTGCATGGCTACCTGTTCATGATCGCCGAAGCGATCGAGCATTTCGGGCTGACGGAAGTTCTCATCGTAGAATCCCAGGGCAATGCAGGTGGTAATAATGCTTTTGACCATACGGTCGATGTCCTGTTCATCTATCTTTCCCTGTGCAAGCAGGTTTTCAATATCGCCCAGAACTTCACGGGCGGGCATTTCTATATCCAGCCCTGATTTCACGGCTTTTTCACAGTCCTCGATTGCCCACCAGTCGGTCATTACAAGCCACTGAAAGCCGAGCTCCTTGCGTAAAATGTTCTGAATCAGCTCCTTGCTCTGGCTGCACCATTCCCCGTTCAGTAGATTGTAGGCAGTCATGACGGCCTTCGCTCCAGCCTCGATACCAGCTGCGAATGCAGGCATGTAGATTTCGCGGAGACTGCGGTCATCGACAACAGAGTTGCTGCGCCGGCGGAAGAAATCACTGTTGTTGGCAATAAAATGTTTGAGAGTAGCTGCAACGCCGGTACTCTGCAGCCCCGGTACATATTCTTTAATAAAGCTTGCTGCCAGGAAAGGATCTTCGCCTAAATACTCGAAGTTGCGGCCGCACTGGGCGTGCCGGTAGATGTTCATGCCCGGTCCCAGCAGGAAGGCAACCCCGGCAGCCCGGCATTCCTCACCGATGCTGCGGGCGTAATTATAGGCAAGTGAGGTGTTCCAGGTCGCTGCGAGCTGCAGCAGGCATGGAAAAGCCACGGATTCCTTGATATGCATCTCTACCGACTCACCAAGCCAGTCCTCGCGAATGTTGACCCCGCAGCTGGCATCGGCCATGAGAACTTCCGGAATATTTTGTGATGGGATACTGCGGATATAAAACCCCCGCACTCCGCCGGTCAGGGAGATCTTCTCTTCTATTGATAACTGCTGCAGTAAGGTCTCTGCCTGTTCTGAGGCCTGACGGTACAGCTCTGATTCATCGGTTTTTTGTGTGTGTTCTGACATGTCGGAAATAGTAGCTGACCGGGGTGAGTTTGGCAACGGGATTCCTGTTGATTATTCCAATAATTAAAGATCCTGGAACAGCTTGCTTTATCGTGCTTTGTGTATCATTCTTGAATGGATAGAGAGGGTATCATTATTATGGCTGTAATTACCAATGAAGACAGATTTATCAGGAACGTAGAGGATCTCATAGACCCGGCAGAAGTATGCAACCTTTTTTTCTTTCAGCGGTTCAGAAAACTTATGCCGAACACTCTTTTCAGGAAACTGTTGGTCAGGACTTCCCGAAAGACGCCCTATATGGGTTTCGTCATTGAACCATACAGCCTGTTTCTGTTTTTTAAACTGATAGATGTCGATAAAGCCAGAGCAATGCTGCCGGAACGCTTTGAACTGATCAAGGCATCTGTATTTGAAGGTGATGAACCTGACTACTATTTTGGTATCGGTAATCTGAATACCCGGGGCAGCACATTCTGGGGAGTCCGGCTGGAATCATACCTGATCGCCCGTGATAAAGAGACGGACATAATCTCCTGGATATTTTTTGATATTCTCAGTAATACGATTATTGCTATTCCTTCCGAGGGAATTGTAGATCCTAACAGTAAGAATGCAATATTCACTACCAACTCAAAGGGTGATGTATATGTGGACATAAAGGATGATGGAAGCAACAAGGAGCTGGTGCTGAAAGGAAATCTGCAGAACGGAAAGCTCAGAAAACCCGATCAGCCGTTATGGGTTATGGGAAATACCTCTATTGCTCATGTGAAGAACATTTCAGCACGTGGAGACGATCCCTTTGCGGTGATTTTTGATCCATCCGAAGTGAGCGCTGCAATGGATCTGCCGGTAGATGATTTTGTAATCTCGCGGAATACCCTGGTACCAGATTTCGCCGACAAGAATCCAGTGAAAATCGCGTGCTTTCCGTATACCCAGCACTATATAGCTGACAGTCCCGGATGCCGGACTCATGTCCGGAATACCGATGATCTGATATTTCACTATAACCGTCTGGCCGGGATGAGCAGCATCAAGACCTTTTCTACGAAATCAATCAGGAGACTGTTTCTGGCGGGCATAGTTAGCTCTCCGATTATTTCCCTGATCCTTTTAATTCTCCTGATTCTTAAATAATGAGGCAAAACCGGAATGAATAAAGAAGAATATCGATCCTTTGTACGGAAAACCGAATCCCTGGCAAAACCTGAGGATGTCACAGCTATCAGCTTTCTGGGTGATTTTAATCGCATTCTTCCCAAGCGAGCCCAGGATGCGGTTATGGAAAAAGGAAACAAAAAAATTCCTTATATGGGTTTTATTGTCGATCCCTACTGCACTTTTCTGGCATATCGGATCAAGAATATTGAAACAGCCCAGGCAATGCTTCCCGAAGGTTATGAGCTGGCCGAGACCTCGCTCTTCAAAGGTGAGCAGAAACAGCCACTGATTATTTTCAGTGCCTTTACCGCCCGGACCTCTGCTTTTATCGGAATGCGTCTGGAAATGTATATTATCGCCCGCCATACAGAAAGCGGCCTTTTATCCTGGATTATTGCAGATTACGTAACCAACACCAACAGTCATGATCCGAAAAACGGATTTTGCGGCTACAGCAGCGATAAAGCAGTCTTCACGACCACCCCCTACGGGGAGGTTGTGGTGGATGTTAAGAGTCGAAGCACAGGAGAAGAGCTTTCTCTGACAGCGGAGATCCAGAGCGGCACGATGACACTTCTGGATGAAGAACTCTGGATCGAGGGCAATCTTTCTGTTGATTACGGTGGAAAACTGAAGGAACCCGGTACGAAGCCCTTTGGCTTGATTTTTGATCCAGTACTCATGAAAGAAGCCCTGCGAGTTCCACTGGACAGGATGCAGATACAACAAAACAGCTATATGAGTGATCTCATCGGGAATGACTCACCGGTAAGTGCTGCCATATTTCCTTTCAGTCAGCATTTTATTATCAAGCAGAACATGAAGCGCACAGAGCTCATGAAAGAACCCGATCTGCACCCGCTCATACAGGATTTTCTGGACCGCAGCGGATTCAAGACTATGAAAGGTGAGGACCTCAAAAAGCCTATTCTCCGTGGAATGATTGTCTCGACGCTGTTCAATTATGGCCTGATTCTCTTCCTGCTGTTCAAGCTTTTTTCTGCATAGCAGCTGATGCAATTCAGTCGCTGTTCTGGTTCAGAGTGCATAGCTCGAGACTCCTGGTCCAGACCTTCTCGACCTGACTTCGGTCTATAGCGTGGGGAGCGGGTTTCTCTTCTCTGGTAAGATTAAAGAATTTCCCGGAAACAGCCTCCAGTTCACTGGAGGCTGCCAGATAGTAAATAGCCTGAGCCGAGATACGGGGTTCGCGCGCCGAAGAGAGAACAAGCTTGTCCTTCATGAATCGATACAGCTTTCCGTTGTTATTTCCTATATCGGACACTACGTTTCCCGGATGCATTGCATTGATTGTTACCTGCGAGTCTGCAAGATACTCGCTGAATTTCATCATGGTCAGCAGCTGAGCAGTTTTTGAAGCTCCATAGCTTTTAAGGCCTGTGTAGAAATGCCAGCGCCAATCGAGATCTTTCAGATGAACTCCTGACAGCGCAAAGCGGTGCCCTTCGGAGTTGACCAGGATTATCCGTGCGCGGTTTTCCTGTTTCAGCTTCTCCATCAGGAGATAGGTAAGTAAAAATGGGGCAAGATGATTTACCTGGAAAACCATTTCTATAGCATCGTGAGAGTAGGTTTTGCGTGTGTAGTAGACCCCGGCATTGTGGATCAGCACATCAATAGGCCGATCCAGCTGCAGCAGTCTTTGGGCGCAGAGCCTCAGATCATTCAGTGAGCTGAAATCCGTACAGATACTCTGAACGGAACAGCCGAATCGCTGTTTCAGTTCCTGTTCCAGTGTCGCTGATTTTTCGGGATTCCGGTTGATGCATACCAGGTCAGCCCCGCGCTCGGCAAAATAGAGAGCCGTTTCACGCCCGATGCCTGCCGTAGCCCCGGTAATTAGCACCAGCTTTCCCTTCATAGTTTCGGAACATGGAAGCGGATCGCGTTTTTCATTGCGAATCAATTCGCCCATATCCCGGAAGCGGTATTGAATCAGGTATTTAAGTAGTCTCATCAGTCAAACATCTTTCTACTTTTCGCTGATTATATCAACTGACCACCGGCAGAAAAATAACAATCGTGGTGCCACCAGCCAAACCACCACCGCTTTCAATATGCAGGCTACCCCCGAGATCGCTGATAATCTGGTGACTGATGGTCAGCCCCAGTCCGATGCCTTCACCGGGTTCACGTGTCGTGTAAAATGGATCCAGGACTTTCGGCAGATGCTCATCAGGAATCCCCGGTCCTGAATCAGCTATGCTAATACGTATTTTCTCGTCTTCCACTCGCCCCGTTACTCTGATTTCTCGGGTCTTACTCTCCGGGTTTGCCTGCACCGCTAGCAAGGCGTTATGGGCAATGTGCAGCACAGCCTGGCTCAGCCGACCCGGCTGCGCATAAATGGCAGGCAGCTCATCAATTTCTGTGCTCAGATGCATGGAATGATCAAGCTGCGGTTCAATGATCAGCAGTGCCCGCCGTATTTCCTCGCCGGGATCAATGTGTTGCTTGGTCTCCGAGGGGTCAGCAGCCAGGGACTGCAGCGATTTGACAATCCCGTGGATCTTAATCGCTCCCGAGTGAATGCCCTGCAGAAGATCCCTCATTTCCTGCAGCAGCAGCGGATACTCGATTTCATTCTTCACTGCAGAAAGCTGTTCAGATTGCGTTTCGTTATCACAGATGCTCAGCAAGCGCAGAATATCTTCAAAGTCGGTTTCAAAGGCCTCGCTGCTGTTGATAATATAATTGACGGGGTTGTTGATTTCATGGGCAATGCCTGCCAGAAGCGTGCCGAGGCTGGACATCTTTTCGCTGTGAATGAGATGCTGCTGCGTCGCCTGAAGCTGCTGCAGGGTAAGCTCCAGGGATCTCTGCTTTTCCCGCAATTCTATGTGGGTACGGATCCGTGCCAGAACCTCCCGGGTTCGAAAGGGCTTGGTAATGTAATCCACCCCTCCAGCTTCAAAGGCCTGTACAATATTAAAGGTCTCATTCAATGCACTGCAGAAAATGACCGGAATTTCTGCAGTAGCTGGATTCTTTTTCAGTTCAAGACAGATTTCATACCCGTCATGCTCCGGCATATGGATATCCAGAACAATCAGATCGGGGGTCTCATGCGAAATGCTCTCAAGCATGGCAGTGCCTGACAATGAAGCCCGGGTTCGGTAGCCCTCGGCTTCCAGAATATCGGAGAGCACCTTCAGGTTTTCCGGGTTATCATCGGCAATAAAGATTGTCTGTGGACTGCTGCTTTTCATGTGTCTTCCTCCTGATCTGCTGACAGAAATGAGATTATCTCTTCAAAGCGATATTCATCGGCTAGTTTGCTTATTACGGGCGACTGCAGGGACACATCCCTCAATGCCGCAAGAATACCGCTGCGGCTACCCAGCCGAGCTTCCTTGATAATCCTGCTGCGTAATTCATCCGGCAGAGTTTCTGGCTTCTTCAAGGAATCCGAATCCGATCGCGAACCGGTCTTGTCTTCAGACGCAGTGGAGTAGTCATAGGTAATATCCAGGAGAATCGAAAGGGTTTCCAGCAGGCGGGTAATACGGTAGGGCTTGAACATGAAGCCATCCGCTCCCGCATCAAGCACAGCCTGCTTGTCCTCCACCAGAGCGCTGGCAGTGAGTGCTACAATCTTGACCCTCCGGCCTCCAGGCAGCGCCCGGATCTGTTTTACCAGCTCGATACCGTCGACTTCCGGCATAACGATATCGGTGAGAATACAGTCAGGCTGCCACTTCCGGAACACCTCAATACCTTCCTTACCCCCGGACGCACAGCGGATCGTAAAACCCAGGGGTTCCAGTAGTTTGCGTGCTATGTCCCTGTTGGTTTCCCGGTCATCGACTATCAGAACCTTGATCGGCAGACAGTTGGCGCTTACACCTGTAATTTCAGCTACCGCACGGGTGGAAAGACTCAGCTGTTTGCGGCTATTGGCGTTTTCATCGGGCTCCGGAGCGGAGAATGAAAACGAAAAGGCACTACCGGAATCATCACTGCGGTCCAGGTGAATATCACCCCCAAGCAGCCTGGCATACTTGCGGCTAATCGCCAGCCCCAGCCCCACACCTCCAGCAGTACCGGCCTCATTATTCCCTGACTGCTCGAAGGCGGTGAAAATACGCTGTTGATCATGATCAGCAATGCCGCCGCCGGTATCCTCAACTACCACACGTGCAAAGGGACGCCCACCGGATTCCGAGCGATAGCTCGCCTTGATTGTAATAGTGCCTTCAGCAGTATACTTCACTGCATTGTTCACCAGATTTATGAGAATCTGACGGATTTTCTGTTCATCGCTGACAAGATGCTGCGGAAAATCATCTGAAACATCAGAGAAAAGCGACAGGCCTTTTTCGCTGGCGACCGGCTGCAGGAACTGGACCACCTGCCGGATCACCTCCCGCAGATTGACCGAAGAAGGCTCATATACGATCTTTCCTGCTTCAATCCGGGACATATCCAGGACCTCATTGATCAGCCCCAGCAGATGCTCACCGCTGCGGTTGATAACCTCCAGACTGCGCCGCTGTTCATCACTGAGAGCGCTATCCCGCTGCAGCAGTTCAGAATAACCGAGAATTGCATTCATCGGGGTCCGGATCTCATGGGTCATATTTGCCAGAAACACGCTCTTGGACCGGTTGGCGTACTCTGCCTCACGTTTGGCTGCCCGTAAATCAGACTCCACCCTGTGCCGCAGGCGGATCTGTACAACCAGAAAAATCGTTGTAAGAATCGCTATCAACAAAGCCAGTGAAATTACTGCAATCAATAGAATGACCCATAAGGGAATACTGCTTTGCGTCTCGGTGAATCCTGCCAGATACTGTCCGATAATCCGGTAATAACTGCTGTCGGGGTCTGCTTTCAGCTTGATCAAGGCTTCATCGATCCGGTCTGCAATCTGCTGCGAGCGTTCTGTTCCCGGAGTGAGGGCATAGCGGACAGCAATCGGGTTTACCGCGATAGGGGTACTGTTAATGTTGTAGTGCCTGGCCTGCGATGAACCGAACAGACGGTTGACTACTGCCGCATCAGCCTGGCCTTGTTCGAGCATGGAAAAAGCACTGGAATAATCAAGAACCTCCGACAGAATGAAATCGATTCCCAAACCCTCTCTGAGTGCACGGAGTCCAAGATCACCAATCAGGTGGATGTCGTTCTGCATGCCGACAATGTGCAGACCCTCAAGCTCGAACAGGGACTGAATATCGATATTCTCTCTGGTATAAATTGCTCCCCAGTCCATGAACACATCTTCCCGGGTCAGCGTAAAATTACCGTCACGCTGCCTGGAATATGCAACATCCATTAAAAGATCGATCTCTCCGGCTGCGGTTCTGTCCAGAAGCAAGGCCCATTCATCTATATGAAATTCCAGGTTCCAACCGTTCACCCGGGCAATCTCACGAATGAGTTCATAGTGCAGACCGCCGATGCTCCCATCCGGACGGGAGAATATCTTCGGCGGATTCTGATACACCCCCACACGAATCGGCTGATGAAAATCGGCATGAATGCTGACCGCCGCAAGCATGAACAATGCAGCAAACACCACCGAAACCAGCGGTACCAGAGGACGAGAAATCTTCATGATTCATCCTCCGGCTGCTGATTCTCTTCAATAAAACGAATAATCTCGGGAACCCGATACGGCTTCTCGATCGCTGCCTGAACCAGCCCGTTGCGCAGCCCCTCCTGAATCCGCGTATCTTCAATGAACCCGGAGATAATAACACGCCTGGCCCCCGGTTGCTGATTCCTGACCCAGTCCAGCAATTCAGTACCGCTCACCTGCGGCATACGCTGATCGCTGAACACAAAGTCTATGGATTGCTGCGCAAGAATCTCCCGGGCAGACTCCGCACTATGGGCACAGAACACCTCGAACCAGCGCCTGAACTGAGCCCGAAAGGCCAGCAGATTGATCTTCTCATCATCTATATACAATAGTCTTGTTTTCGTCATTACTATCCCGTCAGGTCACCCTAGGACCCATACTACAATTGTAGAGCAAAGAACCCGGTAATTCCGCGAAAATGCCAATATTTCTGTAATTTGCTCAGGAAATTGATCCGGGCGTGCCCCCGACGGAAGCCCAAAGTAGGGTACTACTCTCACCGCGACACCCCGCCGGGGTCGGGCCATCCGGAGCTTCGGCCGATGGACTGCCCTCACAGAACCAGGAAAACCCGTAGCACACAAACCAGTCCACCGGCTGCTTACGCACCCCTCCTGTCCCTCACGCAAGACATTCCCGCTGCTGCCGTTAGCGCGCATGAATGAACCTGATCGGAAGAAGCCGCCAGGGATTTGTATACAATATGGATTTTGTAAACATATTGTTTGCTATAATACATCGATTAGATAATACTGTTGGTAACAGATAGAAAAGCCGGTGGGAGTGATGCCTGTCTTTGTATTGAGAACCAGGATCCGGGGAGCATAACTGCGTAAAAAAGTCCGCTGCGGCAGGATACACGAAGCAGAGGGCACTTGCTTTACTGGTGGATGCAGGTTTGCAGTGGTATTATGTATAGTTGTTGGTGTGTGGATACAACGGAAATATACGCAAGGTGGCGTGTGTTGGGGAGTTAGACGACATATTCGACAATGTTTTAATAAATCTTCGCCATCCATGGCTCAGGAGGAAAGGAAATATAATGGCAAGCGAAGAACATATAAAAATCTTACAGAGTGGAATTGAAAACTGGAACTCATGGAGAAATGAAAACCCAGGACTTTCTCCGAGTCTTAGAGATATAACATTTTCAGATAAGTTTCCAAATCCAAAGGAAATATATAATCTTCCAAACTTTGAAAATTGCAATTTTTCTAATACAGATCTTCATGGTGTTTCTTTACGAAATGGTTTTTATACAAGGTGCAATTTTAATGGTTCACAAATTAATTTTGCAGATCTTGTTGATGCATATTTTGAATCCTGCACATTTAATGAGGTTAGAATGCGGGTAACAAAAATTGGTTCAGCTTCATTTCATAATTGTTCATTCATCGATTCAGATTTATCGTATTGCTCTGCACAGGATACTTCCTTTTCAGGATCAACATTTAAGAATACAAAGCTTGAACATATCAGCTTCATAAATAATGATTTTTCAGATTCAACAATTCAAGGTTGTTTTGTATACGGAATTTCTTCATGGGATTTAAGCCTTGAGAATGCTGAACAGAAAGACTTAATTATCACAAATGAAGACCAACCACAGATTAAAGTAGATAATATTGAATTAGCTCAATTTCTCTACTTAATAATTAACAACAAGAAATTAAGAGATGTCATTGATACAATTACTTCAAAAGTAGTCTTAATCTTGGGTAATTTCTCGCCAGATAGAAAAGCTATATTGGATGAAATTCGAGACATATTGCGAAAGTCTGATTTCATTCCTGTTATGTTTGATTTCAAAAAACCTGCATCCAGAAATTTAACCGAGACCGTAATGACATTAGCCAATATGTCTAAATTTGTTATTGCGGATTTAACTTCCCCTCGAAGCATTGGTCATGAACTATCAGCTGTTATTCCACGACTCCAATCTGTCAATTTTTATCCTATAATAAATCAAAATGAAACAGAGTACGGTATGTTTGAGGAATTTGCAAAACTACAATGGGTGAAACCTATTAAGGAATATGATAGTGTTAAAAAAATGGTTGCATTAATACTAAAAGATGAAATGTAAAGTGTGAGAAAGTACATCCATGTACTTTCTTAGGTTGAAACTGAAACGTCGAATACGTCGTCTAACAGCGAGTACCCGGCTACGCTTCGCTCCGCCCAAATTGACTCCCGTTGGTCGCCAACTTCGGGTACTCGCGGAACGTTATGTCCACTTTTATTTATGAGGAAACCCTAAATGAGAGAAATTAAAATAAAAGAAATTACAGAAAAAGATATTCCTCAAATAGTAGAGATCTGGTATGAAGTGTCTCTTAAAGCTCATAGCTTTATTCCCTGCAATTATTGGAAAGAAAATAAAGATCAAATGAGCAATAAATACATACCAATGTCTGAAACATATCAAGCAACAGATGGGAAGGATATTTTAGGTTTTGTTTCATTATTAGATGATTATCTTGCTGCGATATTCGTGAAATCTGAATTCCAGGGGAAAGGTATTGGATCTTTATTATTAAATCATGCAATGAGTATTCGAAATACTCTACAGTTAAAAGTTTTTTCAAAAAATATAAAGAGTGTAGAATTCTATACATCAAAAGGTTTTTCTGTAATTTCAGAAGCAAATGACAATGAGACAGGAGAAAATGAGCTTGTCATGCAGTGGCACAAATAAAACTGGGCGGCGGGCACGCCCGCCAGCTGTCCTACGTCGCTTCGCAACTTCGGACAACTGGCGGGTATCCACAATGTCCAAAACAGGCTACCCAGTTCAGAATTTGGGCAACGGCGATTCTGAAAGAGTATATCATCAAGGGTTTTGCCATGGACGATGAAGAAATTAAGGATTTAAACGAGATTGTCACCATGTATCTTGATTATGCCGAACGAAAGGCTCGTAAAAGAAGAACCGTGACCATGGCAGAATGGTCTGGTAAACTTGATGCCTTTCTGAAGCAATAAGAAAAGGCAAATATTGTGGATAAGTATGTGATATAGTATAGTCAAACGGAAATGAGACAAAAAGGAAGCACTATTGGTCAGAGAAAACAAGACTCAATACGTTATCCTCGGATTTTTACAATACAAGCCCATGAGTGGATATGATATTAAGAAAAGTACCGATGAAAGTTTGAGGTATTTTTGGCAGGAGAACTACGGGCATATTTATCCTGTTCTAGCCAAACTTCAAGAGCAGGGAATGGTTACTTCCAGTCTGGAAGCATCGGAAACCGGCCCGGATCGGAAAGTATATTCTATTACCGAAAAAGGCAAGGGAGCGTTTACAACCTGGCTTAACCAGGAAGCCGAACCACCAAAATACAGAAAAGAACTGCTTTTAAAACTCTTTTTCCTGCCCGCAGATAAAAAAGATTCAATGGTCAACCATTTGGAAGCCGAAATAGAGCGGCATAAAAAGCTTATGATTGATTATAAAAAAGTGCAATCCCAACTTGAACAACTTAAAACCGACAGCAATTATTCACCGGCATGGCTCTTTACGGTCAGAAACGGTATGTACACAAGCGAGGCCCAAATCAATTGGTGCCGTGAATGTATAGAATTCCTCACTGAAAAGAACTGATTTGTAGAAATCTCCATTAATAAAACAAAAACTCGATTTTTCCCTTGACTATATCTGTGTGATATATATATGTATATCCATGTGATTGACTATATCACAGTGATATAGTTATGAAATTCACGGTACAACAACGTTGGGTCAGGAAGATTCTACGGTGTACAATATTCATTCACCCCAGGAGGATAATAATGAGTGAAAAATTCCCTTTCAGATTTTTTGTGGTTACATTTTTATGGACATGGCTGCTTTGGTTGCCATTCGTTTTAGCTGGTCTTGGTGTTTTACAATTAAGTGACACTATGATTTCTTCAATGACCATGCCAATGATTGGCCTTGGCGCATTTGGTCCTGCGGTTGGAGCATT